>CACYWW010000027.1 GCA_902778145.1 uncultured Ruminococcus sp.
CAATGGCATTCCTGTGCTTCATGATGATATCGCAGCCGATAATCCATCTTATAAACTGTTTTTGAAGAACGGATTCGATATCGAGTATCAGAACGAAGATGTCGTGATGGTGAAAAGAGATTTATAACTTCAAGTTTGTCGGGATGACGCAAAATCGGGATTTAAAGGAGGTTGATGATGATCCGTAAGGTTGATAAGGATACAGACCTTGCTCAGAAGCTTTTATTATTTGTGGAAAGCTGTTCCTGGATTGAGGTTAAAGAGCATATTGCCAAGATGATCTGCGCCTGGGAATTTGAAGACTGGGAAACAATGTTTGCAGCAATTATAGATGGGAAGATTGTTGGAATGGCGTCTACTATGAAAACAGATTATTATCCACTTCCAGATATCTATCCATGGGTATCCTGCATTTTTGTTTCCGAGGAATATCGTGGTCGGAAGATCAGTGGCGAATTGATTGCATATGCTAACAGATACCTAAAAGACAACGGGTTTGACAGGAGCTATATTCCTGCAGGGTTTTTCGGACTATATGAACACTACGGATATACATATCTCAAAGATATAGTCAACTATGGTGGTGGTACAGATCATTTATTCGTAAAACGCTTCTAGGAGACAAATTCCAGTTTGTCGCTGACAATCCTTACAATCAAATAACGAAACTCAGAGTCAATTGCTTGATGCAGTTGGCTCTTTTTTTGTGCCTCAAATATTTTTTTTGATTTTTTCTTCAAAACACCCCCCAAAACGGCACCCCTTTGTCCAAGTATGGTGAAGGGGTTCTCCTACCCGACAGGGAGCATCTCTTCGATGCTCCTTGAAAACTGAATATACAGATCATCAGGTACGTTAATCAGGCTGATGAGCCGCACGGCATGTACGCGAGGCCTCGAAAGGGGTTGCGAGAATCCAGTGCCGCAAAGGAAGGGCTGCTCCCTTCCGTGGCGATGACAGGCCTGAGGATAATGATACTTCTCTACGGAGCTGGCGGAGGACCCGGCAGAGGTGAGACTCCCATGAGGCTGTGAAGGGCCAATATTCAACAAAGCCTGATCTATAACGGCGGACAATGGTCCCCGCATATGCGCCGCACGTCAAAAGCGGAGGGAGATTCCCGCCGCTTTTTCTTTTTCGTTTTTCAACCGCCGTCCGACGTTACAGAGGGAACGCCACTGCTTCCTTATAGAGCTTTTTAAGGATCGCGACGAACGCGGCAAGTGAAGCTCTGTTGTCGTCGCGGTGCGTGCAGAGAACGCACGAAAACGTCTCTTCACAGTCAAAGGGGATCCATGAAAACTCTCCGCTGTGGTCGTTCAGAAATCCGGGAGCAAGACACACGCCGAACCCAGCCGCGACGTTGGTGCGCGTAGTATCATGGTCGGGGCTGTTGAAATAACCGATCTTCCCTGACGCGATCATACGGTGCTGAACGGCGCGGAGCGCCTGTGGCGAGCCTCCGCCGACCATCAGCGTCCTGCCGTAAAGATCCTCTTCCGTGATCAGATTTTTTGACGCCAGCGGATCGTCGCGCCGGGCGATCAGGTAAACGCGGCTTTCAAACAGATCGTGAACGGTGATCCCGGGGATCTGCCGCGTCTGCTCCTTCAGCGCGAAAAGGATATCCGTTTCGTTTTTCAGAAACCCGTCCATTCCGTTTTCATACTCGAACTTCGGGACGATCTGCACCTGCGGATACTCCTTTGAAAAAAGTCTCATCGCCTCGGGCAGAAAATACAGCGCCTCGCGAACCATCAGACTGATCGAAATACCGTCTTTATACTTCGCGCTGAAATTCTGTCCCTGCTCTACCGCCCGTTTCAGCTCCTGCCGCATGCCGGAAAGAAACGTTACGAACTGTGCGCCGGCGGGCGTCAGCGCCGCGCCCTTGCCGCTCCGCTCGAATACGGCGAAGCCGATCTCCTCTTCAAGAAGTCTGATCTGATATGAAAACGTCGGCTGGCTGACGAACATATTCTCCGCCGCGCGGCTGAAATTGAGCGTCCTCGACAGCTCGATACAGTAATCTATCTGTTTTGTGGTCATATCCGCCTCCATGTGATTTAATTTTTCAATTGATTATAGCATATTTGAATTTGACTTTTCAATGATCTTGTGGTAAAATATCGGTGAAATCAGGAACCGGAGGTAAATCACAATGGCCAAAACACTTATAGCGTTCTTTTCCCGCGCGGATGAAAACTATTTCGGCGGCGCGATGCGCTACGTCAAGGTCGGCAACACGGAGATCGTCTGTGATCTTATGAAAGAGATGATCGACGCCGACGTATTCAGGATCGAAATGAAAGATCCCTACTCACCGGTCTATATGACCTGCATCGAGGAGGCGAAAAGGGATCTCCGCGAGAAGGCGAGACCGGAGCTTGTCTCATATCCCGACGGCATAGACGGATACGACACCGTCATCCTCGCCTATCCGAACTACTGGGGAACGATCCCTATGGCGGTTGCGACGTTCCTTGAAAGATACGATTTTACCGGGAAAACGATCCTTCCCCTCTGCACCAACGAAGGCAGCGGCATGGGCGGAAGCGAACGCACGATAAAGCAGTGTGCGCCCGGCGCGAACGTAAAAAAAGGTCTGCCGGTCACCGGATCCGACGCCGGCAATTCCGGCGCCGCCGTAAAGCGCTGGCTTTCATCGAACGGTCTTCTTTAAAACGCGCCGCCGTGTATGAAACGTGGCGCACAGGCTGAAGGGCACTCATCACCATGAACGACACGGCGAACGGATCGCCGTTAACGGATAAGGAGAACGAATATGAAACACATACTTTCGGCGCTTCTCGCGCTTGTTATGACCCTGACGCTCGCCGCCTGCGGAGGCGGTCAGACGCCGGCAACGTCTCACGCGGCTGAAAGCGGGACCGGAAACACGACCGCGCCGTCCGGCAAGACCGGATCGGACGGAGCAGACGCGCCGTCCGGGCGCAAGGCCCTCGTCGTGTATTTTTCCCGCACGGGCGAGCAGTACACCGTCGGCGTGATAGAAAAAGGCAATACGGCGATCGTCGCTGAGACGATCGCGGAGAAGACCGGCGCCGATCTGTGGGAGGTGCTTCCCGCGGACGATCATTACCCGATGACGTACAGTGCGCTTACCGACGTCGCAAAGCGGGAGCAGAGCGAAAAAGCGCGCCCGGCGTACAAGGGTACCGCGCCCGACCTGTCGGGATACGATACCGTTTTCATCGGCGCACCCGTATGGTGGGGCGACTGGCCGATGATCATGTATACGTTCTTTGAGCAGAACCGCAACGCGCTGGCGGGCAAAACGCTTATCCCGTTCTCAACGCACGAGGGCAGCGGGCTTTCCGGCTTTGACAAGAAGCTCGGCTCTGCGATCCCCGGCGCTGCGGTCGGAAAAGGGCTCGCGGTCCGCGGAAACGACGCGCAGAACAACAGAGGAGCGGCAAGAGACAGCGTGAACGCATGGCTTGACGGTCTCGGTTTCTGATACGATTACGAAAACGGCAAACAAAAAGGAGGACAGATATGGAATACGCAAAACTGAACAACGGACTTGAATGCCCCGTCGTCGGCATCGGCACGTTCATGCTCTCCCCCGCGGAAGCGGAAAACAGCGTGCGCGAGGCGCTGAAAACGGGGTACCGCCTGATAGACACGGCGAACGCCTACGTGAACGAACGCGCCGTCGGGCGCGGTATCAAGGCGAGCGGCGTTCCGCGCGAGGATATTTTCCTTTCGACTAAGCTCTGGCCGAGCGAATATGAAAATCCCCGCGCGGTGGACGAAACGCTTGAGCGCCTCGGCGTTGACTGCGTCGATCTGCTTTATATCCATCAGCCCGCCGGGAACCGGCTCGCCGGTTACAGACAGCTCGAGAAGGCGTACCGCGAGGGCAAGGCGAGATCCATCGGCATATCGAACTTCGAAGGTGAATACATCGCCCGGCTTGAAAAGGAATGGGAGATCGTACCTCAGTTCATTCAGGTCGAGGCGCACCCGTATTTCACGCAGAAACAGCTTCGCAAAACGCTTGACAAATACGGCATAAAGCTCATGAGCTGGTATCCGCTCGGTCACGGCGACAGATCGCTTTTGAACGAACCGGTATTCGCCGCGCTCGGCAAAAAGTACGGCAAGACGCCGGCGCAGGTGATCCTCCGCTGGCATACGCAGACGGGCTTCGTCGTCATCCCGGGCAGCAAAAACGTCGACCACATCCGCGACAATTTAAACATCCTCGATTTCAAGCTGACCGATGAGGAAATGGATCAGATCGCCGCGCTCGACAAAGACGTCCGTTACTACCACCGCACCGACGCGCAGTTGGCGCAGTTCGCCGCGTGGAAGCCGACTTTTGAAAAGAAATAAACGGCTCGGATCAAAACGACCCCTTCGCCGCCGCGGCGGAGGGGTCACGTTTCCTTACGGAAAAAAAGAGCCAACTGCATCAAGCAATTGACTCTGAGTTTCGTTATTTGATTGTAAGGATTGTCAGCGACAAACGGGAATTTGTCTTCCCGTACTACCGGCTTCCCTGCGGATCCTCCTTGTTCAAGGGGATCGTCACCTCGCAGGCGTAGTCTTTGGGCAAGGCGTCACGCGTTCCCGTTAAACGCCAGTATTCCTTCCAGTATTCCCACCACTTTCTTGACAGCGGCTCTATTTCTTCTTCCGTGTATTTTCCTTTTTTTCCGACGATCTCTATCTCATCGCCGCCAACGATAAAGCCGACTTCACCGCATCCGGCGCAGAGGATGTGTTTTGCGGTCACAACAGCTTCCGCGCCTCCGAAGCCTTTGACGGGGACCCGGTTTTTGTAATCATTCAGTAACGACTCAGCCTCTTTTTTATCGTCAAACGCCATGTTGTATGTATCGACAGGATAAAGGATCGAATCGTCGTCACGGAAACGTTCATGCCAGTTTTTATCATTCAGATCGTCAAGAAAGACCGCAAAGATATGACCGTAGAAGCGTACAGCCAAAACATCAGTAGTATGAGTTTCTTCTTTTGCTTTTGTTTCATCATAAAGCAGCACATCACAGAACTCAAGTTGAAGCATATCGTCGCCCACATGCCAGCACCACCACGACCCTATGTCAGATATGGCGTCCGCCAGTATGTTGAGTGCGTCTCTGTTTGTGATTCCTTTTCGGGCATCGGGCTTCGGACCGTTATAAAACACATCCGTGACAGGAAGGCTTCTCGTATATCCCGATACGATATCATGAAAGGTAACTGTACCATTATCCTCTATAAAAACAGCTTCGTCATACCGCATTTTCTCGGCGTATTCAATGTCGGCATGCTCCTCCGCGGAAACGATATCCGCTTCCTCATGATCGTTTGCACGGTAGTTATCGCGCAGCTTTATTGCAAGATCAACATATCCGGGCTTATAAAAAATCAACGTCTTTTTCATATAACCTCCCGTCCGAACTCCGTTCTGCCGCGACCGTTCGGCTCCGGCAGACCTGTATTTATCGTTTCGCGTATCCTCAGCCTCAATACCCGAGGAATTTTTTTAATTTGTCGTCCGGCAATAACTCTTTTTTTCCGAGCCCGAACGAGTATCCCGGGACGATCTGCAGATAGCGGTCGAGGAATTCCTCATAAGTCTTTGCTTCAAAGCAGTAAGGCGTTATGAAAAAATCCCTGCTTCCGCCGGCCGTACGGTCTCCCGCCGTCACGCTGACCTTGTAGTCGCCCGACTTCAGCTTACAGAAAACGTATTGTTCGAGGTTCCATCCGTGCAGTTTTATATGTCCGAAATGAGGTTCATAACTTGCCACCGTTTCATTTGCCTGAAGCGCCGCGCTCCGATAATCGTATTCCACGCATTCTATAAACCGTTCGGCGCTTTCAACGTCGTACACGGAATACTTGTGTTCGCTGCCGTATTTCCTGACGAATTCAAGGTCTCCGTCGACTTTGCGTATATCATACCGCCAGCCGTTTTTGAGCATCTTTTTATCAAGCCAGCGGTAGTCTTTTTTGACGTTGTTGAAAGCCTTTTCAAGATATACGTTTATATCCGTGCCGAACTTGAATTTTTCTTCCGGATTTGAGTTTTTAACAGTATCGTGCGTATATTTGCAAAGGAAATCTATGAACTCGTCCGCAGTCGTGCCTTCAGCCCAGGGGCTCACGATATCGGAATCGTCATAATAGCTTTTTTCGATCTGACAGAAGACGTATTTGCCGTGAAGAGGAGCGATCTGCCAGACGGGCGTCTGTTTCTTCATCATCGTGACGGTCGCCCAGTAAAACTCTTCGCGCAGCTTTTCCAGCGCTTTTTCGTAATATACGTTGATATCCATGCCGTATCTGAACAGCTCCGGATCGGAGACGGGGTTTTTGTTCAGTTTCTTTTCACGTTTTTTCTCATTCTCAATCTCAAGCTCCGCTGCGAAGAACCTGTCGGTGCTGAGCGGCGTCCACGCCCACACCTTATCCGAGCTGTGGCTTCCGAGAGCCGGCGCGTAGATAAAGGAGCCTCCGGCTTGACCGCGCCACTTGTTCCATCTGCCCGCCGCAAGAGTCCCGTTCTTCATAATCAGAAGGCAGTACTGTTCCTCCTTCGGGTTCTTTCTGTCGGCAAAAGATTTAAAGCCGTCAAACCGGACGCTGCGGCAGCCTTCTTTTTCCGGTCCGAGATTTATAAAACCCATCTCTTCGTCTTCAAGGCACTCGGAAAGATCGTAACGCTCAAGAGAATGCCATCTTGCCACTTCCTCCGAGCCTATCGTGTCGGCGGTGCCGCGGACGAATTTTCCCGACGTTGATTTTTTTCTGCGGTAATCAGCGGGATTCCATTCGCCGGCGGTATAATCTCCTGTTTTCAGTTCAAGCAGACAGAATTCACCGTACTGCGGCATTTCCTCTTTGCCGGAAACTTCGTGAAATTCATTGAATGACAGTATGAGACTTTTATGATCGGCTGTAAACATGTTTCCTCCTTTTCGCTCGGCGGGGCAGACCGCGCGGCTGTTTTCCGCCGTCGGCGCCCGGAACGGATCACGGTATTCGTTCTGTTCTCTTTTGTTTATCATCTCAGATCAGAGCTGATCAATCTGTTGCTGACACGAGCATTACTGTATATCTGTCCCGTGTCTTATCATAGACGCTCCAGCAGCACGCGCCATACCATTCATGTCCGGCATCAAAGAAATCCGACCAGTCCGTTGTCCATTCATAGATGTCAAGCGCGTCTGTCCCGTTTGGAAACAGGACCTCGTTCACTTTTATGAAGTCTTCCGGCTTGTTTCTTCTGCCGTGCACCGGCTCTATCAATGCGTACCAGTAAGGAACCGCGGTTCCGTTGTTTTCCGGCTGCCACTCCGAATCATAAAAAACGCTGCCGTAACAATCGGTCCTCACAATATTCGGACAGTAGAAAAACACCCGCGGATCCAGCGGAGAAGACTTTGCCTTATCGATGTTATAAACCAAAGGCCGCAATTTATCCGCAAGATCATCACCGAACATGATCCGGACTCTTTCTTTATCCTCTGTGCTTTGCTTCGCCAGCCATTCAAAGACAACACGCAAAGCTTCCCTGTGAGATTCCGGCCCCTCATAAGGTTTATCATCACTCAACAGATGATAGTCTACTTCACCGACAAGATGATATTCATCATCCGGATCATATCGTTTTATATATTCATAGAAGACGTCATTTTCCGTTCTTTTCATATACATATACCCTCAAACGCCGATCGATCGCTCACAACTTCCTTTTTATTTCGCTCCGCCGGGGGCGATCGCCCCTCTTTTTTTGCGTGTAAGCGACTTTTTTATTTCAGCTCCGACAAAAGCTCTCCTATATCGGAGCTTATGCAGATGCTTCTTTCCGCGATCTCCGCGGGGCAGACCGCCTCGTTGTAATTGACGCAGGCGTAGACCGCGCGGCTGTTTTCCGCCGTCAGCGCCCAGAACGGGTATTTTATTATGACCGGCGTGTTCGATCCGACGCCGAGCTCGAGATAAAGAACGCGGCTGTTTGCGTGCTTTTCAAGAAACTCCGCGTACGCCTCAGACGCGCGGTGCCAGCCCGCGTCCTCGACAAATGTATCGTCGGAGCGCAGATTCATCGTGACCGCGTGCCCGTCCGGCGTTTTCGGTATAAGCTCTGACGGTATGCGCATGGAGACGAGACGGTCCTTCGGCGGTTGAAAAACGCCGTTTCCGTCCTTTATGAACCTCTGAGCCGCCATCGCCTTCATGACCCAATCCTCGTTGTCGTAGGTCACGCCGCCCCTGCCGTCCGCGCGCTGAAAAAGCCCGTAATCGCCCTGAGTGTAAAACAGTCTTCCTTTATCGAATCCCGCGCGCTGGAAGCGGTGGTCGACGTTCGTGGTGATGACGAAATGATCGAGTCCTCCGACGATGACGAGCAGATCCTCATAGACGGGCTTCGGAGAGTCGACGTATCTGTTGTAATATATATGTCTCGCCCACCACGCCCAGCGCGTCTCCTCATCCGGGAACGGGTAGAAGCCTCCGGAATACATATCGGTTATACCGTATTTATCACGGAAATCGAAGAAATACCGGTCGAACCGCTCGCCGCTGTACGTCATCCCCGCCGACGTGGAAAGTCCGGCGCCCGCTCCTATGACGACGGCGTCCGCCGTCTCAAGCTCTTTTTTCAGCCGTCCGACGTTCTCTTCTCGGCTCCCTGTTCCGTATGAAAGTCCGCGCCGGAACGTGCGCACTGCCGTAATGCCTTTTCTTATCGTTTTTTCGTATCCGTTTTCTTTCCGCATGGTAACCTCGCTTCATTCCGGACGGTATGATCTCAATATGTCAACTATCCCGTTTTCGTATATGTTTCCGCCGAGCGTTTCCCCGTCCGCGCCGACGGATACGGTCCTTACATCGTACGGGTCGTCATCGTACGGCGAGCCCTTTGTGTTTTCGTCGAAATAGGAGCTCAGATATTCAAGCGCCCTGCCCGCGGGGAAGATCACGTCCCCCGTCACCTCCAGGACGCCGAGCGCTTTGAAGCGGCCGACTATCCGCCGCGTCTCCTCATTATAAGCGTTTGCGTCATCGCGGCTGACGAGCCATGCGGGATTGAGCCTTAAAGGGATACCCGCGTCGAGGACGCGGAGAGCGAATTCCGCGGCATACTCCTCCGGCACGTCCGCCTGATGGAACGCGTCGACCGAGAGAAGTATATCGTTCACGCCGCAAAGCGAAAGCTCCGCGACGGTTTGCGCGATCCTTTCTTTATCCCGGGTGAAGTATCCGTTTGTTATCAGCTGTCTTTTGCCGACGCCGCATTCTCTTGCCGCGCGGTGGATCGCCGCGACGGTCCGCGGGTACAAAAGCGGTTCTCCGCCGAACGTCATGACCGTTCTGATCCCGTACTCCCCGCATATACCGTATACCGCCTCCGCGGCGACGGCGGGATCAAGGTGAGGGGAGCACGCGGGCGGATCACCGTTCTGGCAGTGGATGCACCTCCCCGTGCAGGCAAGCGTCACCACGAATTCGATCTTATCGGCGTTTTTCAGATATTCATTCACCGCGGCGATCCCCTTTCAATATCCGTATTTCTTACGTTTGCCGAGCATGAAGCCGAGCGAGACGAACACGCTCAGCACCTCGCTCACGACGAGCGAGAACCACACGCCGTCAAGCTGCCAGATCATCGGCAGAACGATTATGCTTATGACCGGCAGCACGAGCGCGCGTATGAACGATACTGCGGCCGATACCGCTCCGTCGTTCAGCGCGGTGAAAAACGACGACGTATAAATATTGAACCACATCAGAAGGAACGGCGCCGCGCATATGACGAAGGCGCGCGTCGTCATATCGAGCAGATCCTTGTCGTAGCTCACGAAGACAGACGCTATCGGCCGGGCGAAAACCATCGCGACGGCGGTAAGCACCGCGCCCGACGTGCCGAGCATCACGAGGCTTTTTTTCAGGATGTTCCTCATCTCCGCCCTGTTCTGTGCGCCGTAATGATAGCTCATGACGGGCGATGATCCGGAGGAATACCCCGCAAAGATGCTGATGAAGACGAAAGCCGCGTACATGACGACGCCGTACGCCGCGACCCCGTCCTCCCCCGCGTATTTGATAAGCTGAAGGTTGTATAAGATCCCGGTGACGGACGCGGAAACGCTCGACATCATCTCCGATGAGCCATTGATACACGCCCTGAGCATGGGCTTATATTCGAATTTTGTCCTGACAAAGCGGATCGACGACTTGTTTCTGCCGCTGAAAAACCATAAAAGCGGAATGATCCCGCCGACGCACTGACTCAGCCCCGTCGCGAGCGCCGCTCCGGCGATCCCCATTTCAAAAACCGCCATGAAAAGCCAGTCGAGCAGCATGTTTGTACACCCGGCGGCAACGGTCACGCAGAGCGCGAACTTCGGTTTTTCGGCGACTATCAGGTAGCTCTGAAGCGTATACTGCGCGTGTAGGGCGAGGTTGAACAGCATGCAGACCGTACCGTACGTCATGACGTCGCCGATCATATTCTCCGTGGCGCCGAACAGCAGCGCGACGGGCCGCAGCACGGCGATGCCTATTACAGTTGACGCAAGGCTCGTGCCGAGCATCAGATACATCATCATCGTGAAATACCGCCGCGCACGCGGGATATCGTTTTCACCGAGCGTTTTTGACACGAGGGCGCTGCCGCCCACGCCGAGCATGGCGCCGACACCGCCCAGTATCTGTAAGAACGGCATTATGAGATTGATCGAAGCGAACGCCGTCTTGCCCACCGAATTCGATACGAAATATCCGTCGACCGTGCCGTATATCGACGTGAATATCATCATCACGACCGACGGCAGCGTGAACCTTATCAGCCGCTTATATGTAAAATGATCAGATAACTGTATTTTTGTCTTTTCCATAGTATGCATATCCTGTATTGCTTGAAAGATTATAACACGGATACGGCGCAATGTCAAGACGTTCGTTTTCCCGCGCCTCACACGTTACAGTAAATTCACAGAGAAAAACGCCGCGGAGGTTGACGGACGGCGCGGCAGGTTGTATAATCTTATCATCAAATAAACGAAAGACGGTCGTAATATGGAAAACAAAAAGAAATTACCGGATAAAATAGAGATCCGCGGCGCGCGGGTGCATAATCTCAAAAACATAGACGTGGACATCCCGCTTCACGGGATCGTCGGCATCGCGGGGGTGTCCGGGTCGGGCAAATCCTCGCTTGCGCTCGGCGTGCTTTACGCGGAGGGCTCGCGCAGGTATCTCGAATCGCTTTCAACATACACGCGCCGCAGGATGACGCAGGCGGGGCGTGCGCAGGTGGACGACGTTCGTTACGTTCCGGCGGCGCTCGCGCTGCATCAGAGACCCGGCGTGCCCGGGATCAGGAGCACGTTCGGGACGATGACGGAGCTTCTGAACAGTCTGAGACTGATGTTCTCGCGTCTTTCGGTGTACAGATGCCCGAACGGTCACGAAGTACCGCCGACGCTCGATCACGCCGCGGAAAAGGAGATACGCTGCCCCGTATGCGGCGAGGTCGTACCGACGATAGGAGCCGAGGAGCTCGCGTTCAACAGCGGCGGCGCGTGCAGACAGTGCGGCGGCACCGGCGTCATACGGACGGTAGACCGCGCCACGCTCGTGCCCGACGACAGCCTTACGATAGACGGCGGCGCCGTCGCGCCGTGGAACAGCCTCATGTGGTCGCTGATGACGGACGTCTGCCGCGCCATGGGCGTGCGTACCGACGTACCGTTCAGGGATCTCACGGACGAGGAGAAGGAGATCGTCTACGACGGTCCGATGGTAAAAAAGCATATATTCTACCGTCCGAAAAAAGCGGAGAGCGTCAGCGCGGGCGAAATGGATTTCACGTATTACAGCGCAACGGCGACCGTGCTCAACGCGCTGAACAAGGTGAAGGACGAGAGCGGGATGAAGCGCGTGGACAAATTCCTCAAGGAAGAGGTCTGTCCCGCGTGCGCCGGCACGCGCCTGTCGGAGAGGGCGCGTTCGCTCAGACTTTCGGGCGTTTCGCTCGATCACGTCTGCACGCTGACGCTTTCAGATCTGATCCGGTGGGTCGACCGCGTACCCGCTTCCCTGCCCGAAAAGATGCGTCCGATGGCGGAGAGCATCTGCGAATCGTTCCGGCACACCGCCGCCCGTCTCGTCGATCTCGGGCTTTCTTATCTCTCGCTTGACCGCGCGGCGTCGACCCTGTCCACGGGCGAGCGTCAGCGGACTCAGCTCGCCCGCGCGGTGAGGAACCGGACGACCGGAGTCCTTTACGTGCTTGACGAACCGTCGATCGGTCTTCACCCGGCAAACCTCGAGGGGCTGACCGGTGTTATGGACGATCTCGTCGCGGACGGCAATTCCGTCGTCCTCGTAGATCACGACACGCAGGTCCTGTCACACGCCGACAGCATCATCGAGCTCGGGCCGGAGGCTGGCGCGGGCGGCGGAAGGGTCATCGCGCAGGGGACGGTCGACGAGCTCATCCGCGATCCCGTATCGATGATCGGCCCGTTCCTTTCGCCGGGATACAAGGGCGTGCTCGGAAAAAGGACGCCGAAAGAGGAGCTTTTCGCGCTCGGAGAGATAAGAATGAAAACAGACGCCATACATACGGTGAAGCCGCTTTCCGTATCCTTCCCGAAGGGCAGACTATCCGCCGTGACGGGCGTATCCGGCTCCGGCAAAACGACGATGGTCCTTGAAAGCCTCATCCCGGCGCTCATGTCCGTAACGGAAAAAACGAAGCTGCCTCCGCACGTCCTCGAAATAAAGGCGGACGGCGTCGCCCGGGTAAGGCTTATAGACGCCGCGCCGATAGGCATCAACGTGCGCTCGACCGTCGCAACGTACGCGAACGTCCACGACGAGCTGCGGAAGATCTACGCGAAGACAAAGGACGCTAAGGAAAAGGGCTTCAGGGCGAGCGATTTTTCATACAACACCGGTTCTCTGCGCTGTCCGACGTGCGACGGCACCGGTCAGATCAGCCTTGACGTGCAGTTCCTTCCGGACGTCGATATCCCCTGTCCCGACTGCGGCGGCTCCCGTTATTCGAAGGCGGCGTACGGGGCAAAACGCAAAAACGGAGTTTCGCTCCCGGAGCTTATGTCGCTCAGCGTGGATCAGGCGCTCGATGAATGCGCGGATCTGAAGACAGTGTATGGCAGACTTGAGATCCTGCGCGACCTCGGGCTCGGATATCTTACGCTCGGTGAGGCGACGCCCGGTCTTTCGGGCGGCGAGGCGCAGCGGCTGAAGCTGGCGGGGGAGATGGGCAAAGGGCAGTCCGACACCGTGTTCGTATTCGACGAGCCGACGATAGGTCTGCATCCGCTTGACGTAAAAACTCTGATCGCAGTGTTCCGGCGTCTGACGGACCGCGGCGCGACCGTGATCGTAATAGAGCATGATACGGACGTCATACGCTCCGCCGACTACGTGATAGATATGGGCCCCGGCGGCGGAGAGGAAGGCGGTACGGTCGTAGCATACGGCACGCCCGACGAGATAAAAGAAAACGAGAACAGCGTGACGGGCAGATACCTGTAATACTTCTGTTTCCTCTGTTTTCCCGCTAAAGGGCAAAACCGTAAAATGTATACATATTTTTTACTAATTGTCAAATTTATATCGTATACTGCGTGATATAATATCATAAAGGATATTATATCAAGAAGGAGGACAATATGAAAAAGTTCGTTTGTATGGTACTCTGCACAGTATTCGTACTCGGATGCTTCGTTTTCACCGGCTGCGTGAAGAACCCCGACGATACGACAGGCGAAAGCACCGCGGACGGAGGAGATACGGAAGATACCGTGACAGAAGAAGACACGGACATAAACGACGGTCTGCCGGAAGTGAGATATGACGGACAGTCTTTCCGCGTGCTCACACAGGAAACGGCGCACGTAAACGATATTTACTGTGAGGATCACGATACCGGCAACAGCATACACGACGCGGTAAGAGCGAGGAACATCGACATAGAGGAACGCTTCGGGATAGATCTTATGGTCGAGGTCGACAACTTCGGCAGCGTCAATTCAAAGATCGACAGAATGGTCAAATCCGGCTCCGATGAGTTCGATCTCTGCTTCGTACATATGGTCACGGGCGCGTCAAGGGCGATCGACAACGATTTCGTCCCGTTTGAGAAGCTCCCGTACGTGGATCTGTCGAAGCCGTGGTGGGACCGGCAGATCAGGAACGGCTTTTCGATCGGCTCCAACCTGATGATGGCGAACGGCGATATCAGCCCGACGAGCTTCAACATAACTTCCTGCCTGTATTTCAACAAAACGCTGTTCGACCGGTACGATATGGAATACCCGTACGAGCTTGTAAGACAGGGAAAATGGACGCTCGACAAGCTTTACGAGCTGACCAAGGACATGACGATCGATGGTGACGGAGACGGCGTGCTCGATCCGAAATCTCAGCGCGACACGTACTGTATGAGCACGTGGTTCTATGACGTGCCCTACAGTCTGTATTACGGCTCCGGCGGTATGCTCGTGTCAAAGGACGAAAACGATATGCCGTATTACGACCCGAACATCGAACGTGACAGCGCGATATATCAGAAGATATACAACATCATAATTAACAACAACGCCTACTTTGAGACGAATCTCAGTGAATTTTCGAACGTGGCAAAGGTCTTCTTCGACGGGCGCGCGCTGTTCTATGACGCAAAGCTGGAAAGCTCGGAGGATCTCCGGGAAATGGACAACGAATACGGCATACTCCCGATACCGAAATTCTCGGAGCTCCAGAACGATTACTATTCCTTCGTCAACGGCGCCACGAGCATGGTATGCGTACCGGTGACGTGCAAGGATCTCGAGAGGGCGTCGGTAGTGATAGAGGCTCTCGCGTCCGGAGCGTACAAAACGATCACGCCCGTACTGTACGAAACGTACCTGAAGCGTAAGGTCACGCGCGACGCAGATTCGGCGGATATGATAGAATACATAGTCAGGAACCGCGTCTTCGACATGGGTTACGTGAACCTTTTCGACGGCATCGGATCCTTCGTCCGCGAAATGCTGACGGCCAAAAAGACCGACGTCTCATACACTTTCCAGAAGTACAAGCGGAAATCACAGAGCGACATGGAAAAACTCGTTGAATCGTATAAAAAAAGCGCGTCGTCCTGACGCGCCGGCACGGCTGAAGTGATCCTTCAGCCGTTTTCTTTTTTTGACGTTCATTTGTGCGTTCCGATACGCTTTGATCGCGGTCAGACCCTGTATTTTTCCTCGTATCCGCTCAGGTAGCCCGCGTATTCCGCCGTGTTCTTGTAGTCGTTGTTGTCGTGGTATTCGTGTCCCGACACGGTGTCGCTTTCCGATTCTATCACGTCAATCGCTACGTTCGTGCAGTGATCCGCGATCCTCTCATAGTCGATCAGAAGATCGTTGAAAACGAATCCGTTCTCAAGCGTACATTCCTTGCGGCTTACGCGCTCGATATGACGCGCCTTCAGCACGTCGCAAAGACGGTTGACGACCTCCTCGAGCGGGTCGACCTTTTTGGCCTCCTCCACGTCACCTGACACGAACGCTTTTATCGTTATATCCGTGATCTCGCATACCGCGTCCTCAAGCGTCGTGAGCTCGCGCTCAGCGTCGTCGGAGAACGCTATCTTCTTTTCGTTGATCTCGTCGACCGCTTCGCCTATGTTTCTCGCGTGGTCGGATATACGCTCAAAGTCGGAAAGCACACGCAGGTATTTGCTTACCTCCTTCGACTGAGCGCGGGTCAGATCAGCCGTCGTCACTTTATAAAGATACGTTCCGAGCTTGTCCTCATACCTGTCGAGCACGTCCTCGATATCAAAGACCTTCTTTACGCCGCTCTGACTGTACTGACGTCTTACGGTGACGGCGCTTTCAACGCTTTCAAGCGCCTTGCCCGCCATCGAATCGATCACCGTTTTGCTCTGCTGCAGCGACAGCGTCGGGTGAGATAAGAATCTTTCCTCGAGCCTGTCCATATCCGCGCGCTCCGACACGTCGTCCGGGCTGTCAGGAAAAAGCCTGCATACGATACGTTCAAACAAGCCGACGGCGGGCGAGAACACGATGACTATCGCAAGCCTGTACAGGGAGTTGAGCATGGCGATGCTGACCATCGTCATCGTCAGATCCATCACCGGGAAATGTATGAAGGCGTTCAGAGCGTAGAACGCTCCTCCGCAGACGATCGCGCCGAGAACGTCGGACAACAGATACACGAACGCCGTTCTTTTGCCGTTCGTGCCCGCGCCGAGCGCGCTCAGCATGACGGGGACGGACGCGCCGATGCCTATGCCCATTATTATGGGCAGCGCTTCGCTGAACTCTATGAGTCCCGTGGCGGACAGAGCCTGAAGGATACCGACCGCGGCGCTCGCGCTCTGTATCACCGCCGTGAACAAAAGACCTACTAGGATACCGAGGAACGGATTCGAAAAGCTTGTCAGCATTTTTATGAAGACCTCGCTCTCGCGCAGAGGAGAGACGGACGAGGACATCATGCTCATTCCGTACATAAGCACGGCAAAGCCGAGCAGTATGCCGCCGACGTTCTTCAGAGCCGACTTTTTCGCTATCATGAACACGGCGATGCCGATGACGGCGACGACGCCGGTCAGTATCTCGGTGCTGAAGAACCGCGCTACGCTCGCGCCGGTGCCGCTCAGGCTGTTGAGACACAGGATCCAGCCGGTAACGCTCGTACCGAGGATGGCGCCGAGGATGACGCCTATAGCCTGGCGGACCTTCATGATGCCCGAATTGACGAAGCCGACCGTCATAACGGATGTGGCTGACGACGACTGTATGACCGCCGTGACGCCGGTACCGAGAAGTATTCCCTTGAACGTGCTTCCGGAGAGCTTATACAGTATCATCTCCATTTTGCTGCCGGCGACCTTTTTCAGTGAATCGCCCATCACCGACATGCCGAAAAGAAACAGCGCTACTCCCCCGAGAAGTGATATTATATTTTGAACGTCCATTATCGATCCTCCGCAGTTTCTGATGCCATTCAATGTGATTGTACTATAAATCGCGCGTTTTGTCAACCCGATACGCGGTAATAACGTGTAAAAAAACAAAAAAGGTATTGAAAAATGTCAAAACGTGTGGTACAATAGTTAGCAACAACTAACCCGATAAAGGAGCGATCTTATGAAAGAAACGTTCATCGGTCTTATGATACCGTTTTTGGGTACGTCGCTCGGCGCGGCGTGCGTGTTTTTCATGAAGGGTGAGCTCAGCGTGCGTGTGCAGCGCGCCCTCACCGGCTTTGCCGCGGGCGTCATGGTCGCGGCGTCCGTCTGGAGTCTGCTTATCCCGGCGATGGATCAGTCCGCGGAGCTCGGCAGACTGGCGTTTTTGCCCGCCGCGGCGGGCTTTCTTTCGGGAGTCCTGTTCTTGCTTCTGCTCGACCGGATAATACCGCACCTTCACAGGCTCGCCGGTCAGGCTGAGGGACCGCGCAGCAAGCTCGCGAGAACGACCATGATGGTCCTCGCGGTGACGCTCCACAACATACCGGAGGGTATGGCGGTAGGCGTCGTTTACGCCGGATTTCTTTCCGGTGCTGCCGATATTTCCGCCGGCGGCGCGCTCGCGCTCGCGCTCGGTATAGCGATACAGAACTTTCCCGAGGGCGCGATAATCTCAATGCCGCTGCACGCCGAGGGACAGAGCCGCAGGAAGTCCTTCGTTTACGGCGTTCTGTCCGGCGCCGTGGAGCCCGCGGCAGGGATACTTACCGTGCTTTTTGCGGGCCTCCTCGTACCGGTGATGCCGTATCTTTTGTCATTTGCCGCCGGGGCCATGATGTACGTGGTCGTGGAGGAGCTGATACCGGAGATGTCGCAGGGGGAACACTCGAACGTGGGGGTGCTTTCCTTCTCCGTCGGCTTCACGCTGATGATGATACTCGACGTCGCGCTCGGGTAAAAAGAAAAGGCGGGGATCGTCCCCGCCTCAGAGTGAAGACAAACTCCCTCAGTCATCCGGGAAACTTCCCGGATGACAGCTCCCCCGAAGGAGGAGCCTTGTTTTGCCTCCCTCTTTGAGGGAGGTCTCCCTCTTTGAGGGAGGTGTCACGACCACCGGTCGTGACGGAAGGAGTTAAATAAAGAATAAATACTTTGTCTGCAAATTGAGGCGGGGATCGCCCCCGCCTCTGAAACGGTCAGTTATCTGCCGTTTTTTTCTTTTTTCTTATCAGATAGAACACCGCGTAGAACAGAGCGATATATACGAGGAAAAGCGCGTATACCGCAAGCGGGTACAGCACCGGGTTTCCGTTGACCCAGCCGTAGACCACGTCGTACGGCGTACCGTCGCCGCGCATCAGGAACATATAGTTGTAATCAAGTATCCTGTTTGCGATATAAGCCGCGGCGCAGAATCCCGTCAGTATCAGAAACGTTATATGTATGTTCCGCCTTTTCATGCTCAACATGCCGGAGACGGCGACGTAGAGCGAGGCGAAGCCGGATATCGCGTGAGTTACGGCCGACGCGACGTTGTCAAGCGAGAATACGGGGTAGCTTGCGTAGTTGTTTCCGGCGCCGTACGTTCCGAGGAACGCGATGAGCAGTCCGAAGATGAAGATGAAATCGAGCGACGCTTCCTTCATCCTCCCGCGTGAGAACGCGGCGAGCGGCATCGCTATCAGAAAGATGCTGCAAAGGAACAGCGGCAGCATGTAAAGCCATCCGAGCGGATCGGACGATCTTACGCAGATGATGACTATCTTCAGTATCTCCACCGCGTCGATCAGTATGGCCGATACGATCATGACCCTGTTCTTTTCCCTGTCGCTCCTGCGTCTGTAAAGCAGTCCTATGATTATGCCGGCGGCTATCATGACCGCCATGACGGACGAAACGAATATCAGATGCTCCGCAGACATATATCCTTCGGGTTTCCTTGTATATCCTCCGAAGCCGAAAAATTCCTTCATAAGTCAGGCTCCCGTGTATTTTTTTCTGCATTATAACATATATTTTTCGTTTTGTCTACTGTTTTTTGAAATTTTATTGTATTTTGCGTTTTCTCGCCTCATAGCAAGCAACCGCGAGCGCCGCGGCGTCTCCGATCGCCTCGCCGTGATACGAAGGGAGTATACGGCACCCACGCGCGGAGAACGGCAGGGCTTCTTTTTTTACTGACGCTGATATGCCGCCGTCCAGAAGATCTCGGCAGCGCGGATATATACCGCCGATCACTATCGCCTCCGGGTCGAGCATGTCGATGATCACCGCGATGCCCTCTCCCAGTCTTCTGCCGACGTTTCCGAATATCCTTTTTGCCGCGGCGTCGCCTTTTCTCGCCGCCTCCGCGACGGTCCTCGCGCTGACGGACTGAAGCTCCGCCTCCGTTCTGCAGTAAAGCGGACCGGGCAGCCCGCGCGAAAAAAGCCTCCGCGCCGCCTCCTGTCCCTGCTGTTTTATGCCGCCGCCGCTGCAGAAGCCCTCGAACGAGCCGGCCTTATGATATCCGACGGGGCCGGTACGGGCGAGTCTGATATGTCCCACCTCTCCGGCGTTGCCGCCTTTGCCGTGATACGGTTCGCCGTTCAGGATGAGCCCGGCGCCCATCCCGGTGCCGAACGTGAGGAAGACCATATTTCTGCAGCCCTTCCCCGCTCCGCTCTGCCATTCGGCTGCGGCGCAGGCGTCCGCGTCGTTCTTTATCGCACAGCCGACGCCGGTCAGCTCCTCAAGCTCGCGGCATATATGGACGTCGTCCCAGCCGGGCAGATTCGGCGGGGACTTTATTATTCCCGCCGCCTCGTCGAGCGGACCGCCGCAGCTTATCCCGATGAAATCCGCATTTCCCGCCGCCTTCACCGCCGCGTATATCTTGTCGAGCGTGGAACGGCAGTCCGTCGTTTCTATCTTTGTTTTTTCGAATACGGCACAGTTTTCATCGCCCGTGACGACGGAGCATTTCGTTCCGCCGATATCTATACCTATGAGCCTCATATATCGACCCCGTATCCCGCCGCTCTGTATATTCCGACGAGCTGTTCAAGCGGTTTTTTCCGCGCGTCGGCAGTATAGTGGCTGACGCCGCGGCGCACCGCGCCGTCATCCTCGTATTCCCATTCGAAGATCAGCGTCTCGTTTTCGTATCTTATCTCACCGAGCACCGCGCGGGAATGAGCCGGGACGAACGCTTCATAAGCGTTCTCCTCGCCGTCTGCCGCACCGCGCACCTTCACGCGGACATCGGCGCCGCGGCAAAGCTCACTGTCTGCGACGAGGGTCACCTTGCCGTCCTCCGGCTCCGTCGCCATGACGACCACCGGGCTCTGCACCGTTTTTATGACGTGATACGCGAGCTTTTTATCGCCGTACCAGTCGACGACGGCGTCCGATATCTGCGGCCAGCAGTCGATCAGGTTCCACCAGATCACGCCGCCGTGATCCGTTTTTCTCAGTCTCATGCGTTCGATGAAAAACTTCATCGCCTCCGCCTGACTTATCTGACTCGCGGCGGAGAATTCCCTCATATCCGAGGGAACGTATCCGAGAAGCTCCTTCACCTGAGACGCCATCAGCGGTATCCTGTAAGCGAACGGAGCTCCGGGATCCCTCTCCGGGGAGGAGCTGTGTACGAGCCATTCGACGTTCACGGAGCCGTCGGCGTCGTAAAAGCTCTCCGACACGCCGTCCGACAGGAATTTTTTGAGCGATCCCGTCGACGGGCAGCCGTGATACCCCGTCTCGCTCGCGAATTTTGCCTCAGCCGTCCTGTAGTAATCGCCCTTATAGTAATCGCGCGGGCCCCAGAGATGATCCTCCGACAAAAGCGAGCCGCGGCGGAAGGCCGTCTCGTCAATATACGGCGACGACGGTAAAAACGGACGCGACGGATCGAGCCGGGACACGACCTCCGGGAGCACCTTACGGGTCAGGACGTTGTTATTCGGGTCGATATGGAAAAAGAACGCCGTCTGATCGCACTCGTTGTCGCCGGACCAGAGCAGAAGCGACGGGTGGTTCCTGTACTTCCCGACGACGGACTCAGCCTCGTGCGCGAGCCTTTCCGCAAATCCTTCGTCGTTCGGATATGTCCCGCACGCCATCATCATATCCTGCCAGATCAGAATGCCGTTCTCGTCGCAGTGCTCGAAAAGCTCTTCGCACTCGTACACTCCGCCTCCCCAGCAGCGGACGCAGTTGCAGCCTACGTCGTCGAGCAGCGGGAAGATCCTGCCTATCAGCTCTTTGTCGCGGCTGTGGAACGCGTCGACCGGGACCCAGTTCGTCCCCATTATGAACACGCGTACGCCGTTTACGTAAAAGTCGAATTTTCCGCCGTTCTCCTCGCTGCGGTCGAGCCGGACGGTCCTGATGCCGATCCTCAGATCGCGCCGGTCGGCGAGCTCTCCGCCGGTGTAAAGCGCGGCGGACGTATCGTAAAGCTCCGGGTCGCCGTAGTTTTTCGGATACCAGAGACGGGCGTTTTCCACGGTGAAAGAGCCCTCAGCCTCGCCGCCGTGAACGGTAAGCACCGTTTCAAACTCAGAGCCACCGCTTCTTCCGTGCAGGACGACCTCCGAGCCGTCGGGACACACGGCGCGGATCTTCGCCCGCATCACGGCGTTCTTCCCCTCAAGCCTTTCGGTATATATGAAGACGTCGTCGATATACGGCGCCTTTTTCCCGATCAGCGAAACGCCGCGCCAGATACCGCCGCACATGAAACGCGGCGCTATGTCCCAGCCCGCCGCGCTCGCGGGCTTGCGGAGCTGCAGGAAGGGTCTCAGATACGCGAGGGCGATGGGCTCGTCCTCTTTCGGGTATTTTTCAACGTAAAGCTTCGCCGGCTTTATATGTACGGCAAGGCGGTTCTCGCCGCGCCTCAGATATGCGCCGCATTCCGCCTCATGCGGGATGAAAGCGTTTTCCGTGCGCATCAGAAGCGTCCCGTTCAGGTATACGTCTGCCGCCGTGTCTATCCCCTCGAAGCGAAGAAAAACGCCGTCGCCGCCGCCGTCGTATACGAACCTTCTCGTATAGAATATATGGTAAGTCTCATAAATCTGATAACCGAGCGCGTTATCGCCGAAGTACGGATCGGGCCCCAGCCCGGCTTTATAAATATCAAGTTCGAAATTGCCGGGCACATCCGCCGGGTATTCCGCAAAAGGCGGCTTATCCGACGCGAAAAGGGCGGGTGCGGAAAGCTCCCTGTCGTCCGCTTTTACGTATCCGAGCCTCAGAAGCTCGCTGTGGTCGGCAAACGATAAACACCATCTGCCGGAAAGGTCAAGCAATGTTTTTTTCAAATCATCAACACTCCTTATACGTTTTTCATTCTTCAAAAAGCCCGTTTTCAACGCAGAGGCATAAAGCGTGATATACGGGGAGGTGGAGCTCCTGAACCTTATACGTCTCCGTTTCGGGGACGGCCGCGAGCACGTCGCAGACCCCGGCGAGTTTTCCTCCGCCTTTTCCGGTCAGCGCGGCGACGAAGGCGCCCCTCGCCTTCGCGGCGACGGCGGCAAGACGCACGTTTTCCGCGTTTCCCGAAGTGCTTATGCCGAGGAACACGTCTCCCTCACGGCAGAGCGCGTACGCCTGCTGTGCGTAGACGAGCGCGGGGTCGGCGTCGTTGCACCACGCGGTCGAAAACGCGGTCTCGCCGTGGAGCGAGATCACCGGCAGAGGCGACTGCAGCCCGCGTGCGAGCCTTTCCCCGTCCTCGCCCGACGCGCAGAGTCTCTCTTTTTCCGCCGCGTCAAGCGGCCTTTTTTTCCGGAAGCCTTTCAGAAGCTCGCCCGCTATGTGAAGCGCGTCGGCGGCGGATCCGCCGTTGCCGCAGACCACGAGCTTTCCGCCGTCACGGAAGCATTTTATCAGCTTTTCGGCAAGAAGGGCTACGCTGTCGGCGCACTGCGAAAGGCACGGGTACCTTTCGGTCAGAGTTTTTATCTCATTTTCAATAACGTTTTTCATATACACTCTCCGTTCTGTACCGATTATACCATAAAAACCGCAAAAGTCAACCGATTTGCGTCAATGCTGCACATAAAACTCTTGACACGGAGGCTTTTTCCATTTATAATGTGAAATGGATAAATATATGTGCTGAGAGGTGCAATATGACAAACAGAGACAGGTTCAGAGCGGTGCTGTCGTTCGAGATGCCGGACGACAGACTCCCGATGATAGAATGGGCGTCCTGGTGGTGGGACAGGACGATCGTCGAATGGCAGAAGCAGGGGCTTCCGCAGATGACCTTCCACGAGGTCGCGCCCTATCTCGGGCTCGATCAGCATTATCAGTTCTGGCTGCCGCATAAAACGGCGGACTGCCCCGTCCCCGCGTACAACGGCGGGCCGATCATGGAGGGCGAGGAGGGATACGAAAAGATCCTCCCGTTCCTTTATCCCGAACACGGAGCGGACGGTCAGCTTGATATGATGCGTCAGCTGAAGCCGCGCCACGACGCGGGCGAATTCCCGGTATGGTTTTCGCTTGACGGCGGCTTCTGGTTCCCGCGCACGCTTTTCGGCATAGAACCGCATCTTTATTCGTTCTACGACGAGCCGGAGCTTTATCACAGGATCCTTGACGATCTGGCGGAATATCAGCTCATACAGATGGAGAAGATCTATGAAATTCTCACGCCGGAGTTCATGACGTTCGGCGAGGACATGAGCTACAACAACGGCCCGATGATCTCCGAGGACAGTTTCAACGAATTTCTGCTCCCGTACTATAACAAGGTCGTGCCTTACATAAAAGAACACGGCACGAAGGTCATAATAGACAGCGACGGCGACGTAAGCCGCATGATCCCGTGGCTGAAGCGCGCCGGCATCGAAGGCGTTCTCCCGCTCGAACGCAAGGCGGGCGTGGACGTTGCGGCTCTGCGCGAGGCTCACCCGGATTTTCTCTTCATCGGAGCGTTCGACAAAATGACGATGAGGGAAAGCGTAGACGCCATGCGCGGGGAATTCGAGCGGCTTCTGCCCGTTATGAAGACCGGCGGATTCATCCCGAGCGTCGACCATCAGACGCCGCCCGACTGTCCGCTTGAAAGATATCACAAATACGTTGACATGCTCCGCGAATACGGGGAGAAAGCTGTGAGGGAAAAATGACAAACAGAGAAAGAGCGATGAACATACTGCACTTCAAGCCGGCGGACAGGATGCCGGCGGTGCATTTCGGTTACTGGCAGGAGCTTCTCGACGAGTGGGCGGCGCAGGGCAAGATCCCGGCTGACCTCGCCGTCGGAAACTACGACGGCTCGCCGAAGGAAGCCGAGCTTGATAAACTGATAGGCTGGGATTTCAACTGGTACAGGACGTACGGCTCGGCGAACCACCTGATCCCCGGATTTGAAACGAAGGTCATAGAGACCCTGCCCGACGGGACGCGCCGCGTTCAGAACGCGGACGGAAATATCGAACGCGTGAAGCCGGGCATCACGTCGATCCCGTCCGAGGACGATTATCTTCTGAAGGACAGAGAGGCGTTCGAGACGCTTTACAAGCCCAGGATGCAGTATATGCCGGAGCGCGTTGACCTTGAATTCTACCGTCATTTCAACGAAAACCGCCCTTACGACGTGCCCGTCGGGCTCCATCTCGGCTCCGTTATGGGCAATATCAGAAACATAACGACCGTCATAGGCATGAGCTATCTCATCTACGACGAGGACGAGGAGCTTTTCGCCGACATTGTCGACACGTACGCCGAGATGCAGTACAAATGCGCCGAGGCGATACTGCAGACCGGCGCGAAATTCGATTTCGCGCATTACTGGGAGGACATCTGCTTCAAGAACGGCCCGCTGCTCTCGCCCGATATTTTCGACGAGCTGTGCGCAAAGCACTATAAGAAGCGCAACGATCTCTGTCACAGATACGGGATCGACATAATCTCGCTCGACTGCGACGGCGTGACCGACAAGCTCCTGCCCACGTGGGTGGAAAACGGCGTGAACACGATGTTCCCGATCGAAGTCGGCGTCTGGGGCGACCAGTTCGAGCCGGCGAGAAAGAAGTTCGGGCGCGAGGTGCTCGGCGTCGGCGGTATGGACAAAACGGCGCTGCGCGAGGATAAAGAGGCCGTGGACAAAGAAATAGAGCGTATGAAACGGCTCGCCTCTCTCGGCGGCTTCATCCCCTGCCCCGACCACAGGCTGATGCCCGGCACGAAATTCGAGCTCGTTCAGTATTACGCCGAAAAGATCAAGGAGATCAGCCCGTGAGCAGTACGGATCCCGGTTCCGTCATACGGTCAAACAAGCCCGCCGGAACGTTCGAGGAAGCGCTGCCGCTCGGATCCGGAAGGCTCGGCGCCATGATATACGGCGGAGTTGAGTCGGAAAAAATAAGCCTCAACTACTGCGAGCTGTGGACGGGTTTCCCGCGTGACGAAAACAGGGAATGCGCGGAATACTTCAGGGAAGCGCGAAGACTGACGCTCGAAGGCAAGCCGGACGAGGCGGAAAAAATAATAGAGAAATACATTGCGAGCGCAGACGTTCAATCATATCAGCCCGCCGGGAACATAATAATTGAACGCGGCGCGGGCAGAACGTCGGACTATTCAAGAGCGCTTTATCTGGACACGGCGACGGCGGACGTCTCATACGTCAAGGACGGTGTCCGTTACGAAAACACATATTTTACGCCGTACGGGCGCGACTGCCTTGTGATACGGATAAAGTCTGACAAAAAAGCGTCCGTCGGATTTCACCTGAAGCTTGAAAGTCCCCTGAAATGCAGCGCGGGACATACGGACGCCTTGTGTTATCTCGGCTGTGAATGTATGTTCGACTCCGCAAACAACAGAGAAATACGCCGCGACGGCGAAAGGGGCAAAGCGTATTCCGACAGCGACGCCGAACGCGGGATCCTTTTCCGCACGGCGGTAACGGTCTTATCGGACGGCGGCTCGGTCGTATATGAGGACGGCGGCGTAACGGTAAGCGGAGCAGACGGCGCGACGGTAGCCGCGGCGATCGAAAGCAGCTTCAACGGATACGACAGACACCCGTTCCTCGACGGCAAGGAATACAAAAACGCGGCAAAGGAAAAGCTCGCGTCCGTAACGGACTCCGGCTTCGATGAAACATACGCCGGGCACATAAGAGCGTTCCGCGGACTTTACAGCCGCGTAAGCTTCGGCATTGACGGCTGCGACAGAAGCGAGCTTGCGACAGCCGAAAGGCTCGAACGTTTTCAGACGGATAAAAGCGACGTCGGATTATACAGGCTGCTTTTCGATTTCGGCAGATATCTCCTTATCTGCGGTTCCGCGGAGAACGGTCAGCCTCTCAACCTTCAGGGCATATGGAACGAGCAGCTGTCTCCGCCGTGGCGCAGCAATTACACCGTGAACATAAACACGGAGATGAATTACTGGCCGGCGCTGACGTGCGATCTGCGCGAGACACAGAAGCCGCTTGACAGGATGATAACACAGCTCTGCGAAAGAGGGCGGGAGACGGCTGAAAAATACTACGGCGCGCGCGGCTTCTGCGTTCATCACAACACGGATCTGTGGCGCGCGACGCAGCCCGTCGGCGGGCGCGCGGTCTGGCTTTTCTGGCCGCTTGCGGGAGGATGGCTCTGCCGGCACCTGTTCGACGAATACGAATACTCGAACGACGTCGGTTTTCTCAGGGATACCGCCTATCCAGTCATGCTCGAAGCGTGCAGGTTCTTCCTCGATCTTCTGATACGTGACAAGGACGGATATCTGATATTCTGCCCGTCGACCTCGCCCGAAAACGTATACCTGTATGAGGGCGGCGTGTGCTCGATCGACGTAACGGGCACGATGACGATGAGCATAATAAGAGAGCTTTTTGAAAACACGCTGAAGTCAGCGGAGATCATAGGCGCAGCCGATCCGGAGCTTGACGGGATAAAGACGTCGCTCGAAGAGCTTTTGCCGATCAAAGTCGGCGGCGACGGCAGGATCAACGAATGGTACCGCGAGCTGCCCGAGGCGGAGCCGGGGCACCGGCACCTGTCGCATTTATACGGGCTGTATCCCGGCAGGCTCATAACGCCGGAAAAAACACCTGAGCTCGCGGAGGCGGCGAAAAAGTCGCTTGACGTCCGCGGAGACGAGGGGACCGGATGGAGCCTCGGATGGAAGATTAATCTCAGGGCGAGGCTTTACGACGGCGACCGCGCGCTCGACCTCGTGAACATGATGCTCAGACCCGCCGTCGGTCCCGTCGGCGGCGTTTATCCGAACATGTTCGACGCTCACCCGCCGTTTCAGATAGACGGCAACTTCGGCGCCGCGGCGGGCATAGCTGAAATGCTCATGCAAAGCGACGGCGAGACGATAAAACTGCTGCCCGCTCTTCCGCGGAGCTGGAAAACCGGCTTTGTGACAGGTCTTCGCGCAAACGGCGGGGCAAAAGTGGATATATACTGGGAAAACGGAAAAATAACACATTATAAAATAACGGGAGGAGCGCCGCGGAACGTGGTCCCGTGCAGATAAAAAGAGGGAACGGTATGGAGCTCACAAGTGGAACGACAGAGAAGCCATAATCGCAGAGCTTGAAAGAGTCATCCCTGCGCCGAAGGAGGGCGGCGGCTGCTTCTTCTCATCCGATCATTCGATACCGAATACCGTCAGCTTCGATAACTTCAAAGCCATATCCGACTGTATACACAGGCTCGGAAAATACTGATATAAAAAACGGGGGCAAATATGGAAAGAAAGATAATTCTGATGGACGGAGCCGTCGGAACGACGCTCTGGGGCATAGCCGAGGCCAACGGCGTAAAAAAAGAGCCGGTATGGAAATACAACGTGGAGCACCCGGAATTCGTCGAGGAGCTGACAAAGAGATACCTCGAGGCCGGATGTGAAATGATCCTCGCGAACACCTTCGGCGCAAACGGGCCGGCGGTAAAACGGTCGTCGCCGTATACCGCCGCGGAGGTCGTTTCCGCGGGCGTCGGGATCGCAAAAAAGGTACTTGACGGCACGGGCGTCAAGATAGTCCTTTCGCTCGGGCCGCTCACGCAGCTGCTCGAGCCGTACGGCGACCTTGAAGAGGAGGAATGCGCCGCGATTTACGACGAGATGCTCGACGCGGGCGTAGGCGCCGGCGCCGACATGATACTCATACAGACGTTCATGGATCTTGAAATGATGCGCGTGGCGACGGTCGAGGCGAAAAAATACGGTCTGCCCGTCATGTGCTCGATGACATTTGAAAAAAACGGAAAAACGATGTTCGGCAACTCCGTCGAAGACACGATAGACACGCTTTCCCCTCTCGGCATAGAGGCGATAGGACTTAACTGCTCGCTCGGTCCGGATCTCGCGCTGCCAATCATAAAGGAGTTTTCCGAAAAGACCGATCTGCCGCTCCTGTTCAAGCCGAACGCCGGAAAGCCGATACTTTCATCCAACGGAGAAGCGGTCTCGCCGTACACGGCGGAGCGGTTCGCGGAGGAGGTAAAGCCGGCGCTTCAATACGTCAGCTACATAGGCGGCTGCTGCGGCTCCGACGCGGAATATATAAAAGAAATCAAAAAAATGCTTTAAAACCGGTGGTATGAAATGATGGATCTTTTGGATCTTAAGCGCCCTTTGGCAATAACGATGTGGGATTTTTCGTGGCTTGAACGCCGTTTTGAGGGCGGCGGATACGAAAACTGGGATAAGGCCGTTACGGAGCTTACGGAGCGCGGATACGACGCGATAAGGCTCGACGTTTATCCGCATATGTTGTATAGGAATCCGCACGGGGAATTCCGTCTGAATCCCGTATGGCCGCCGGATTACGCGTCCTGGGGGGCGAGAGAGACGGTATATATCAAAGACGTTGAAAAACAGCTCACGGAATTTGTGAAGATCTGCGCGGCACACGGTGTAAAGCTCGGGCTTTCCACGTGGTTCCGCGACGATGAGACGAGATCGGTCGTAAAGACGATAGACACGCCGGAAACGCTTGCGAAAATGTTCATACGGGCGACGGACGTCGTGCTTGCCGCCGGGGGCGAGATATTGTACGTCGATTTCTGCAACGAATTCGCTCACTGGGCGGACTTTGTGCGGAACGAAGACGGCTCCGTCCCGTTCCGCGACGGAAAACTCGGACAGTACTGGATACACGGTGCGATGCGGGAATACAAAAAAGCGTACCCGGAAATACCGCTTACGTTTTCAGTATCCACGGAATTTGACCGTATAGAGCGCGAGGATCTTTCGGATTACGGCCTTTATGAACCTCATATATGGATGAACGGAGATGGTGACGGCAGATTTACCGCCGCGTTTGCAAAAGTGAAAAAGCCCGGCACGCCCGGCGAAACAATAGAACAGCAAAAGGAACTTTACTTAAAAAGCAAAGCGTACTGGGACAGCGTTCTTACCGAACAGATAAGATATTTTGCCGCGTTTTCCGAAAGAACGGGTCTGCCGCTCATAACAACGGAATGCTGGGGCATAATCGACTGCATGGACAGACCGGGGACCGACTGGAGCTGGATAAAGCAATTATGTGAGATCGGGGTAAGAACGGCGTCGGCGACGGGCAAATGGGCGGCTATGGCGTCAAACAATTTCTGCGGGCCGCAGTTCCCCACTCTCTGGTCCGATATCGAATGGCACAGAAAAATAACCGATATAATACATTCGGGCAGCGCACCGGATAAAAAAAGGAGAATATCATGAGCATACTTGAAGAAATTTCCGAAAATCTGCAAAAAGGCAAAGCCAAGATCGTAAAAGAGCTCGTACAGAACGCGGTCGATTCCGGCATCGATCCGGAGACGGTGCTCCGCGAGGGGCTTCTCCCCGGCATGAGCGTCATAGGCGAGAAATTCAAGAACAACGAGGTCTACGTGCCCGAAGTGCTCGTCGCCGCGAGAGCGATGAACATGGGCGCGCAGGTGTTGAAACCCTATCTTGAAAAAGCCGGCGTCAAGGCGGCCGGCAAAGTCTGCATCGGCACCGTGCAGGGAGATCTGCACGACATAGGCAAGAACCTCGTCAAAATGATGATGGAGGGCAAGGGACTTGAGGTCGTCGACCTCGGCACGGACGTCGCACCGGAAACGTTCATTCAGACGGCGATAGAGCAGAACTGTCAGATCATCTGCTGCTCCGCCCTGCTCACGACCACGATGGGCGTTATGGCGGACGTAGTCAAAAAAGCCGCCGAAGCCGGCATCAGGGACAAAGTGAAGATCATGATCGGCGGAGCTCCGGTAGACGAGGCGTTCTGCGAAAAGATCGGCGCGGACAAATACACGCCCGACGCCGCGTCCGCCGCAGACGCTGCGGCGGAATTCTGCGCATCCATGTTTTGATCGCACTATGAACACAACAGACAAACGGGTCGTACGCGAGCTTGCAAAGCAGTATATGGAATTCGCCGCATCAGAGAAGCAGGCGAAAGCTTTTGCGCGCATGCGCGACAACAACGACCTCAAGCCCGGACGTCCGCCCGTCCTTATCGACGAGATACCGTGGTATCAGATGGATATCGGCGGCGAGCTCACCTGCGTATGTGAGGATCCGTGGCTCCGCGGCATCGAATACGGTTTCCGCCTCGCACTGTTTTATTTCAGACATTTCAGCTGCGTTGACAACCTTTACGAGCCGTTTTTCCGGATAAACAAAACGGTCCGTCTGACGGATATAGGCGTATCTCTTCCGAATTACGAATTCAAGCGGACCGATGAGTATAACAATATCATTTCCAGAGAACTGACGGACGTTCTGGAGGACGAATCGTGCCTTGAAAAATTCAGACTGCCGGAATGCCGGCTCGACCCCGAGGCGGACAAAGCGACTTTTGAGCGCGTATCGGAGCTTTTGGGCGACGTTATGCCCGTTAAGCTCTGCGGTTTCGGACCGTACAACTTCAACGCCTGGGACACGATAGCGTACCTGCGCGGCATAGAAGCCATAATGATCGACTGTTACGACCGTCCGGAATATCTGATCGCCCTGTTTGGAAAATTCATCGCATACTATGAAAAGATCGCTGATTTTCTCGAGGCGAACATGGAGCCGGATCACGACGCTAAGAAAATTCACTGTACCCCGGCGCCCGTCTCCGGTCTCGGCAACGGGCTGAAGGGCACGTGGTTCCGCGACAGCGCCCAGCCGCTTGCGAACGTTTCGCCCGCTATGTTTTACGAGTTTGCGATCGAGCCGGTGATAAAGCTCGCGAGCCGCTTCGCGTACACGTATTACGGCTGCTGCGAGCCGCTCGACGACAAATTCGACGCAGTGACAAAGATTCCGAATCTTCGGAAAATAGGCTGTTCCGCATGGGCGGACGTCAGGCATATGGCGGAACAGATCAAAGGCAATTACGTTCTTGCGAAAAAACCGAATCCGGCGCACGTCGCCATAAAAACGGACCCGGAGCTCATCCGGCGCGAGACCGTGGAAACGGTCGAGGCGTGCCTGAAAAACGGCTGCCCGTACGAGCTCGTTTTGAAGGACGTCAGCACCGTTTCAAACGATCCGTACAATCTGATCGTTTGGGCTGATACGGTGTCGGAGGTGCTCGACGGATATTACGGGGAAAGGTAAAACTGTATGAAAAAAAGAATGATACCATCCTTGTCGCTTTTACTGTCTCTTTTGTTCGTCTTCACGGCGTGCACGGGAAGCGTTGAAACGGAGACCGTCACGGATACGGAGCCTTCAACGGCGACGGACAGAGAGACTGACACGGAGCCCGTCACGGAAACCGGGGAGGAGACGACCGCGGCTCCCGAGCCTCCGCCCTACGACGACACGCACGCGTATATCTTCGCGTCAAACGACAAAAAGACGAAATGGGTAAGCCGCGGCGCGGAGATCAGCCGTGAATTCAACGTGCTTAAAATGATCCCCACCGACCACGACCCGATGATCTACTGCACCTTTGACGAAAGCGAGCGGTTCGATTCGCAGGAATACCCGTACGTCGCTTACAGATACAACGTCAAATCGTCGCTCAGACAGGGTGTTTTCTTCGTCGGATCCGAGGATCATCCCGATTTCAGCGATTCCGGGCTTACGTGGATCGACGTGAAAAACAACGGAGAATGGACGGACAATATCACCGATATGCGCGGCAACAGCTTCTGGGAGGGCACGATAACATCCTTCAGAGTTGACCCGATCAACGGCGGCACCCACGATAAAAAAGCCGTTATCCTGCTCGACCGGATCGGATTTTTCAAGACGGAGCAGGACGCACGCGACTTTCTGTCATGCGCGAAGGAGCCGGATTATTCAGAATCCGTATCGTTTTCAAAGGGCTTTGCCAAAGCGGTCGTCCCCGGCGGCACGCTGAAAGCCGGCTACGACAGCTCCGATTATCTGCTGAAGCTTGATTCTCCCGCAGAGATAAAGAACGGGATCTCTCCGCTCGTGGCGGTGACCGTTGACGGTGTACAGAAGATCGTACCCGTGCAATACGTCAACTCCGTCGGCTTCGTCTCCTACCTTGCCGGACAGGCGGGCGAATACTCGCTCGTATACCCGGATAAAGCCGCGGTGACGGACGCGGATTTCGTGATATCGCGCGGGATAATGACGGAGGAGGACGTTGCCGCGTCGTCGTTTTCGGTATTCCGGATCGGCGAGATTCTGTTCAACGCCCTCGGCAAGACGGGCGTTCCCGCTCCCGATCTCAGCAGAGCGGCGAACACGGAGGACGCGGCGTGGCTGATAAGCAATTATCTGAGGATACTGAACGTAATTCCGTACACCGACCCTGCTCTTGAGATCAAAGGCAGGGAGGATCTGAACCTCGCGGTATGCTCCGGCATCGTCACCGACTTATCACCGGGCGCAGTAACGGGCGAAGAGCTGGCGTCGATCCTTGTGCGCTTTGTTAAAGCCGTGCTCGGTCAGCCTGTATTGCCTTCAAATATCAAGGAAAACGCCGGTATGGTCATCGGCGCGTGGTCGAATTTCAACTTCGACGTTACGGATGAAGCGATAAAGACCTTTGCGGACGCCGGACTTTCGCTTCTGATAGATCTCGGCAGCATCGAACAGCGCGGAGTGATCGACACCGTGATGCAAAGCGCGGGAAAATACGGCGTGCGAGTGCTGCGCACCAATTACTCCCCGTCGTTATTCAAAGCGTCGGATCCCGATCCGATACCCTCGCTCTGTTATGAGTATTACGATTTCGACTCCTACTACGGCAATCTGATATTCGATGAGCCAGGGACGGACAGGTTCTCCATGATGGCTGATATTGCCGCGTATTACGATAAGGTCATGCCCGGCAAGCTGTGTTATTATAATCTGCTTCCCATGTACGCGAACGCCGCGCAGCTCAAATACGGAGCGGGCGCCGCGAGGATCGACTATTATGACCCGGATCCGGATCTGTATAAAAAATACATCTCCGCGTACGCCGAAACGGTCCCCGGGGATTTCATGTGCGTGGACATTTACCCATACCGTTCGAACGGAAGCAAGAAGAGCGTATACACGGAATATCTGAAAAACATGGCGATTTTCGCCGACGCCTGCCGGAAATATGACCGCGATTTCTGGCTGTTCATACAGTCCACGGACTATGACGGCGGAAAATGGACGCCGGATTATTCCGATATCAGATGGCAGCTTTATATCGGCGCCTCCTTCGGGGTGAAGACGTTCTTGCATTACCTTTACAACTACAACAACCATCACGCCCTGGTGGACGCCGGGGAAACGACCGAGATATACGACGCCGCCAAAAAAGCGAATTCTGAGCTGCTCGCCTTCTCCGACGATTACGGCAGATACGAGAACGTCGGAGCCTTCAACGTCAACTGCGAAAAGACAAAATACAGATACGCGCAGTTTGACGGTCAGTACGACGGTCTCACAGGTCTGAAGGACATACAGTCGTCCGATCCGCTTCTTTTCGGCTGTTTCAGGGAAAAGGACGGCGACGGATACGCCTTCACCGTCGTGAACATGGCGGAGCCGGGAAAAACGAAAAACGCGGCGGAGGTGAGCTTCAGGCTCGATAACGCAAAGACGGTACACGTCTGGGCGTCGGGCGAAAAAAGCGAACTCACGCCCGAAGACGGCGTTTACACGTTATCGCTTGACAACGCCGAGGGCGTGTTCATAACGGTGGATTAAATGGAAAAAAATGAATTTTTCGATCATCTCGCCGAGCGGATGATATCATACGGGGCTTACAAAGCCCGGGTGATACCGGTATCGGACGTTGAAACGGACGAATCTTTCCGCCGTCTGTGCGAACAGAACGTTTGCGGAAACTACGGCAGAAACTGGGCTTGTCCGCCGGACGCCGGCGGGATAACGGAGCTTATAGCGGAGCTTCGATCATACGGATACATCCTTGTATGGCAGACCGTCGGCGAGCTTGAGGACAGCTATGATTTCGAGGGCATGGTCGAAGCGGGAAAGCTGCACACAAGGACGATAAACGAAGCGCGCGCTTTCTGCCCGGGCGAGCCGTTTTCACGGTACCTCTGTCTCGGCGCGGGCGGCTGCTCCGTCTGCGAGGTCTGCGCGAAACGCACCGGTGAGCCGTGCAGACACCCCGATCTTATGACGCCTTCGCTTGAAACGTACGGCGTCAACGTCTCAAAGCTCGCGCCCGCCGCCGGGATGAAATACATAAACGGTCAGAACACGGTGACGTATTTCGCCGCGGTCCTGTTCGATCTGTGATCATGATAACTGTAAAAATAAACGGAAAAGAATATAAAGCCGAGCCGGGCGTGTGCCTCGGAGAGCTCGCGGCGCGCGAGGGCGCCGTCGCAATGATCTGCGGCGGACACGGAAAATGCGGCAAATGCCGCGGTACCGTATCCGGCGCCGTTTCGGCGCCGACCGGGCTTGAGGAGCGGATATTGGGAGAGGAGCTCAGAAACGGCGTCCGTCTGCTCTGCAGGACGTACGCGGAAGGCGACTGTGAGGTGACGACATATACGCAAACGTCAGCTCAGATCCGGGGCGACGGCGACCTTCCCCCGCATGAGCACGCGCCGTCGTTTTCCGAATACGGCGTCGCCGCGGATATCGGAACGACGACCGTCGCCATAAGGCTCTACGGCAGAGACGGCTCCCTTCTCGCCTCGGAAAGCGCGCTGAACCCTCAGAGAGCGTTCGGCGGAGACGTCATATCGCGTATGGAGGCGGCGCTTTCCGGAAAAGCGGATGAGCTTGCCGCGCTTATAAGGGACTGCCTTTCCGCGCTTATATCGCGGGCGGCAAACGACGCCGGGATCCCGCCCGAAAAGATCGACGGCGCGGTGATTGCCGGGAACACCGTGATGCTCTATCTGCTCACGCTGACCGATACGGAACCGCTGACGCACGCGCCGTTTGAGGCGAAGCGTCTTTTCGGCGAGACGCTGACGGCGTCCGAGCTCGGGATCACGGCGCTTCCCCCTGACGCGGAGGTCTACATACCGCCGTGCGTCTCCGCTTTTGTCGGCGCGGACACGACCTCGGCCGTCATATCGTCCGGGCTTGCCGGAAAAGACGGCGTATCCGTCCTCACGGATATAGGCACGAACGGCGAGACCGTGCTGAAATACGGCGGCGGCATACTCGCCTGCTCCACCGCGGCGGGACCCGCGTTCGAGGGCGCGGGGATAGAGATGGGTATGGGCGGATCCCCCGGTGCGATAGACCGTGTAAAGGCGCTGCCGGACGGCACGTATTCCGTCCGCGTAATAGGAGATACCGAGCCTGTCGGCATCTGCGGCAGCGGCCTTGTAGACGCGCTCGCCGCCTTCATCGACACTGAGGCTATAGACGAGACCGGGTTCATGGAGGACGATCCCGTCACGCTCAAGGCTCCCGTCGTCATCACGCAGAACGACGTACGCGCCGCGCAGCTTGCGAAAAGCGCGATACACGCCGGCATCCGCACGCTCCTGCACACAGCCGGCGTCTCCTGCGGCGACGTTGAAACGCTTTACATCGCAGGCGGCTTCGGCAGTTATCTCGACGTGAAGAACGCCGGGAAGATCGGGCTCATACCGTCCGAGCTCGTTTTGCGGGTGAAGGTCCTCGGCAACGCGTCGCTTTCGGGCGCCTCCCTTATGCTGCTGAGCCTTCCGGTGAGGCGCAGATGCGAGGAAACTGCAAAAAAAATAAAGCTCACCTCTCTTGCCGCAAACCCCGTTTTCGCGGAAGAATATATGGAGAGGATGATGTTCTGACAAAAAAAGCCCCCGCGAGGGGCTTTTTTTTGCAGTATTTCAAAACGTGCCGGGCGGCAATTCTGACGGTACGCTCCGCGTCTCAGCCGCGCTTTTTCCGAAGAACGACCGCCGCCGCAAGCGCGGAAAGTGCGAGCGCACCAACCGCGATAACGGAAGCGTCTGACGTTTGAGGGTTTTCTTCAAGCCTGAGGACAACGTGGTTCGAATAGTGATATTGCGTGAATATCCACGACCCGTCCTCCTGCTTTTCAAGTATATAGTCGTATTCCGCATAGTATTCATTGCGGGATATTTTCATGTGATACACAACACGATCTTCGGTGTTTTCTGTTATCGAAAACTCCTTTACGGGATAAGGTCCGACAAATAACGGAATATAAGAATAGCAATCACAATATACCATCCCGTCACGCACAATAAATCTCGTTCTTCCGTTTGATCCGTAATAAGAATACATTTCTTCTATAGCGGACTTCGAAAACATTGTTTCGAGAAATTCCTGCATTTGCTCCGGAGTCAATTTCGTATTAAAATAAATTCTTTCCATGCCGTTGACAAAGAACTTGTATTCTTGCATATCATCCGCGTTAAAGTAATATTCTCCGTCACCGTAGAAAACGGCGGCTACTTCCTCCGCTTTTTTAAACAGTTCTTTTACTTCGTCCTCGCTCAAAGCCGATGCTGATACGCAGAACAAAACGATACACGTGATAAGAGTAATACCGAACAATATTATTTTTTTCATAAATATACATCCTTTATTAAAAGTGCTTGCTCTTCACTTATATAGACGTTTTTTTCGCGAAAAAGTGACAGGATTTTTTGTATACATTTTGTTAATTCGGTTTTTGGGTTGTATCTGCTCACGGCTGCGCCGAGCCGAAGTATTTCTCCATCTGACCGTCGTCAAGTCCGAAGTAGTCCTTTATCCCTGTCATCATGTTTCTTTGTCTCAGTCCGTCCCGCACGAAATCCTTTATCATGTTTATGTGGTTCTCCCTCGTTTTGAGAGACAGGCGGTATTTTTTATGGTTTGCCTCAAGCTCCGGCTCCATCTGATCCATGAAAAGCTGAAGCGTTCCGAGCACGCGCTCCTCAGTCAGCACGTTTTGCAGGATATACGCGCAGCGGCGTATGAACCTGTCCTCGAAATCGGGGTTTCTGAGCAGTGCGCGTATCATCGTATGGCAGCCGTTGTTCGGCATGACCCTCTTTATCGTGTCGAGCCTGTTGTGATAGAAAGACCAGTCGAGGTCGAAGAAGCACCAGTGCCATTTTCCGTCGTCCTCGGTGGACTGATAGAATTTGACGTTAGCCAGATCCATATCGGCAAAATACGCGCGGCAGATATACCAGTCCATCAGGCTTTCCGCGTCGATTTTGTCCATGACGTATTTGTAATTGTCCTCATTTCGCAGATCGTTCTTCTCGCAGAATTTCAGAAGCGCGAGGTATGACTCGTTGTCGCCGTCGGAGACCGTGCCGTACGTATGGAGAAGATTTATCGAATCCTTTGAAACGCCCAGCCGGTTCGCGCAGTACTGCGCGTCTATGCGCTCTCGTATCCAGTAGATCCCCCTGTATTCGCCGTTCAGATAAAAGACGACCGGGCGGCACGCCTGCACGTTCAGCGCCGTCGTACCGTCGACGAGTCTTGTGCAGAGCTCGTCCCGCAGACCGGCGAATTTATAATCCTCGCTGCCGCCGTGCAGGATCAGCGAGTTGAATTTCGTATAATCCCTGTCCTCGAAAAGCGGATAATCGAGCGTGCCGAGGCCGTATTTCGAGCGGAAGCGCAGCTGAAAATTCTGTTTTGCTCCCTCTTTGCTGTCGTTTCCGTGGAGCTTGAAGCCGCACGGCGCGGAAAAAAGCTCGACGCCGCCGTCCATCATTGTCACGTACGCCTCATGCTCGTATTCCTTTTTGATATTCACAAGGACGCCCTGCTCTCCCGTGAGATATTCCTCTTTTATCGCGACGTTGACGACGGGGTGGACGTGCTCGACGCCGACGAGATAGAAAAACGACGACAGGGCGCTCGTCCTGCCGCCGCTTTTGCAGACGGCGCGGACTGAAACGATACCGTCGACGCCGATCGGAGCCTCGTAAAGCGTTGAATTCGCGTCAGGCTCCGTACCGTCGAGCGTGTAGTATATCTGCCCCTCTCCCGAAAGAGAGACGACCACGGTATGATCGTAGCTGCCGGAGGGCAGGCTTGCCGTCGGCGCCGCGAGCGCGGCGGTATATCCCTCCGCGTTCTCCTTGCCGGGCGTGGGCTTGTCCATATACACGAGCGACGTGCCGTTTCTGCCGTAGCTTTCGTTCTGCTTTACGTCGCCCGGAACTTTCATATAGTCGATCAGACCGTTTCCGTCGGAGAGAAACAGCTCCTCGCCGTCCGAGCTTATCTTGAACGGCGCGTGGCCTTCGGCGTCAAGCCCGGAGCAGTATATGACGCAGTATCCGCCCGCGGGAAGCTCGGTATCCGGCAGCTTGTACCGTTTCGGATCCGAACGCTTGTCGGACAGATAAAAGCCCGACAGTCTGACCGCGGCGTCGCCGTTGTTGCAGAGCTCCAGAATGTCGTAATACTTGCCCTCGTACGGCGCGTATTTCTTGTTCGAGGTCATCACCTCGCTGATATAAAGCCCGGGCAGGACGAGCGTGCCGCGGTATTCTTCAGCGCCCGATACGGTGTTCGGGAAGCCCGGCGTAGGCGTATCGCATTTTCCGTCATGCGACCATGAGGACGCGCCGACCGTTCCGTCGTACTCCATGAAGTCGACGGTCTCCTTTTTGTATCTGAGTACGAGCATACCGCCCTCCTTCGGCAGACGGAAGGGGCTTTCCTCGTCAAGCTTTATCACAAGATATCCCTTTGCCGGCACGGTCATCCCGTCGAGCGGGAGCTTTTCATCGTCCTCCGAGCCGCGGCGCAGATAAAACGAGTCGAGCGTCACGTCCTCGTCCTCGTCGTTATAGAGCTCCGCCCAGTCGTCCATGCAGCCGAGATAAAAATCCTCGTTGTCCGCCATAAGCTCGTTTATGTATATCCGTTTTATCTCCTCGGGCTCCTCCGTCGTTTCGGGCTCCGTCACGGGGTCGGTCTCGGTCCCGGTCGTAACAGGCTCCGTCAGAGGCGCCGTGCTTTCGGGCAGTGACGAGGTCTCCGCCGCGTCGCCTCCGCATGAGGCGAGCGCGGGTATAAGCAGTGCCAGAGCTGTAAGAGTTGCTGCGATCTTTTTTGATTTCATGTTTTTTTCTCACTTTCCGGATATATTATAACAATTTCCGACAAAGCTGTCAAGCGGGTTACATCAACAAAATGATAAAACGGCATAAAAAAAGACGGGTCGCCCCGTCTTTTTTCAGTTGTGCTTCTTTTTTACAAGGACCGCTGCCGCGGCGGCGGATAACGCGAGAACGCAGACCGCGATGACCGGCGCGTCGGCTGTGTGAGGGTTATCATTTTCCGCGAGGCGGTATTTTCTGTATCCTTCATCCGCAAGCCCGTCTTCTTTGAAAAGAAGACCGTCAAGCTCAGATATGCGCCATCCGTCCGCGCCGTTTTTTATTTTCAGGCTCGCCTTATGCTCTTCATCATTTCCCGAAACGTAGTAGGTATAGTCGACTTTTACGATACCGCCGCCCTCATCGGTCAGCGTTATCCTGTCGATAAGATCCTTTGCGCCTTTTGTCCTTTTCAAAAGCTCGATATCCCGGTCGATAAACGGAGGCTGCCCTCCCGCGTAAACAACGCTTGAAAGATAAGAACCGTCATCATCAAACATCAGATTGCTGTTGTTGAGAGCTTTTTTCGCGGTTTCCTTTGTAAAAACGGTTTCAAACAGCGCCAGCAGATCGTCGTAACCGCCCGTCGGATCTTTTATAACATAATCGTCGTTTATATAATTGTACTCTTTTCCTTCTCTGATCAGGTAGTCTCTTTTTTCTGTTTCCGGCTTGCCGTTTTCATACATGATATCGGCAAACAGCTGCTTATCATAGTATTTCAGATAAAGCATCTCCCAGTCCCGCATAAGCGATACCACGTTTTCTTTTTCAGGCATTGCGCTTGCACCGCATATGACCGACACAATACCCGAAAGGATAACAACAGTCAACGCAAATGAAATAAACTTTTTCATTTATCAACCTTTCCTTTTACCCTTACTGATAGAATTTGATCACTGTCATCATATTCATATGATTCTTTTTGTATTATAGCAGAATGTTGCAAACTATATGTTAAGACAAATTATATTATTTGTTAATCTAAAATCACCCGCTCACTGTATGCGTGCGGGTGATTTACGGTTTCTGTTTTCAGCTCAGTGTTATATAGATCATCACGGCGTACGGCTTTTCGGGTACTGTCACGGTGACGCCTGTCTCCATGAGCTCCGCGCCTGTCGCCGTCACGTCAATGATGCCGTCGGCGTCGGTCAGGTGATACAAGGCAGCGCCGTCAAGGCCTTTGAGCTTCACGGTCGCCGTCGTGCGCTTCGTCGCCTCATGGCAGAACGCGTACGCGACGCCGGAGCCTGTTTCGGGATCGAAGAATTCCCAGCCGTTCCATCTGTCCGCCTTTTCGAGCCATTTGAAGAGCTGATAGTAATTTGCGTAGAAATACGGGGCGATCCTGTCGTGCTCCGCGTATGCCTGTGAGATCAGCTCCCAGTTCGCGTCCTTATCGAGAACGCTCGGGAGATTGAGCAGCGAAAGCGGGGCGTAATTCATACGCGTCTTATACGACGAATCTACCTGATATATCTCGTTCTTGAAATACGGGAACCATTCAAAGAGGACCTGCGTCATACGCGCCTTCATATCGTAGTCCTCGTGGTTGCCGTCGAACCAGTCGGTATAGTGGAGCGGGACGGCGCGCTTCATAGACTCCAGGTCGTTCCTGCCGCCGCCCGACGCGCAGGAATCCATATATATGCCGGGATAACGGGCGATTATATCGTCCCAGAGTCTGAGATAGCCCTGTACGTACTGATTTTCCGCCATTCCCGCGCGGTCCTTCTGACCCTTGTATTTGGCGTCCCATGCCGAGGCGGGATCGCTGTTGAAGTCCTGACGGTAGCCGGTTATGCCGCCTTCGTCTATGACTCTGCAGATCCTGTTGAAGATCCACTCGCGGCAGCCGGGTTCGCCCAGATCCATGAGAAGTCCGCCGAGTCCGGCGCCTCCGCTGATATTCAGAAGCCAGTCTCCGTCAAAATCCGGGGTATTCTTCAGAAAATCCGTTTTATCGAGCCTCATGCACTCCGGCTCGAACCAGAGCAGCGTTCTGACGTTGTTCTCCCTGCCGTATTTGCCGATATCCGCGAATTTATCCGGGAAGCGCGACGTATCAACGAGGAGCGAGCCCGTGGAGGGCCAGCCGACCGGCTCTCCGGATGCTCCGGTATACCAGCCCGCGTCCATCCAGAGAAGTCCGGGGTGCAGTCCGTGCGCGTTGAACGCGCGGCACATAAGAAGGAATTTCGATGTCGTCATGCCGGCTGACATACTTGAGATACCCGTGTATATCGGCGTCGGCTCCCCGTCGATCTTCCGCATGACGTCGTTTATGTAATAGCGGCGCCAGACGTTCTGTCTCTCGTCCTCCGGCACGTCCTTGTATTCGACGACAGCCATGAGCGGCGTGCGGATCTTCTCACCCGGGCAAAGCCTTGTTGAGATCGAGAGCTGACCCGCCGAAAAGACGGTCTTCCCCTCCCCGGCGTCGTGGACGAACTCCGCGCGCCAGCGTCCGGGCCAACCGACGGCAAGGAACACGCCGTGATCGCCCATATCGAGATGATAGTACGGGAACGTTCCGTGGCTCGGGCGGCCCGACGTGGATCTGTCCGTATACTTCGTCTTTTTCGTCAGATTCTGCGTGTACGGACGGTAGTTGTTTCCGCCCGCGTCTCCCTTTATGCCCTTCAGCGTCGCCCCGGCTCCCTCGAATACCGTTTCAAATCCGAGACCGGATATTATCCCGGTATCCTCATCCGAGTCGTTTTCTATATCAACAACGTATTCATACGCGCCCTCCGACGGATAGACAGAAAGCGTGAGCGTGAATTTCGCATTTATATCGGGGTGTCTGTACGTGATCACGGTACGTTTACCGCGCGCGATCGGTTCCTCGTTCCGGGAGACCTCCGAAAATCCGGCAAATCCGCGGTATTCCGCGCCGTCGTATTTAAACACGAGCGGAAAGCCGTCGGGCGAGGAGATGAGGGCTTCATATCCCGCGGGCATAGCCGCGGGCTCCGGTTCAGCCGTATCGGCTCCGGTCTCCGTGTCCGTCTGTGTAACGGGCTCCGTTGTTTCGGGAATTGTCGTATCCGCCTGCTTCGGCGTACATCCCGCAATGAAAAGCAGGGAGAGAACGACTGCGATGAATGACTTTATCCTGATGTTTTTCACGGGATCGACCTCACTTTCTCTTTTTCACGATGACTGCCGCTATCGCCGCAATGACTGCCGCAGCAGCAGCCGCGCCGACAATTACGGGCAGCGTGCTGTTTTTGCCGCCTTCTCCGCCGCCGGTCGTCTCGATCGGCTGTGTATCAGTCGTGTTTTCCGTAAGCGGCTCCGTATCCGTCACATCGTCCTTATCCGTGACGGCGGGCGTCGTATCCGTATCTCCGAAAAGATCCTCAAGGCTCTTATCGGAGTAAATGTCCGTGTCCTTTATGTTTCCGCTGCGGCTCATGACGGCGCCGCCCCACGTCGCCCAGGCGCCGCTGATCGACGGCATGCCGCGGACGGCGAGGCGCAGGATCTTTACGCCTGATATGTCCGCTTCCATCGGCTTCATAGCCTCGCCGAATTTTACGGCTCCGCTCTCCCAGAGCTTTTCCCCGTCTCCGAACAGTGCGAATCCAACGGACGCCATAGATATATCGTGCGGTGAAAGCGTCTCGCAGACACCGACGTATGCCGCGAATTTAGTAAATCCGAGACCCTCTATGTTCACGTCGGCGTATGCGGTATAATCACCGGACGACGCGTGGAAGCCCACTCCCTTCGGAAAGAACTTGCCGTCTGTCGAAAAGATTATCTCGTTCGCGGTGTTGCAGTCGCGTCCGACAACGTTGCCGGAATACGTGCTGCTGCTTTTGAAATAAAGGTCGCTCACGTAAGCGAGATCGCCCGAGACCGCCTCTTCGGGCTGGGGCAGATCCGTCCTGTCGGGATCAAATCCGCTTCCGCTTTCGGTCCACCATTCCGGCGCCTCCGGTTCCGTCATATAAAGCGCCGCGTCTCCCCAGACGCCGGCGTCACAGGCGTGTCCGTCGACGTTTTTTTCAACAAGCCGGAGCGTCTTCACGCCCTCTACGTTCACCGAGAAGTAGTAAGGCTTCTTGCCCCACTGTATCATCGGGCTTTCCGCGAGGAGCCTGCCGTCTCCGTAAACGCAGAACGCGATGCTCCCGAGCTCTACATAATAAGAGGCCTTCTGAAGGACTCCCACGGTCGCGGCGAAGTACTTCATGCCGAGCGACGATATATCGAATTCGAGATACGCGTCCTTATCGGGCAGGCAGTGGAATCCGAGCCCCTTTTTGAACGACAGCTTCCAAACCGTTATCTCTTCACCGGAATGGGCTTTGTTCAGACCGAGTCCGTCAAGACTTTCGCGCGCGGTGATAAGATCCTCTCTGTCCCCGAGATAGACGACATCGTCAGCCGCCGCCGGGAGCAGGCGGAGCGAAAGTATTAGAAGAAGCACAAGGGCGAGCGCCCGTTTCAAACGTTTCATGGTTTTCCTCCGATTGTGATTTTTTCATGTCAGTACAATAATATCACATTATCCGATCAATGTCAACAAGATACGGTATGATCACGGCGCGTGTTTAAAACAAAATTTACATTAAAGTATTGTAATAAGGCGGCGGCTGTTGTATAATTGCACGTAAAGATATAAAAATGTGTTTGAAAGGATAAAAAATATGTTCGGGTTTATTCTGACCGCGACCGGAACGACCGGCAGCGGCAACTCTTTTCTTCAGCTCCTTCCGTCGTTCGGACTCATAATCGTACTCGTCGTCGCCTTTTATTTCATGCTCATCCGTCCGCAGAGAAAGCGTGAGAAGGAAGAATCGCAGATGAGGAACAGCCTCTCGGTCGGTGACGAGATCACGACGACCGGCGGCATCGTCGGCAAGATCCTCAGCATCTCAGATGAGACTGTCGTTATCGGCACATCCGGCAACTGCACGATGCTCCGTATAATGAAGACCTCCATCGCCCGCATAGACAAGAAGATCGGCGAGCCTGAGAAGACAGAGGAAAAAAAGTAATATAAACGAAAAAAGCCTCATATCCTTTATCGGAAAGATAACGGATAGGAGGTCTTTTTTTATGCGTTTGCCGACTGATAAAAAATCGCTCGATATTCTGCCGTCCGCCATTCTCGGCGGCGTGTGCGCGGCAATTCTCGCCGTGCTGCTGCTCGTTCTTTCGTCGTGTCTTTTGCTTCTGACCGAGGATCCGGGGGCTCATTCGCGCGTCGGGCTCATATGCCTGTTCGTCTGCTGTGCCGCTGGCGCGTTCACGGGAGCGCGCTGTACGGACAGACTGCCGTTCACCGCCGGGCTCCTGAGCGGAGCGATATTCATCACGACCGTTACCGTGATCTCGCTTTTCATCCCGGGCGGCACGGAATTCATACTCATACTGCCGGCGGCGGGAGTCGCCGCGGGCGGGGCGTTTCTCGGCAGCGTCAGATCGGATGCCGGGAGGATCCCCGCCTTTGACGATAAGATCATGGATAAATACGGCAAGTGACCGGGATCACATCTCGGGCGTCCAGTACGTCTGACCGAACAGATCGGTGAAGCGGTAAACCGCGCTGACCTTCATGTCGGACGGGATCGTCATGTCGGCGATCCTGAGTCCGCCGTTGACCGTGATCGGATCGCCCATTCTGAAGCTGTCGCTGTACGTTCCGTCGTATTTGTAGTAGTCGCAGAGCAGGTCTATGACGTCGCCTTCCTCTATGACCGCGAGCTTCGCGTCGGTCTCCGTCTCGCCGTTTCTATAATCGTACTTCGCGCCGGCGATATAGCCGTCCGGGTTCTCGTTGTCGTATACGAGGACGAGATCCGCCCTGTCACCGTTCAGAAGGACCGGGATCCTGTACGTATATCTGTAATTGCTCTTGCTTATATACGTCGTATCGGTATGATATACCGCTGCGATCTGACCGTTCAGCGTGATCCACGCTCTGTCGTACTCGCCTATGAGGCCGCCGTCGTCGGTGAATTCGAAAACGGGATCGAAGCCGAGGTCGATGAATCCGCCGCCGTCGTCGATGAAGACGTTCAGCTCAAGGTCGTTTACGAGCTTCCACTGCTCTTCCGTCAGGTACATGACCTTTTTGCCGTCCTGCGCCTGCCAGCGGAGCTTCGACGCGTCGAACTGGTTCTTCGCTATGTAGGAGGACGCCGATGCGGTGTCGAGCACCTGCAGATACTCGGAATCACGAGCGGACGAACCGCCCAAGAAGCTGCCGAGCAGGGATGAGATCAGATCCGGTGACTGCGTGCCGGACGACACGAAGTTGCCGAGCAGGGACGAGAGCGGCGACGAGGTGCCTCCGTTCGACGCGGAAACGTGCTGACCCGCCGTTTCGATCGCGGCGAACTGTTTGATGCACTCCGCGTAGTCGCCGTCCATGCCTATGGCGTTATACTGGCTTACAGCGGTTCCGACCTTTGATTTGTCCTTATACGGGAAGTATATGGACATACCGTAGGCGTTCGTCATTTCGGACGACGTCCTGTTGTATTTGACCGCGGAAAGGATCACGCTCGCAAGCTCGTTGCCCTCGGCGGTTCCCATGTTCTTGGCGAAATGTACGAGGTCCACGAGGTCGCGTTTGTTGGACGCGAATTCACGCGCGCCGGTCCTGGCGTTGGAGACTTTTTCGTATTTATTATCCTTAATCAGCTCCGTCGTCGCCTTGGCGAATTCGTTCAGGCTGTCCGGAACGGTCGCCTGGAGCTCCGCCAGATCTATCAGCGAAAGCGTGGTCTTCTGACCGGCGCACTGCTTTTTGCAGGTATCGACAAAATCGTCGACGATCATTTTTCCGATCGTGGTGGTGGGTAAGGAGGTGTTCTTTGAAAGCTCGCTGAGCCATCTGGTGTAGTACCAGCCCACGCCGGGCTCCGTCTCCTCGCTGGCGATGAGATAGTCGGCGTGCGAGGTGAGCATGAGAGCGTTCTCTGCCGTCGCCATAAGGCAGGCGTCGTAACCGACGAAATCGAATTTGACGCCGGCTTTGGAAAGAGCCTGGTTTATACTGGAAATGCCCATGGCGCTTTTACTGGTGAACAGCTGGTCATAGCCGAAGCCGCCGGTCGTTCCGCCGCCGTGGTCCCACATGATCAGATCGTATCTGTTCGCCTGATAATTCTCTTTGCAGTATTTGATGAACGACGTAAGCGTGTCGGGATCCGTCATCGCCTTCTTGCCATCGTTCGAAACGAGCTGCTTGAGTCCGCCGTTTTCGACCTTGTAGATCTGGTTCGTCGTGTTGCTGATGCCCTTCGTCTGCCACTGAGAGCAGCCGCCCGTATAGATGATTATGTTGACCTTGTCGGACAGCGCCGCGGCCGCCATTTCCTGCATATCCTTGCTCGCCATACCGTGCTTGGATTCAAGGTCGGTGCCGCACATATATACCATCAGCGTTACAACGTCCTTGCCGCCGCCGATGATATTCGTGTATTTTTCGCGCGCGCCCTTCGCCACGCTCGTGTTGAGGTCGGCCGACGTGTTGTTATCGGACGACCATCCGGTCGAAACGTTGGACGGGGTAAAGTTTGAAAGCATGCTCGAAAGCCCGCCCTGCTGGGAAGCACCGCCGCCTCCGAGTATGCTGCCGAGTCCCGTGCCGCCGCCTACGAGCGCCGCGATAACGGCTACGATAATGCCTATGAGCTTACCGCCGCCGAGTCCCGCGCGGGTGGTTCCGCTGTCTCCGCTCTGACCGCCGGTGCCGGTCCTTCCGGAATAACCGTTCTGATTGCCTACCGGACCAGTTCCGAGCCCTTCGCCGCGGCGATAACCGCCGGTGCCGGTCCCGGTGACGTTTCTTTGTCTGCCTTTCGGCCTGTTGTCTTCTGCCATATATGTTTTCCTTTCCGATAAAATATCAGGTTTTGATCCAATTATAACGCTTTTTTTCAAAAATTCAAGACCTCAGACGTAAAAACAGCAGTATCATACGCAAAAAAAGGATCATATAATTATAACGGTGCGGAAAAGCACCCGAAAGGAAATACGCATATGGCAATTTTTACAAACCAGGCAACACTCACGTACGGCGGCACTCAGGTGCTGTCGAACGTGACGACGGGACAGATCCTCGAGAGCCTCACGGTCAGAAAGACGTCGCTCGAATCGGAATACGCGGCGGGCGAGAAGATCACGTACGTCGTCACGCTGCAGAACTCGGGGACGGTACCGCTTCAGGGACTTACGCTTGAGGACGATCTCGGCGGATATCAGGGCGCGGGCGGCACGCTTTATCCTCTGACGTACGAAACGGGCTCGCTGTTCGTTCTGAACGACGGAGCGGAAGAAAAATCCGCGGCAGTCGCAGACGAGCAGCCGCTGACGGTCACGGGGATCAGCGTTCCGGCGGGCGGCACGGCTGTCGTGATCTACGCGGCGAACGTCAACGGCTATGCGCCGCTTGACACGGGTTCACAGATAATAAACACCGTGACCGTGTCGGGCGACGGGCTCGCGGAGCCGGTGACGGCGGATTTTACGCTCACGGTAAGCGAGGCGCCGCTGCTCACCGTTGAAAAAACGCTTTCGCCGCTCTCGGTCACGCCGGGTCAGAGTATAACGTATACGTTCACCGTCAGAAACTACGGGAACGCTCCGGCTGACGAGGAGACGGGCGCGACGATCACCGACGCGGTGAACCCCGTTCTCACGGACGTGACCGTCACGTACAACGGCGCCGCGTGGACGGAAGGCGGCGGCTATACTTATGATACGTCGACCGGCGCCTTCTCAACGACGCCCGGCGCGCTGACCGTCCCGCCGGCTGAATTCACGGTCTCCCCGGACGGTCAGATAACGACGGATCCGGGCGTCGCCGTGATAACGCTGCAGGGCACCGTCGGGTAAAGCGGTAAATCGAGTAGGCGCTAACAAGTAGTACCTCTCACACCACCGTACGTGCCGTTCGGCATACGGCGGTTCAATTCAAGTAATAATCCAAGCAACAAAGGA
>CACYWW010000028.1 GCA_902778145.1 uncultured Ruminococcus sp.
TCCTTTGTTGCTTGGATTATTACTTGAATTGAACCGCCGTATGCCGAACGGCACGTACGGTGGTGTGAGAGGTACTACTTGTTAGCGCCTACTCGATTCAGCTGACCTTCGCTATTGCTTTTTCGTTGATCTTTACGGGGTAGGTCGTCTTGAATTCCTCGACCTTCGCTTCAAGTCTCGCCTCGCGGATGTCGTTGTCGGCGCTTACGAGCCACGCGGCTCTGCCTTCCGCCTCGAACCGGAACGTCACGATGCCCTCGTCGCCGATCTTGAAGTATTCGACGTCGCCCGCCTTGCGGTCGGCTGAGAACAGCCAGGCGTCAGCCTCGTCATATTTGCTGTCGCTGTAGCCGAGCTTCGTGGATTCCTTGTAGCTGCCGCCCGAGACCGTGATCTTGTCGGTGGAGGAGGAAGCCGCCAGAGCGTCGAACGAATCGGCTGTCTTTTCGCCCTTGTTGTATTCGGCGATCATGTTCTTTACGAACTCTTCCGCCGCGTCCTTGTTATCGGTGAAGTAGGAATACGGGACGTACAGGTAATGCATGGAAACGGTCTTCGTTTCGTCTCTGTGAGCGCTTGCGACGATCTGATATACGGTCGCGGATTCATCCGCGTCTATCATCTTCACGGCGTTGTCAGCGGCGGGAGTGTCGGCGAAGATCCATTTGTCAGCCTCGGAGTCCGAGCTCTTGTGACGCTCGGTGAGCACCTCTTTCTTTACGGATTCCTCGGTGATGTCCTCGATCGCTTTCGCGGCCTTGTCGATCTCTTCCTGATTCTTTTCCTCGGCTTCTTCAAGTGCCTTCTTGTTCTGTTCGGCTACGCTCTTCTTGTATTCGGTGACGACCTTTATGAAATCCTCGCCGCCTTCAACGCGGTCGAATATCTCCTTCGCCTTGTCCTTCGCGGCGGTTATCGCCGCCGTCTTCGCGTCGTCGTCAGCGTCTTTGTCATATTCCGCTTTGACGGTGAAGGAATAGTAATCGGCTGTCAGATAATCGTTTTTGTTGTCTTCATACTGCTTCGTGTATTCCTCGTCGGTTATCGTGAAGCTGTCGTTGAGCTTCTGCGCGTAAGCCGACGCTATCGTCTGAAGCTCGATCGTCTTTCTGACGTCGCCCTTCTTTACGCCCTTGCCGCCGTACATCAAAGCGATGGTGGAGGCGAGGTTGTAGTTCTGGGACTTGCCGTACTCCTCAAGAGATTTCATCGTATCGTCTATCTGAGCCTTCTGATCGGGGGTAAGCTCAAAGCCGTCCGCCTTTGCCGCCTCGTACAGTACGAGCGCCTCGGAGAGCGTGCTCTGCGCCGAAGTCTTGCAGTACTCTATCGGAATGGTGGAGCTGCTTCCGTATGAGCTCTGATAGTTGTTGTAGATGAGATGGGTCATATAAGTGAACTGAGCGTTGTTGAGCTTGTAATGCTCCGTGCTCATTGCTGTCTGAGAGTGCAGCGAGATGTAATCAGCGAGACCTGTGGGCTGAAGCACCGCCACGAGCAGACCGGCGACGAGACATACGATGATGACGACCGTCAGCACCTTGTACCATACGTCGCTCTTTGAAGTTGCGTTCTTCGGTTTTACTTTCGTTTTTGCCATTGTGTTGATCCAGACCTTCCTTGTTTATAAAAAGACTTTCGACATCAAGCCTTTATATGATTTGACTTGCTCGTATCAGTATATCACATGTGATAAAGCTACTAAAGAACAATTTTTAAAAAAAATGTTAATTTACGCGTTATTTGTACTGTTTTATAAGGTTTTTTACCCCGCTCTCCAGCCCGGCGAGCAGTTTTTCCGCGTCCTCCTCAGTGTTTTCACGGAAAAGACTGATACGGATCGTACAGTCCGCCTCGCGCGCGGACAGCCCCATCGCGGTCATCGGACGTGATATGCCCGGGTGATGTGATGAGCAGGCGGATCCGCTCGAGACGAACACGCCGGAGGACGAAAGATAATGAAGCATTATCTCGCTCCGTATCCCGGGAAGCACCGCCGGGATTATGTGCGGCACGCGGGACGCGGGCAGAACGGGCTTTATCCCGATCCGGACGAGCCCTTCCGTGATCATCGCGGAGAGCTTTATGACCTTTTCAACGTCAGCGTCGAAGTGTTCCGCCCCGTATGACGCGGCGGCGGCAAAGGCGGCGATGCCGGCGGTGTTCTCGGTGCCGGAACGGAGCCCGCCCTCCTGACCTCCGCCGTACAGAACGGGCGAGAGCGAATGTGAGCGGACGACCCTGTCACGGACGAAAAGTGCGCCGACGCCCTTCGGACCGCCTATCTTGTGCGCGGACAGCGTCATCATATCGACGCCGCTCTTTGATACGTCGACCGGACATTTCATGAATGCCTGCGTCGCGTCCGTGTGAAAAAGCGTGCGCGGCGATCTTTCCTTCACCGCGCGGCAGAGCGCCGGGATATCGTATAAGGCGCCGGTCTCGTTGTTGACCGTCATTATGCTGACGAGAAAGGTGTCGTCGGTCATGAGAGAGAGGAGCTTTTCAAGGTCGATCTCACCGTCCCTCGTCGGCACCGTTTTCACCGTGAAACCGCGGCGCCCGAGTTCTTCCGCGGCGGAATAGACCGACGGATGCTCCGAATCGGATATGATCACGGTGCCGCCCGCGTTCGTCTTTTTTGCGTAAGCCGTGCCGAAAAGCGCGAGCGCGTTCGATTCGGTGCCGCAGCCGGTGAAGACGAGAGAGTCGGACTGTGCCGCGCCTATCGCTTTGAGTACGGCTTTTCTTGATGAGGTCACGAGCTTTTCCGCCTCGAGGCCTGCGGAGTGGAGCGACGACGGGTTCGCGTATATGTTCAGTGCCGAAGAAAAAGCCGCAGCGGCTGCATCACACAGCCGCGTTGTTGCCGCATTGTCAAAATAAGAAGCCATTATCCGAGAGTCCCCGTCTGAAATACGAATTCGCTTATGATGTTCTCGAACTGACCGCTGTAGGTCTCCGCCTTGTCGGACGGTGCGGTATACGTCAGCATATAAGCGAACATGCGCTCTTTTATACAGATCACCATGTCGAAATTATAGGATACGCCGGAAAGCGTCGCCGTGTATTTGCATCTTACCGCGGGCAGACCGTTCAGCAGCGTGGCGGATGGCCCGGAGATCAGCGCGTATCCCGGAAGATACGACTGAAGCTCGGATACGTAGCCCGCCCAGTAATTCTCGGCGAATATAACGCCGTCGGATCTGCCGCCCTTGTCGTCGGGCAGATCGAACACCGCGCTGTTCGTCACGGTGTAGCGCGCACAGGTGACGTTCGGTTTGTCCGATGAATTCTCGAGCGTGGGTACGTACGCCGCCGTGATGCCGTCCTGTCCCGCGACCGTCCAGTCGTTCGGGACGTACATATAGTAATCGCACGGAGGCACGGTCGAGGCGAGTTTCATGCCGGAGGGCGCGTCCGTTTTTGTCTTCGTGCACGCACAGAGTCCGAGCGCGCAGATGATCAGGATGATCGATACTGTTTTTTTCATTTATTTTTCCTGTGTTGATAATTCGGATGCGATGAAAGCGCATCTCCGCTTGATGAAACCGTAAAGCGTGTTTTCGCCGTCGGAGAATTCCGCCTGATAGAGCGCGTCGTCGTAGAAGCGCTTCGTGTCGGAGGAGACAGCGGGATCTATGAAGGTTTTGAGCTGCGGGAGCTTTTCAAGCATCGACGCGAGCTCTTCGCCGCACGATCTGACGTATGACAGATATTTCGCCGACAGCTCCGCGTCCTCGAGCAGCTTTCCGACAAGCGGTCTGTCCGCAGCCTCAACGCCGAAATACGGAGCGGTGACGGAGAACTTTATCATTTCGCTGTCTATCTGATATTCGGTCTTTCTGAGAGATCTGTCGGTCCCGAATGACATCTTGAGATCCCACGGGATGATCGAGAGCCTGCCGTCTGATCTCTCGTACAGGTAGAAGTTTTCCGCCTTCTCGCCGAGATAGGATTCCTGACCGCAGATCACGTCGATGACGGCGGCGTAGCGCAGGACGGATTCCGTATCGAGCACGGCGTCAATGCCGTCTCCCGTACTCAGGGCATTGTAAAGCGCGGTGAGCTTTGAGAAGGACGTGTCCTTGCCGTTTTCGAGCGAGAACGTCGAGGTGTCGGCGTCGACGAACGCGGAGCCCTTGTCGGCTTCGTAAAGATTGCCGTCGTTGTCGCCGAACGAGCGCTTGAGGAAGCTGTCGTCGATGCCCTCGACCGCGAGATACAGCCCGTAATACTCGCCGTTTACCGTGAGCTTCGCGAACGTCGCCAACGGCGCGTGGACGCCCTCGGTGCGGGCGAAGAGCGAGTACGCCAGGTATTCGCGTACGCACGACGGGTCATATGAGATGTTGTTGAGATACAGCTCGTCAAGTCCGTTCAGCTTCTGACCCTTTGTGAACTTGTTGAATTTTATCTTGAAGGAGTATCTGTTGTTTCCCGCCTCGGCCACGTACGACGTGTTGCCGCGCGCTTTTATACCGGCTTTTTCAACGGTGTCGCCGTTGCATCTGACGTCAGCCTCGCAGTAGACGCCGGCATCCGCGTGGTCGATCACGGTGGAGAGCTCCGCCTCGCCGAGAGTGAGCTCTATTTCCGCGAGTCCGTCGAAAAGACCGTTGTAGGAGCCGGTCGAAACGCCGATCCCGGCGGGACCCTCGGAGGGGGTGTTCTGCGTCACCTCGTCCGTACCGGTCTCCTTGCCCTTGCAGGAGGGGAGCGCCAGTACAAGTGCCGCGGCAAATACCGCCGTCAGTTTTTTTATCATATCCATCTTAACATTATTCCTTTCGGGAAGCTCCGGAAACGGGGCGTCTTTTCAATATAAAACAATCATATCAACCTATTTTTAAAAAATCAACCCGCAAAACGTCAAATTGTTATATTGTAGGATATGTTTTTACAAATTGTTAATCAGTCCCGACGTGCGGGAGAGGCGATATGCCGACTGTTCTTAAGGACAGTCGGCAGTTATGAGTTCCGCTTGCGCGGCACATGATGAGCGCTTTCGCGCATGATGAACGGCTTCGCCGAATGATGAGCGCCTTCGGCGCATGAAGCGGAACTCATTTCATCATTTTGCGGTGAAACCGCAAATCATCATGGCGACCGAAGGGAGGCTCATCATTTGCCCGTCAGGGCAATCATCATTCTTTTTGACGTTTGGCACACAAACGTCCTGCTTGCAGAGATATGCGACAAAATACCGGCTGAAATAAGGATTTTGTTCCTTACTTCAGCCGGTTTTCATTACTTCAGCCGGTTTTCATTAACTGTCCTTAAGAGTACCTCACATATACGCGTATTTTTTTTGCGTTTTTGTGTAACCGTGCGCATATACGCCGATATTAACTATAAAATAAAAATATCTAATAAAGAATATACCCGTTTTTCCTTGACTTTCACACGGAAATCTGTTATACTGTAACGGAAAAACGGAAAAGAGGTCGGAAAATGAGGAAAAAAGGGATTTTGTGCGCCGTGCTCGCGGCGTCGGCGGCGCTTTCCGCGTCATGTGCGGGACCCGTTCCGGATACGGGCGTGAGCGGCGATACGACCGTTGCCGGCAGCGTCTCCGTCACGGAGGATGATACGTCGGCCGCGGCCACGGAAAGCGAGACCGAGCCTGTCACGGTACCCGATACCGAGCCTGTGATCGATACTTCTTCCGTCGCTTACCTTCTTTCGTCCGGCGCCGAGCTCGAATACAAGGCGAAGCAGAAGGTGTTCCGCAGCCCCGAGACCGTGGGCGGCGTGAATTACAGACAGCTGCAGGGCGGCTGCACCGACGGCGAATATATGTATTTCGCGATGAACGATACGAAGGAAGAGGGCAGCCGGTCGATAATATACAAGATCCCGTTGGGGAAGAGCACGCCCGTCGCACAGAGCGAGCCGCTGCCTACGGATCACAGCAACGACATGACTTATGACAGCGTCAACGGCCGTCTCGTCGTCTGCCATAACGCGCCGAATAAAAAGATGCTCAGCTTCGTGGATCCGGAGACGCTTACCGTCACGGGGACTCACGAGCTCCCGTTCAAGGCCTACTGCATACAGTACGCGGCGGAGCGTGACAGATACGTCGTGGGAGTGGCGGGGACGATGGACGTCGCGATACTCGACCGCGATTTCAACGAGCTTCAGCGGCTCAAGGGAGAAAAGACCGGGTATACGAAGCAGGGCTGCGACGCTGATGAAAACTACATTTATTTCATACAATACAACAAAAACTGCGTGGTCATACACGACTGGGAATACAACAGGGTCGCGGTGATCGACGTTCCCGTAACGGGATGCGAGCCGGAAAATATGTTCCACGTCGGCAACGATTTCTATATCGGCTGTGCCGCAGGCGGTCTCAAGGTGTATCAGATAACCCTGCGGGAGAAGGCCGGACAATGACGCGCGTTTACGGTAATGACGAAAGGATGGGTTTATGAGCACCGAAAAAAAACGTGACTTTCTGATAAAAATCGCATACGCGGTCGTTATCATACTCCTTGTGTATTTCTTTTTTAAATATATTATCAAGTGGATAATGCCGTTCTTCATCGCTTTTTTAATCTCGGCTCTGCTTTATCCGCTCATAAAGTTCTTTTCACGCAAGCTGAAGGTCAAAAAGAACAACAAGCCGGTGGCGGCGGTAATAACGGCGCTGTTCTTCTGCACGGTCGGCGTGCTCGCCTGGTTCATCATATACAGGCTCGTCGTCGCGATAGGCGGATTCATAGCGTCGCTGCCGGAATTCGTGAAGAATACGATAATACCGAGTCTCACCGTCGCGTATGAGAAGATACGCGCGCTGCTCGCCAACCTCAATATCGAGCTTGACGCGGGATCCACCACGTTCTTCGACTCGATACAGGGCGGAATAAGGAGCCTCGTTTCGAACATACTCCCGTCGTTCTCGGTGATAACGAGCATCCCGGGCATGCTCATCACGGTGCTGATCATGATAATCTCGACGTTCTTCATTTCAATGGACTTCGAGCGGATCACGTCGTTCTGCCTGTCACAGTTACCGCACAAGGCGGCTGATTTTGTGATCATGATAAAGGATTACACGATAAAGATACTGTTCAAGTATATCAGATCTTACGCACTGATCCTTTCGATAACGTTTGCCGAGCTTATGATCGGATTCGGCATAATGCATTTCATAACGGGATTGCAGAACATTTTCCTGCTCGCGCTGCTTATTGCGGTCTTCGATATACTGCCGATAGTCGGAACGGGTACGATACTCATCCCGTGGGCGATCATCTCGCTGATCATAGGCGACTACGCGTCGGCAATATGCCTGCTCGTCATCTACGCGGTGATAACGGTCGTGCGACAGTTCATCGAGCCGAAGATAGTCGGTCAGCAGGTCGGTCTGCATCCGGTGGCGACGATTCTCGCGATGATCGTCGGATCGAGACTGTTCGGAGGTCTCGGACTTCTCGGCGTGCCGGTAGCGCTCGCGATAATAAAGGACCTGAACGACCACGGTAAGATCCACGTGTTCAAGCCGATCAGAAAATTCGGCGACGACGCGGGGGAAGACGCGCCTCCGGACAGCGGTGAAAAAGCCGGAGACGATGCGCCGCCCGACGATGACGGCGATATACAAAATATGTAATATATCCAGATAAATGAGAGAGGACAGAAATATGGACAGGCTGATAGACGGCGCGCTTTTTGAAAACATGGTGAAGGGCGGCGCCGAGAATCTGTATGCAAACAAGAGCGTAGTCAACGATCTGAACGTTTTCCCGATACCGGACGGCGATACGGGCGACAATATGTATATGACGATCGATTCCGGCGCTTCGGCTCCGGACGACGGTAAGAAGAGCCTCGGCGGAGTCGCCGCGCGTATAGCGCACGGTATGCTCCTGGGCGCCAGGGGAAACTCCGGCGTCATACTTTCACGTATTTTCGCGGGCATCGCGGCAGGACTCAGAGATCTTGAGGACGCGGACGTCTGCACGTTCGGAAAAGCGCTTCAGAGAGGGTCGACCGAGGCATACAGCGCCGTTTCCGTACCGGTAGAGGGCACTATACTCACCGTTTTCCGTGACGCGGTGACATACGCGGGAGACAGAATTGAGGAAGGTTCCACCCTCGACACATATTTTACTGATCTTATATCGGAGCTCCGCAGCTCGCTTGAGCGCACGCCGGAGCTTCTTGACGTTCTCAAGGAAGCCGGAGTCGTCGATTCCGGCGGAGCGGGCCTCGTCTACATTGTGGAGGGCATGCGTATGGCGATAGACGGCGGAGAGATCGTCAGATCATCGCACGACGGCGGCGCGGCAAAAAAGCATATCGACGTCAGCACCTTTACCGAGGATTCCGAGCTTGAATTCGGCTACTGCACGGAATTTCTGATGAGACTGCAGAGATCGAAGACAGATATAGACAAATTCGATATAAACGAGTTCACCGAATTCTTGAAGAGCATGGGAGACTCCGTCGTATCGTTCCGCGACGGGACGATCGTGAAGGTCCACGTCCACACGATGACGCCCGGGCAGGTCCTGAATGAATGTCAGAAATACGGAGAATTCCTCACGCTGAAGATAGAGAACATGATGCTTCAGCACAATGAGACCATTATAGACAACAGGACGGAATTCCACGTTGAGAAGCCGCGCAGGAAATTCGGCACCGTCGTCGTCGCCGCGGGAGAGGGGCTGAAGGAGACGTTCCGTTCGCTCGGCGCCGACGCCGTGGTCGACGGCGGACAGAGCATGAACCCGTCGTCCGGCGACTTCATCCGGGCGTTCGACACCGTCAACGCCGACACGATACTCGTGTTCCCAAACAACGGCAACGTCATCCTCGCGGCGAAGCAGGCGGCGAAGATGTACGACAAAGCGGATATCCGCGTTATCCCGACTCATACTGTCGGCGAGGGGTATTCCGCGCTCTCGATGCTCGACGTTGACGGAAAGACGCCCGACGAGGCGGTCGAGGAGGCGAAAACGTACGCGGACGGCGTGTTTACGGGCTTCGTATCCCCCGCCGGCAGAAACACCGAGATGAACGGCGTCACGATAATCGAGGGTGATTACATAGGGTATTCGGACGATATCGTCTATTCCGATTCAGCCGACAAATGCGAGGCGGCGGAGATCCTCTGCGATAAGCTCGACGCCGGTTCGTTCGACGTCATCCTCCTGTTCTCCGGCAAAACGGCGACGGAGGAAGAGGCGCAGAGGCTGTACGGGATCCTGCAGTCTAAATATGAGGACGCGGAAATCATCATGATAGACGGCGGACAGCCGCTCCATGACTTTATTATAGTACTTGAATAACGGAGGACACGCAAATGTTAGTTCTTTTCACAGACACGGACACCGACCTTACCCCGGAAAAAGCCAAACAGTACGATTATCACCTTATCAGCATGCCGTACAGCATAGACGGAAAGACCATCTATCCTTATGAGGACTTCGACGTATTCGAAGCAAAGAAATTCTACAATATGCTGAGAGACGGCACGCTGCCGACGACCAGCGCCGTCACCGAGGCGAAGTATATCGAGTATTTCGAGCCGGTATTCGCCGCGGGCGACGATATACTTTACGTCCATTTCTCACGCGCGATGTCGATGACGTTCGACAATATGGACGCGGCAGTCGCTGAGCTTCACGAAAAGTATCCGGAAAGAAAGTTCTATGAGATAGATACGAAGGGCATCACGATAGCGAGCCTCATAATCGTCGACGAGATCGGTCAGATGTACAAGGCCGGCAAGACCGCCGAGGAGATGATCGCGTGGGCGGAGAAGGAGGTCGATCATTTCTCGACGTACTTTTACGCGAACGACCTGAAGTTCTTCAAGCGCAGCGGCAGAGTCAGCGGTATAACCGCCGCCATGGGTACTCTGATCGGCGTGCGCCCGATCATACATATGAATCACGAAGGAAAAATGGTCAGCATCGGCAAGGAGCGCGGCAAAAAGAACGCCATCAGGCGTCTTCTGCAGTACACCGTCGACCGCGGCGACGACGTGCTCTCTCATAAGATATTCATAGCTCATACGGACGCCGACGATGACGTCGCAGAGCTTATATCGCTTTTGCATGAAAAATACGGGGACGGCGTGAATATAGAGGTCGTCGTCGCCAACCCGACGGCGGGCAGCCATTGCGGGCCCGACTGCGTCGGCATAGCGTTCCATTCTTCGGGAAGGGAATGAACGCCCGATGATCACCGTATGTGAAGTCAGAACGAAAAAGCAGCAAAAGGAATTCCTTGATTTCCCGCTGAAGCTGTATAAGGACGTTCCTTACTTTTGCCCGCCGCTTTACGGCGACGAGAAGAAGATATTCAGAGACGATTACGTCTACAACGACCAGTGCGACACCGTTTATTACAACGCATATAAGGACGGCGTCATCGCGGGAAGGATCTCCGGGATACTGCAGAAGGCGCACAACAAAAAGACGGGCGAGAAAAGAGTAAGGTTCACGAGGTTCGATTCGATCGACGATCAGCAGGTCGCTGACGCTCTGTTCGATGCCGTCGAGGAATGGGCGCTATCCAAAGGGATGGATACTGTCTTCGGGCCCATGGGCTTTTCGGATCTTGAGCGCGAGGGGCTTCTGATCGAGGGCTTCGATCAGATGTCGACGTTCGAGGAGCAGTACAATTACGATTATTATCAGCGTCTCATTGAGAACAAGGGCTACGTCAAGGAGGTCGACTGGAACGAGAGCCGGATCTATCTGCCCGAAATGTGGGACGAGAAGCTGGAGAAGTATTGCAGGCTTATAATGAAGCGGTATAATCTCCGTATCGGTTCGGCGAAGAACATCAACGACTTTCTCGACAGATACGCGGACCCGTTCTTCGATCTGCTCGACAGGTCATACGAGCACATTTACGGCACCGTCCCGTTCACCGAGGGGATGAAGAAAATGATGATAGCGAATTTCAAGCTGATCATCGATCTGCATCACGTCGCGGTCGTGCTGAACGAAAAGGATGAGCTCGTATGTCTTGGCATCTGTTTCCCATCGATATCCGAGGCGATAAGACCGTCGGACGGTCATCTGACGCCCGCGGCGCTTCTCAGACTGCTGAAGGCGCTGAAAAAACCGCGCGTGCTCGATCTCGGGCTTGTCGGGGTCTCACCGGAGTACGCGAACCGCGGTATAGGCGCGCTTGCCTCGCTGTTCGTGATGAAGATGCTCCGCGATGACGGTATAGAATACGCGGAGACGAACCTCAATCTTGAGGACAATTACGCCATACAGAACATGTGGGGAAGATTCAGACGCGTCATACACAAGAGAAGACGCGCGTTTGTAAAGAAAATAGGTGGCTGATATGATCAAGGTCGTGATGGATTGCTTCGGCGGGGACGGCAGCCCTCGCGCGAACGCAGACGGTGCAATCGCCGCGCTCGGGAAGAACGCGGATCTTTATATGATCCTTTCGGGTGACGAAGCTCAGATAAAGGAAGCGCTTTCCGGCAAAAAATACCCGGCGGAGCGCCTTGAGATCCTCCACGCGCCGACCGTGATCGGCTGTGACGAGAAGCCCACCGAGGCGATAAGAGCAAAACGCGACAGCAGCATGATGGCGGCAGCAGAGCTGCTCCGTACGGACGAAACAGTCGCCGGAATGGTGTCCGTCGGCTCGACCGGCGCACTCATAGCTGCGACGACCCTGCGTGTCGGACGGCTGCCCGGAGTGATGCGTCCCGCGTTCTGCCCGATCCTCCCGACGATGACGGGCGGTATAGTCGGTATCTGCGACAGCGGCGCCGTGGTCGACTGCAGCCCCGAGATGCTGAAGCAGTTCGCCGTTATGGGCAGCGTATATCTTCAGAGTGCCTTCGGAATAGAGTCGCCGCGCGCGGCTCTGCTCAATATAGGTACGGAGAGCGAAAAGGGAGACAAGCTGAGAAAAGAGACTTATCCGCTTCTCGAGCAGCTTGAAGGCGTGAATTTCGTCGGCAATATGGAGAGCAGGGATCTGCTCACCGGCAAATACGATCTCATAGTCTGCGACGGATTTTCCGGAAACGTTCTGATAAAGACGACGGAAGGCGCTTGTCTTGAAATGCTGAAGATGCTGAAAAAGAACATTTACTCAAGCTGGAAATACAAGCTCGGCGCACTTCTGCAGAAAAAGATGTTCTCGCAGATAAAGGAATTCATGAATTATCAGAACTACGGCGGTTCCGTAATCCTCGGTGCGAGAAAGACCGTTGTGAAGGGACACGGAAGCAGCGACGCCCGCGCGATAGAGGTCTGTATCGATCAGGTCTGCCGGGCTGAGAACGCCCGGATGAACGAGAAGATCTCGGAAGCCCTGAGTGGTCATACCGCGTCCTGAAAAAAAGAATATTTAAAAAAACCTATTGACAAACATAAAAAAATGTGAGATAATAACAGCAATCTCATAAGGAGGAAGGACATGAAAAAATTTTTAGCATTAGCAGTATGCGCGGTCATGATCGCTCTGTCGGCTGTCTCCGTATTCGCGACGGTCGAGGACAACATCAAAGCCGCAAAACTTGAGCTCGGCGCGGAGTTCGCTCCCGCCGATATCAACAACGCCATCGAGATGCGCGGATTCACCGCGTCGCCCGACGGAAAGTACGTCTACGGCGGATTCCTGCAGGGCGGCAGATACGTAGTCAGATTCAATACGTCTGACAACTCCCAGGCGGGAAGCTACAAGCCCGAATCTTCGGATAACGAGCTTTACTGCAAGGGTCTCGCGGTCGACGACAGAGGATATCTGTACGTCGGTATCACCCACAACGGCCAGGGCGACATCACCGTCGCGGCGGTCGACAAGGATATGAAGGAAGTCGGCAAGCTCGTTGAAGATCTCGGCTCCAAAACCGGCATCAACGGCGTTGCGGTACAGAAGATAGGTGAAAAATACTATCTGTACGCGGTCACCGCTTACAACGTAGACGGCGTTCGCCGTTACGATGTAACGGATCCGACAAAGATCACGCTCGACACTACGTTCGCGAATAACGGCGTTATGGATTACAGCGCCGTGACCGGCGGCACCGGCGACCCGAGCTACATAGCGGTCGACACCGACGGTTATATCTACCTCACCTACCTGAAGACCGGATCCGGCAAGGGCAGCCACGTCGGCAAGATCTCCGCTGACGGCAAGTCTCTCGTAAAGGAAGCGGAAGTAACACAGGCTTACGGTATCTGCGAGGCGGGCGATTACGTTTTCACGGCGACTTACAACAAAGCCGATTCCTGCGTAAAGGTACTTAAGAAAGCCGACCTGTCCGAGGTCGCGACGCTCAAATACGCGGCTCAGGCGAACAACCTGTCCGACGTTGCGTTCGGCGGCGATACGCTGTTCGTGGGCGACCACGGCAACAACACCGAAAACGGCGGCGCTTACTACAAGGCAGCCATCAAGCTTAACGAAGAAGCTCCCGTAACCGATGCTCCCGCGACGGACGCTCCCGCGACCGACGCGCCGACGACCGACGCTCCCTCTCAGCCTTCCAACCCGAACACGTCCGACGCTGTTATCATAGCGATAGCCGCCGTCGCGTGCGTGGCGCTTGCAGGCACCGTGATCTCGAAGAAGATCAAATAAGATAAAACAAAATAAAGACCGCATCCGGCAAACGGATGCGGTTTTCTTATTTACCTTGCGTTTATAACGTCCTTGATCTTCATGAGCCGCGTGATGTTCTGCCGCTCGTTGTCCTCGAGCTTCATCGTGATGAACTTGATGTTCCTCTCCATCTCCGGGATCATGACGTGCTCGAGCGCGTTGACGCGGCGCCGCGTTTTTTCGATCTCCGCGGCGAGCATATCGCACGTCTTCTCGCATTCCGCCAGCTGCAAAAGCGTCGGGAACAGCTTTACCATGGAAAGCGTGGCGGCGTCAAGCTCATATGAAGTGTCGGCGAAGCCGTAGGGCAGAGAACCGGCGAGCGATCCGTCGGCGTGGAGCACCGGGACCTGAACGCTCATTATGTTGCCCGCGCCTCCCGTCACGCCGATCTCGCCGGCGGGGAGGAGCAGCGCTTCGGCGAGCTCCTTTTCACCCATCGCGGACGAGGCGGAGCGGAACTGACGCGCCGCGGCGGCAAGCTCGGATTCGACCGTTTCACGGAGCTTCCGGTTGAGCCGGATCTGCTCCATGAATTTCTTCGTCATCCCGTTCTGCTTATCCTTGAGGAGCTTGTGACCGCGAGAGGCGGTCTTCAGACGCCTTTTCAGACGCGTGAGCTCCATCCTTGTCGGATTAATCTGCTTTGCCATATTTTATTCCTGCTCTTTTTTCGGAAGATATTTCTCTATATATTCTTCCTTTATACGTTTGAGCTCCGTTCTCGGGAGCATCGACAAAAGCTCCCAGCCGACCGTGAGCGTTTCCTCAATCGATCTGTCTGTATGATAACCCTGCGAAACGTACCGCTTTTCAAATTCCTCGGCGAATTTCGCGTAAATGCGGTCGACCTCGGAAAGCGCCGATTCGCCGAGTATGGTGGACAGCTCACGCGCGTCCTTGCCGCGGGCGTAGGCGGCGAACAGCTGGTTCATGTTGCCGGAGTGATCCTCACGCGTGCGTCCGGCGCCGATGCCCTTGTTTTTCAGACGCGAAAGCGACGGAAGAACGTCTATCGGCGGCTGAACGCCTTTTCTGTAAAGTTCGCGGGAGAGGATTATCTGACCCTCGGTGATATATCCGGTAAGGTCCGGGATAGGGTGGGTCTTGTCGTCCTCGGGCATCGTCAGTATCGGTATCTGAGTTATGGAGCCGGGCTTGCCCTTTATCTTGCCCGCCCTCTCGTACATGGTCGCGAGGTCGGTATAGAGATATCCGGGGTATCCGCGGCGTCCGGGGACTTCCTTCCGCGCCGCGCTGATCTCACGCAGGGCTTCGGCGTAGTTCGTTATATCGCTCATTATCACGAGGACGTGCATACCGAGGTCGTACGCGAGATACTCCGCACACGTTATCGCCATACGCGGAGTGGATATACGCTCGACCGCCGGGTCGTTCGCGAGGTTTATGAACATTACGGAACGGTCTATCGCACCGGTCCTTCTGAAATCCTGAATAAAGAACTCGGATTCCTCGAACGTGATGCCGATCGCCGCGAAAACGACGGCAAATTTGTCGTCGGTGCCGAGCACCTTCGCCTGCCTCGCTATCTGCGCGGCAAGCTCGGCGTGAGGAAGGCCGGAGCCTGAGAAAACGGGGAGCTTTTGTCCGCGGACGAGGGTGTTTAACCCGTCTATCGCGGAAATGCCGGTCTGTATGAACTCGGACGGGAAGTCTCTCGCCGCCGGGTTCATCGGAAGACCGTTTATATCCATGTGCTTTTCGGGGATGATCCTGTCGCCGCCGTCTATCGGTTCGCCCATGCCGTCAAAGACTCTGCCGAGCATATCGGCGGAAACGCCGAGCTCCACTCCGTGACCGAGCAGCTTTGCGCGCGCGTCCGATATCTTCAGACCTTCCGACGGCTCGAAGAGCTGTACGAGCGCCTTATCCCTGTTGACCTCGAGGACCTTGCCGTATCTGATCTCTCCCGTCGCCTGCTTTATCTGAACGAGCTCGTCGTACGTGGCGCCCTCCGCCTTTTCAATGAGCATCAGAGGTCCTACGACTTCTTTTATCGTTTTGAATTCCTTATTCATCTGTCACAGCCTCCTCCATCAGCGCGGTGAACTGAGCATCCATGTCCGCGCCGATCTGCGAAAACGTTTCCTCACGGACGCTCTCGTCCGTGTATTTCATCCTCGCTATCTTTTCGCAAACGGGCATCTTTTCTATCTGCTCGAACGGCACGCCGACCTCGAGCGCGTTCTTTCCGGCTTCGTACCAGTTGTGTATCGCGGTGAGCATGAGGTACATCTTCCGCGGCGTGGTATAGGAGTCGGTGGGATCGAGCGCGTCCTGCTGCAGATAGTCCTCGCGGATCATCTGCGCGGCGGCGAGCGTCAGCCTGTCGCCCGCTCCGAGCGAGTCGATACCGACGAGCTGTACGATCTCGTTGAGATCCGCCTCCTCCTGAAGCATGGCCTTCGTCTTCGCGACGAGTCCGGGCCATTCGGGGGAGATCTCCTTCACATAGTGTTCGCGCAGCTTCGGTTCATAGAGCGAATAGCTCTTGAGCCAGTCTATCGCGGGGAAGTGACGCTTGTACGCGAGCTCGGACGAAAGTCCCCAGAATACCTTGACGATACGCAGAGTCGCCTGAGATACGGGCTCTGATGTATCGCCTCCGGGAGGCGATACGGCGCCTATAGCCGTTACCGCGCCTTCGCGGTCGTCGGAGCCCAGGCATCTGACGTAACCCGCACGTTCATAGAATTCCGCGAGACGGGAGGAAAGATACGCGGGGTAGCCCTCCTCGCCGGGCATTTCCTCAAGTCTGCCGGACATCTCGCGCAGAGCCTCCGCCCAGCGCGACGTGGAGTCGGCTATTATCGCCACCTTGTAGCCCATATCGCGGAAGTATTCCGCTATCGTGATGCCGGTGTAGATCGACGCCTCGCGCGCCGCGACCGGCATATCCGACGTGTTCGCTATGAGGACGGTCCGCTTCATCAGCGAAAGACCGGTCTTCGGGTCGATTATCTCCGGAAATTCGTTCATGACGTCGGTCATCTCGTTTCCGCGCTCGCCGCAGCCTATGTAGATGACTATATCCGCGTCAGCCCATTTCGCCAGCTGATGCTGAACGACGGTCTTTCCGGAGCCGAACGGACCCGGTATCGCGGCGACGCCGCCGCGCGCTATCGGGAAAAGAGTGTCGACGTTGCGCTGACCCGTAACCATCGGCTCGTCCGGTGAGAGCTTTTCTTTACACGGTCTGCCGCGGCGTACCGGCCAGTACTGGATCATATCGAGATCCTTTTCGCTGCCGTTTTCGTCCATCAGCTTGACTATCGGTGTGTCGACCGTGAAATCGCCCTCTCTTATGTTGAGTATCGTACCCTTTACGTCGGGCGGTACCATTATTTTATGGAGCACCGCTTCCGTTTCCTGCACCGTACCGAGGATATCGCCGCCGATCACGTTCTCGCCGACCTTCGCGCACGGCGTGAAATGCCATTTCTTTTTGCGGTCGAGCGACGGAACGGACGCGCCTCTGTGTATACGGTCGCCGTAAAGACTGTAAAGCTCGCCGAGCGGACGCTCGATACCGTCGAACATCGATTCGACCATGCCCGGGCCGAGCTCCGCGGAAAGCGGCATGCCCGTCAGATATACGGGAGCGCCGGCTCCGATGCCCGCCGTATCCTCATAGACCTGTATCGACGCCACGTCGCCCCTCAGCTCTATGATCTCGCCGATCAGGCGGTCTCTGCCCACGCGTACAACATCGTACATATGGACGTCCGCCATGCCGGACGCGGTTATCAGCGGCCCCGACACCTTTACGACTTTTCCTGTTTTTTCTGTATTTTCCATTGTGCAAGCCTTTCGTTTTGTTATATAAGATCGCTGCCTATGGCTTTTTTGATATTCGCGGCTATGCGTTCTTTTGAGTAAGATCCGTCCGACGTCTCGTCGGGGACCGGGATCACTATCGGATAAGGATCCGTGAGATATTTTTTGAGAGCGTTCTCACAGCCTTTGTAAAGCGATTCAACGGTGAAGATTATGCCGTAGCCTTCGCCGTAAAGCTTTGATATGAGCTTCGGCACGGCTGACGGATCGTCCGTATCGAATACGGCAACGCCCGCGGCGCCGTACAGCGCTGTGACGGCTTTGCTGCCTATGACGGCGGCTTTCAGTTTTCTTTCTGTCATTGCACGCCTCCCTGAAAAGCTTCTCTCACGGCTCTCGCCTCGGCGGTCTTTTTCCTGAAGTATAAAAACACGGGCGCGGGACTGTCGGTCTCGTATCTGTACGGTTCAAGCTTCGATCTTACGTAGCCGTCGAGCACGTCCGACGCCGATGAAAGCGATATCTTCGCCTGATCCGCCGCCTCGGCGAAAGCGTCGTGCACGTCGAGTCCGAGCGTGAACTGACGCAGATCTTCCTCGCGCGTTTCGTAAGCGCGCGTGAATATTTCAGCGGGGGCTTTGCCGCCCGGGAGTATCAGCTTTGAAAAAGTTTCCGGGTCAAGACCCGTGTTTATCGCGCGGAAATACGCGAGCAGGTTCTTTCCGTCCGTTTCCGCCGCGATAAAGTCGCGTACGGGCAAAGGCGCCTCCGACGCCTCGTCCGCTATCTGCGCGCTGAACGCGCGGTCGACCTCCGTGCTTATGCCGAAGGGCGTGCCGAGAGTCCCGTCGTCATACGCCGGATCCAGCGCCGCGGCGATCTTTTCCGAGATCAGGGAAAATTCCCCGCCGCGGCAGCATGCCGCCATTATCTCCGTGTCGATCAGAGTGTTGTCGTAGAGATACGGCGCGGGATCGGCTCCGTTTATACCGCACTTGAGCATGACCTTCAGATTGTGCGCGTCATACGGAAGGATCAGCAGCCTGTAAAGGTTTTCAGGCAGCGCACCGATCACGAAGGCGCGAAGAGAGGAGAGCTCATTGTCCGTCATCTCCGCGACGGTCTTTCCGTCGCCTCCGTAGCCCGACTGTGAGAGATAACGCACGGCGTCGCTTCTGTCCGCGGACACGCGTGAAAGCGTCTCGCGGTCGAGTATCGATGTTTCCTTTGCCGCGATGTAAGCGACGGTGTATGAGTAATCAAACATTTCCGTTACCGTCGGCGGAGAACATAATCCTGTCCGCCTCCGCCTCATATTTTTCACGCAGCTCCGCAAAAACGGAGTCGAGCGTGCAATCCGTGTCCGCTTCCGGGGACGACATGTAGATGCCGCCCTTTATATGCTCGTCCTCCGAAAGCTCAGCGACGACGGTCCTGCCGTCAGCCGTGTTCACGGTGAGGACGCCGTTGTCGAAAAGCGGCAGATCCTTCTTCGATACGCGTGCGGTGATCTTGTCGGCTGGCGCGTATTTTGCGGCGAGCTTTTCTATGTACGAGCGTCTTTTGTCATCCGGAAGCGCCAGCATATCGGAATAAGCCTGACCGAACGCCAGGTCGAGAAGCTCGCGCCTTGTGTGCAGACGTGCCTTTCTCGCGGCGAGTCCGGAGGTAAGATGCGCGATCTTTTTTATCTGCTCGCATCTCGCCTGAGACTCTTTTAAGATTGCGTCCTTTTCGGCGTTCACGCGATCGAAAATGAGCTTTTCGTTTTCACCCGCGCGGCGCAGTATATCGTTTGTGATCTGTTCCGCCTCGTTTTCGGCGGTCTTCATGATCTTATCTATCAGTGCCTGTGAAGACATAGCGTTCACCATCAGACGACGTGCGTTATCGGCGCCATGAATACGATGAGGAGCGTTGCAACGAGCGCGAATATCGCGTAAAGCTCAACGAGAGCGGTCATCTGCATACCCTTTGTCTGAGCGTCGGGCTGCTTCGCCGTCATGAGTATAGCCGCCGCAGCGGTCTTGCCCTGATATATGCCGGAGAAAAGACCGACAACCGCTATCGGTATGGAGGCGAACATGAGCGCTATACCGGTCTCTTTCGTAAGTGTGCCTATGGAACCGTCGAACAGACCGGCTCTCAGAACTATGACTATCGCGGAAACGAGTCCGTACATACCCTGCGTTGCCGGAAGCGCCTGAAGGACGAACAGCTTGCTGAACAGCTCGGGCTTTTCCGCCGTAACACCTGCCGCGGCCTTACCTGCCGCCTGAACGCCGTAGGATGAACCGATACCGGCGAGAGTTGCCGCGAGAGCGGCGCCTAAGATCGCATAAATCATTCCCATTTTATTTTGTTCCTTTCAACCTTTCAAATCATCGTTGTTTTGTGTTATCTGCGTGTATTTGTTCTTTCTTTCGAGGGGGCGGAAGTGGATCCCGTTGCCCTCGTAAAATTTACTGAAGAATTCTATGAACTGAAGTCTTCCGGTATGGACGTAGGCGCCGAGTATCGACAGCGCCGTGTTCAGCCCGTGACCCAGAAGATATATCGGTATCGCCGCCACCCTGTTCAGCACCGGGACCGGGATACCGGAGGCTACCATGTTCGCCACCACGTTCATTACCATACCGATCAGACCGGAGGCGAGCGCGAGCGCGAATATCCTCAGATATGAGAGTATATCCGACAGGTAGTTCGTAATGCCGGTGAGAGATGAAATGCCTCCGGTGATCTTGCCGAAGACCGTCTTTTTCGCGTGTCCGCCGAGGATCACTATCACGGCGACCGACGCGATCGCCATTATCACTCCGATCTTTCTCGTCTGCGAAAGCGCGAGCAGGCCGCAGCCGGTGATCAGCGTCATCCACGCTATCTGATCAGTCAGGGCGTCGAGCCATTTGCCGGCTTTTATGTTCATGACGGCTTTTATCGTGATGCCGGTGAACATATGCAGCACGCCGACGATCAGCACGAGGATCATCGCCCCGAGTATATTGTCGAGCGGGGAGAACAGCACCGGATGCCACGTCTCGCCGAAATACGAACCGTACATCACGCCCCAGAACACAGCCGGTATGCTCGAGTACATCATTACGTTGAGCAGCTTGGCGGATTCGCCGGTCGGCTTTTTCACGAGCTTGATAACGAGAAGGATGAGACCTATGAGTATCCCGTACCCGACGTCTCCGATTATCATGCCGAATATCATGAAATACCACGGCGCCATGAACGGGTTGGGGTCTATGTCGTTTTTGCCGGGTGGGGAATAGGAGTTCGTGATCGTCGAATACTGATCGATCACGTACGGATCCCGGGTCACCGACGGTACCTCGTCATCCTCACGCGGATCCTCGAACGATATCCCGAATACGTCTGTCGCCGCGCGTACCGCCTCGGTGACCTCCTCGGTCTTGTCGGCGCATACCCAGCCGGTAAGCACCACGGTGCTCTCCGTCTGCTCGGCGGGAATCTCAGCCCTGTCCGCGCGCGCTTTTTCTTTATCGTAGAAAAGCTCGACTGACGGCGCGTTCTCCGCCTCCTCCTTCAGCTGCGCCTGAAGCGACTCTGATAAGAACAGAAGCTGTTCTTTCTTCTCCTCTGTCCTTTTCAACGCTTCCGCCGCCGTGCCTGACTTGTACGGAAGCGTCAGACTTTCAAATCCGTTCTCCTCAAGCTCGCGGACCGCCTCGTCCCGATCCTCGCGGAAGACGCTTGCGTAAAAGTATCTCTGACCCGCGACGTCGTTGAACGCGGTGTATTCAAAACCGTATTTTTCACTTATCGCGTCGAGCGGGCGGACTGTTTTCGTTTTTGCGGGATACGGGATCCTGCCCAGCAGAAGCGCGGTGTATTTCGTTCCCGAAAGCTCCTCTGCGTCGAGGTCGAGCCCGGAAAACTCCGAGATCGCCGCCGCTTCCTCGTCGCACTGTTTTATCCTCACCTGTACGGAGCTGTACTTTTCGTAAAGCTCCACAGCCTTTATTACGCGCGTTTTTTCCTCAACGTCCTCGGCGGAGAACTGAGATTCCGTGTATGTGTGAGGCGGTGAAAGCATGCCGCTCTTTTTGCGGTATCTCGAATACGCTTTCAGCGCCGTTTCGGCTTCTTCCTCGAGAAGCGGAGCCGTCAGCGTGCGCACCTGCCGTGTGTTTTCGGACTTTATGGGCATGAACTGCCCGCATCTCTGAAGCTCCTCGGTAACGCGGTCGAGCTTATCCCGCATGAACGCGACAGTCGCCCGTTTCATCGGGACTATCATATTTCCAACGCTCCCTTGAAGATCAGCCCGACGGCTTCCTTGAGTTTTCCCATGCCGTCTTCCTTGAGCTTCGCACACTCGAGCTCGGACGCTTTCTTTGCTTCGGCTGTTATGGATTCCGCCTCCGCTTTTGCGTCAGCCTCGGCTTTCGCCGCCTGAGCCGCCGCGTCCGATTTGATCAGGGCTGCTTTTTTCTTTGCTTCCGCGTCTATCATCTCGGCATCGGCCCTTGCGGCCGCCTTCGCGTCGTCCTTTAGCTTCTGCGCCTTTTTTTCGGCTTCCTTTATCTCGTCTATGATCGCCATCTTCAACGCTCCTTTCTGAAATAATATAGTTTATTTTACCTTATACAGCCACGAAAAACAATGGAAAAAAAATTAAGATTTATTAAGGAGCCTTAAGAATTTTTTATAATTTTTAATATTTAAATTTTCTGTAAATTCTGACGAAAAAGCGAAACAAAAGCGCGAAAAAAAGCGTCTATATATATGAGGCAATACGAGCGGATAACAAAGGATCCCGTATTTTACGCGTACATATTTTGACCGATAATATTTTATTCTATCCGGGATTGACATTTAATATCATCTGTTTTATAATTGTATACGGATAGGTGTGATCACTGATCGGATGGTGTTTATGAGCAATAAAAAGAGAATCGTTTCAGCGGCTCTCGTCATCATCATCGTTATACTTTCATTCCCGGTCAGCGCCGCCGGCTCGCCCGCGTACAACACGCTGGCGGAGCAGGAGCCGGTATTTCAGCGCGAGCTGACGCTTTCGGGACTTGAGGAATATTATTACAGGGCGACGACGGACGAGCTGCTTGATCCTTCCGAGAACAATTACACATACGGCGAAGTCTCAGTCGGAGGAGTCGCCGAGCTTTGTCACGTCTATATGCGGACGTTTCTGATCAACGATCTTTCGGATCTGTCGGTGAACGACCTTGAAGCGCTTGCAAAACGCATCGTCAGCTTCGTGAAAGCGTCCGCGTCCGAAAAATACCTGAAATGCATAGCAAAAACGTATAACGCCCGGATCTCCGGCGTCACACAGCGTGAGGACGGACGCGTTGATTCCGTCACCGTCAAGATCTTCATCGCCTGCGGTGAGAAAACGGAGGACAGGGCGGCGCTGAAAAGCGGATATATCGCCGGCCTCGTCTCGTCTCTGCGCCCGCTCGACGACGGCGAGAGGTTCCTCCGGATGAACGAGCTCATACTCGACGGCAGATTCAGATACGATATGAGTTACCGTCACAGATGCAGCGCCGTCGCGCTCGTCGCCGACGGCATGGGAGTCTGTGAGGAATACGCCGGCTTCACGTCGCTTCTGCTCGACGCGCTCGGATATGAGAATTACATAATAACGGGGACCGTCGGATCCATCCCGCATATGTGGAATCTCGTCAGGGTCGACGGCAGGCTCTATCATCTCGATATACTGCATGACGGACCGGTGGATGAAAACGGCGTCCACACGTCGGCTGAGCGCACGTTCCTGCTCGTTTCCGAAAAGACCGTGATGGCGACTCATACGCCGGCGGAGCAGTACGCGCATCTGTCGTCTCAGGCGGAGAACGACTACGTTTTCGACGGTTATCCGGAGTCGATACCGGAAACGGTCGAGGGATACGGCGACAGATACCTGTCGCCCGCGAAGCTCATGACAGCCGCCGCCTTATCGGAAATGCTCGGATGCGCCGGTTTTCTGACGTTTGCCCGCGGTGACGCGGCGCTTGCGCCGGAGGATATCGTCGGCACCGGCTGCACCGTCAGCCTTTACGTCAACGGACGGCTGCTTGATTCCTGCGGCGTGTCCGTGAAGGGCGACGTCAACGGCGACGGGGACGTGACGGACGCTGACGCAGAATCGCTCGCGTCGGCGCTGCTGTCCGCGGATCCCGGCGCGCTCAAGGGCGTTTTCGCCTCGTCGGCTGATTCGGACGGAAGCGGCTCGGTCACGATAACGGACCTTATAATACTCGAAGATCAGCTGAGAGAAGCTGCAAACGAAAATAACGGTGCGGAGGAGATCCTTCCTTGAAAAAATTCAGAACCGCGCGGATCGCGCTCGTATGTGTCATTCTGATCATAACTTCATTGCCGCTTCGCGCGAACGCCGACCTTTCGGCGATCCTGCTGGTAGACGGCTCGAATACGGTAACAACCGAAGAGTTTTCGCTAACGGTACAGATCGAGGGCGAGGACATGCGCGGCGGCGCCGCAAGGCTCATGTACGATTCCGCGCAGCTGCGTGTCGTATCTGTCACGTCCCGCGAAAGCGAAAATATGTCGGTACGTCATTCGGAGGAGAACGGCGTCGTGAGCTTTTTATTCACGACTGTCGAAAAAATGTCCGGGACTCTGGATCTTTTTGACGTTGTTTTCGCCGTCATAGACGGTCAGGAGGGAGAAACGGTCACGATAGATATGATCGACAGATCGGCGTCTGACGGTGAGCGGGAGGTCGTGCCGCTGTACACGCAGTTCATCGCCGTGTTCGCCGCGACGATGCATACGGAAACGCCGGGGATACAGACCGAGACGACGGTACCGGAGACAACGGCTCCGGAAACGACGACGGCGGAGCCTGAGACAGAGCCGGAACCTGTGACCGAAACGACCGAGGCGGAAACGGTGCCGGTGCCGGAAACGGAAACGACCGCGCCGCCCACGCCCGGGACGGAAACCGAAACAGAGCCCGGGACCGATGCTCCCGATACCGGCAGAGTCACGAACGCGTCAACGACGGCGGAGCCTCCTGCGACGGAGACCGGCGCGGAGACCGCGGATGACGGCGGCGGAGACAAGCGCCCCGTGTATCTCACCGTCATGATCATAGCCGCCGCCCTGCTTCTGACGGGCGCCGCGGTATTCACGGCCATATATCTGATCGAACGGCATAAGAATAAGATGAGAAACGAATGAGAAAAACGGTTGACCGGACGGTCAGCCGTTTTTAAACTGTATTATAGATACCGTGGAGCGGCAATTCAGCTGCGAAGCAATTCAGCTGAAAGACAGTCGGAAAGCTGAATTCGGCTGACGCCGGGCTGAATTCCGGCGGACGAGCCGGATTCGAGAAGATCAGTTGATCTTTGTGTTGAATGCCGCGGCGGGGATGCCGGTGCCGCTGTACAGGCCGGCGTTTTCCTCCGTCAGCACGTTTTCGTAGCCGTATGAGATATACGAGGTCTTGACGTTCTCCGGGATGGTCACGCGGACGGTATCGGGGGATATCACCGTCGCCTCGGCGGCGGTCTTTTTTGATTTGTTGCCGAACGCGAAGCCGGCGACGCCATTCTCGCCGAGCGAGACGAGTCCGCCTCCGACGTGTTCGAACTTCACATCATACGCTTTTCCGTCGTCGGTTTTCGTGTAAGAGACCGGGACAGGTGGGAGGACCGCGTCCGTGTCGCCCTTTCCGTAAACGACCGCGAGCACGGCATCTGCTATACGCTCGCCGAGCTCCTGCTTTCTCGGGGAATGGAGCGGATCGGAATATCCCGCGGGCGAGCCGAGATCATACGACGTGATCAGGGTGCAGTTCGCGATCGTTTCCGATGCTTCAAGCTGCTTTGTGCGCGTTTCGTAAACGTAAGGGAAATTACTCAGACTTGCGTTGGTATAGCTTGACAGTTGCACCATGAAGAGGGGAAAACCGATCCCCGTCCTTTCGCGCAGATCGTCCGTGTACGCCTTGACATATTCGTCGAATTTCGAGGAGGTGGACGACATGATCGATTCGCTCTCGCCCTGGAAGAACACGAGACCCTTGAAGCTTATCCCGATGAGCGGGTTCATCATTCCGTTGAAGAAGCCGCCGGGCCCGACCTTCAGCGAGCTTTTGAGCTTGCATTTATATGCGGCCTCCTTTGACATGAGCTCCTGTATCTGCGCACCGTTCGCCGCCGTACAGATCATACCTACGGGAACGCCGTTCTCTTTGTAAAGGTGACGGGCGAAGAACAGCCCGAGCGCGGAGAATTCCGTCGCCGCAGCACTGTTCTGGCGTTTCCAACGGCAGGAGGGGTCGCCGAGATCAGTGAGCGGTTCCTTGACCGAATCCGGATGGGCGACGTAGTAATCCGCAGACTGCATCAGAAGACGTACGCCGTCGTTTTCGTCAAACTCCGGGACAGATGAGAGCCCGGCTCTTATGAAGCTGAGCTGTACCTGCGCGTTCGACTGACCGCCTATTATCCAGACGTCGCCGATCAGCACGTCGTCGAACGACACGGAATTGCCCCGGTCGTCCTCTATCAGCAGCGTGACGGGATCCGACGACGCGGGACGCGGCTTGAAGTGAAGCTCGAATTTTCCGTCATCAACGGTCGAAAACGCCGTTGAATCGCCGAGAGTGCCGCGTACGACCGCGCCGTCTCTGTTTGAATAGCCGAACACGTTTATCACGCTGTCGCGCTGGAGCACCATGTGCGAGCCGAACGTGCGCGGCACGGTGAGCGTCGCGTCCGGATCGTTTACGACGTTGAATTCCGGCTCCGTTTCCGGTTCCGTTTCGGGCTCGGTCTCGGACTCCGTGACATCGTCTGTCGTCACGTTTTCAGCGGTATCCGAGCCGGTCGCGGTGCCCGCGGCTTCAGTCGCCGTATCGGACGGTTTTTCCGAACACGATGACAGAAGCGTTATGACGGCGGACACCGCGATCAGTATGCTGATTATCTTTTTCATATATCTACTCCGTAACTTTTATTCTGAAAGCGGGACAGGGAAGTCCGCCGCGCTTGATGAGCTGTGCGTTTTCACACGTTATCTCGCTGTAATACGCGTAGTTCAGATACGACGGATCGGCGCCGTCCGGGATTTTTACGCACACCGTGTCCGCGGATATAATATCCGCCGCGGCGGGGATCTGAGCGTCGATCGTGCCGAAGGAAAAGCCGTTCACCCCGGCGCCGCCGCTTCCGCTTTCAAGTCCGCGCGAGACGTCCGAGAACCTTACGTAAACGTATCCTCCCGACATTACCGCGCTGACCGGCTTCGGCGATTCAGCGTCGGACAGTGAGCCTGTGCCGTAGTATTTCGCGAGGATCAGAGCGGATACGCGATCCGCGAGGGCTTTTTTGTAAGGCGAATGCGCGAAGTCGCCCCAGTCGTCGGGGGAGCCGAGATCCATCGAAACGGTAAGCGAGCTGTCGGGGATCCCTGACAACGCGTCGAACTGCTCGAGTCTGACCGTCTCAAGGAACGGGAAATACTGTTTTCCCTCTTTTCTGTATGACGAGATCTGCACATTGCAGAACGGAAAATCAAAGCCGAAACGCTCCCTCTCGTCCTCGACGAGGCGGCAGAGGTCACGCCGGTATCTTTCCGAAAGCTCGCGCACACAGCCCTCGCTCTCGCCCTGGAAGAACACCATCCCCTTGAATTTCAGCCCGATGAACGGGTTTATGAGCGTGTTGTAATAACCGCACTGCGGGACGTTTGCGCCGTAGTCGTAGCCGAGCTCACGGGCAAGCTCCGCCGGGATCAGCTCCCTGATGCACGCGCCGCCCGCGGACATGTTGATCACGCCCGTCGGGATGCCTGTCTTCAGCATCAGCTCTTCTCCCGTGAAATAACCGAGCGCGGAGAAGGAGAGGCAGCTCTCAGCGTCGGGCAGACGCCAGCGCCAGTCCGGATTTACAACGTCGGCCTGAGGGCAAGAACACAGCTCCTGATGCTGATAAGGGTACGCCTGCGTCTGCATGAACAGGCGGAGCTCGCGCCGCTCGTCAAATACCGCCGGTATCGTTTCAGGCGCGCAGAAGCGGAGATTCAGCTCTCCGTTAGACTGACCGCCGATCACCCATACGTCGCCCGTGAGTATATCCTCAAACACGGTCTCATGGCCTCTGCCGTCGCGCACGGTCATCGTCTTCGGCTCGTGCGAGGCTTTGCGTGCGGAGAACGTGAGGCGGAATCTGCCGTCCTTTACGACGGATGAAGCCGTCTCGCCGTCGAATTCACCGGTGACGGTATCGCCGTCTTCATCGGAAAAGCCCCATACGTTTATTTCCCGGTCTCTCTGAAGCACCATATGAGACGAGAAAACGCCGGAAACCTTGAATCCGCGTGTCACAGGCGACGCCGTTATGTCCGCAGCGGTCTTTTTTTCGTTCGTCGGCATTGCCGCGTTCGTTTGCATAGTATCACCGTCCTTTACCCGGACATTATACACTTTTTATAAAAATATGTCAAGGTGTTCTGTTGACTTTTGACGCCGTTTGTATTAAAATGATGATATAAAACAGAGAGAGGTCGTTATGGCAAGGATCCTTATTGAGTTTTTCGGAGACGAGAGCGCGGAGAACACGGCTCCGCTGCTTTACGGTAAATATGACCGCGTCATATATTTCAGCTTCGGCGGTGAGGAGCCCGGAAGCCGTCAGAGAGAGGTGCTTGAGGAGCTCATCCCGCGGAAATTCGGCGCGGAGGTCGTTTTCCTCACCGTGCAGAACAAGACGCTCGGCGCCGCGTACAGGAATTTCAGCGAGCTGTGGCGCGAGGGGGACGAATACGTTTTCGATCTGACGGGCGGATCTCAGCTTTTTTCCGCCGCCGTCGGCATATTCGTAAGCGCCGCGGAAAAGCCGGGCGTTTCCGTCGCCGTGCTCGACATAGCCGAAGGGACGGAGTACGTTCAGTATCCGGAATACGCGGAAAAGTCAGCGGAATATAAGTTCGGGGTGGACGAGCTGATAAGCCTTTGCGGCGGCAGGGTCATATCGAAGTCGAAGACGTACGCGGAGATAAGCGGAAAAAGTCAGCTCAGATCCGAGATCGTCCGTATGTGGGACGCTGTCAAGAGCATCCCGTCCGACTGGAACAGGTTCTGCAGCATGACGAACTACCGCGACGGCAGCCGCGTAAAGAAAAAGCTCAGCCGCGCGGACGATAAAAAGACCGTCGAGCGGCTCATAGGCATGCTCAGACGGAGGGATATAATAAGAAACGACAGGCTGTATATAGACGAGCGCGGCAGGACTTATCTCGAATACGATCTCTCCCCGCGCGCGAAGACCGTTGAGATGTACGAGAAAAGCGGTACGGTGCTCGAGCTTTACACGTGCCTCGCCGCCGGAGAGTGCGGATCGTTTTCGGAGGTGTGCTCCGGCGTGGTGCTCGATCTTGACGGGCTGATAACGAAGAAACGCGGCGACCCCGTGAACGAGATAGACGTCATGGCGGTGTACAGGAACAGACCCGTTCTCATAAGCTGCAAGAACTGCAAGCCGACGAAGGAGCATCTTTACGAGATACTGACGATGGCGGAGCAGTACGGCGGAAAATACGCGATCCCGGCGCTCGTGTGCTCGGAGCCGGCGTTCGAGCCGGTGCGGGAGAGGGCGTCGGAAATGGGCGTCATCCTGATAGACAACGTATACGACACGCCGCTGAAGAAGCTGAAGGATATTCTCGTCCGGTACTTTCCCTCGGATCGCCGGGCAAATGACGAAATATAATCATATTTAATTTACATAATTAGCAAAAAAAAGCTTGACAGGCGGCGTGCTTTGTGATATAATGGTAAAAACGTTATTGGAGGTATCAAACTTGGCTATTGAGAAAAGACAAATTATCTATGGATCGGTGCTCTGCGCATCTGCTTGGGTCATCTACGGTCTGAACTTCTATTCGACCGTCGGTCACAGCGATCTGAAAGTCTGGTTTACCTGTGTCGCGGCGGCTGTGCTTGCGGCGGCTCTGATCGCCGGGCTGATCGTTGCCGTAAAGCGCGGAGAGCTTAAGGAGCTTGCCGTAACGACGGGTATTTCCGCCGCCGTGATTCTCAATGCGGTGTTCTGGAGCATACTTCCGATCCTTTTCGTCTGTGCCGGCGATAAATTGAAAGCGTACTTAAGCATCCCGACACTGTTCATCCTGACGGGAGTGCCGGCCGTGTGCATCCTTGCGCTGCTCGCAGCTTCGGCGGTCAGACGCTTATCCGGTAAAGGATCCGGAAAAACGCTTTTCTTCATCGCCCTTGCGGCGGAGGCTGTCATGATCACACTGAGCGTTTTCTTTCCGAGAACAGTTACAATATAAGGGGGACCGCAAAATGAAAAAAGTGTTCAAAGGCGTCTTCACGGTGCTGACGGTGATCGCGTTTGCAGCGTATCTGCTCTTTTTATGGCTTACGGTCCTGCAGTTCCAGTTGAAATTAGTGCCTCAAAGCGGACTTGTCGTGAGCGATATATTCCTGTCTGTCTGCACGGCGGTCGTCGCCGTCATCGGTTTCATTATGCTTTACAGGATAGTGAAAAAGGAGAAGATCGGCATCCCGCTTACGGTCTCCGCGTACGCTGCGATGATCCTGCACTACGTCGTCTCGAACCTCGTGTATCAGATGATTTCAGAGTGAAGACAAACTCCCTCAGTCATCCGGGAAGCTTCCCGGATGACAGCTCCCCCGAAGGAGGAGCCTTGTTTTGCCTCCCTCTTTGAGGGAGGTGTCACGACCCCCGGTCGTGACGGAAGGAGTTAAATAAGTCGTTTCTTATACCCGCACCGTTTCTTTGAGAAACGCGGCGGCGTTGTTGTAAAGTATATCCTCGCGCTCCTTTTCCGTGAGGCGCAGGCTCATGAACCTCGGAAGCTCCGTTTCCGGAAGCATGACGGGGTAATCGGTGCCGAACATCACGCGCGATACGCCGAGCCTCGATATCATCAGCTCCGCGCGCTCGCGGGTCATCGCCCACAGGGCGGAGGAGGTGTCGAAAAAGATCCGGTCGCCGCCCGTCAGGTATTCGAGCGCCTCGTCGCTCGCCTTGTATCCGCCGAAATGCGCGGCGGCGACGGTCAGCCGCGGAAACAGCTTCATGATCCTCGCCAGCTTGTCGGGGGAGGAGAAGCGGTACTGCGGCCGGTCGTCCCCCATGTGGAAATACACGGGGAAGCGGTTCTCCGCCTCCTCGTAAAGCGGAAAGAGGCGCGGATCGTCTATGTTGACGCCCTGTATGTCCGGGTGAAGCTTAATGCCGGACAGTCCTTTTTCAATACAGAAATCGATCTCCGCCTTCATATCGCCGCACGGGTGTATCCCGCCGAACGCGTAAGCCTCAAAGCCGTCGGCTCTGCCGCGCTCCATAGCCGCGGCGACGGATTCATTCACGCGGCGGATCTGATGGGCGTTCGTCGCGACGCAGAGCAGAAGAAAGCCGTTCACGCCGCATTTGCGGTCGTTATCCGTCATATTTCCGTACGTCCCGTCGCCCTCCGGGACGAAATCGTAGAATTTTCCGAGCGCGTCGACGGCGCGCTCCGCTATTTTGTCGGGGTAAACGTGTGTGTGTACGTCAAATATCTTCATCAAGCGACCTCATGTAATCGGCGTAGCTGTGGAACGCTATGCCCGAGCCCTCGAGCTCCGGCACCCAGCGCTTCACCCATTCGTATGAATAAAAGCCGTCGTACCCTGCCGCGTCAAGCTCGCGCTTGACCTCCTCCACCGGCACGTCTCCGTAGCCCATAAGCGCGTATTTGACGGCGCCGTTTTCGACGTAGGAGTCCTTGACGTGGACGTGCTTCACGTATTTTCCTATGTTCTTCGCGGTCTCGGCGGGTGTCTCGCGGAAAAACCTGTACGGATGGTGTATGTCCCAGATCACGCCCATGTTCGGACGGTCCGCCGCCTCGAGCAGCTTTTTCATATCCGACGACTTGGCAAGGATCCCGTTCGTCTCGATCAGGAGCGTCACGCCGTACGGAGCCGTCATGTCACAGAATCTGCCGTACTGCTCCGCAAGCTCGGCGACCGTAGTCTCATACTGCGGCTCCGGCGTCTTCTCACCCATTATACGCACGTATTTCACGCCGAGCTTCTCCGCGAGCTGAGCGTACGCGAGGATCTCGAACTCCGCGAGCGGGATCTGAGACGGATCGGAAAGATACGCCGCCGTCGTGAACAGGGGTATCGAAAGCCCGGCGTCCTCCATGGTCTTCTTTGTTTTTTCTATATTCTCGTGGCTGAAGATGCTCATTTTCGGCGCGAACATCTCACGCCCTATGCCGCGTATCTCCACGCCGTCGTAGCCGAGATCGCGCGCGGTCGCGTATATGTCGTTCCACTGCCATTCGGGGCAGCCGAGCGTTGAAAACGATAGTTTCATAATATCCTCCTTATGCCGTCACGATCGACGCGGCGTCCTGAAGACCGAGCTTCTCGGTCGCCTCGTCGCGGAGCTTGAATTTCTGTATCTTGCCGGCGGCGTTCATCGGAAAGCTGTCGGTAAGGATCACGTATTTCGGTACCTTGTGCCGCGCCATATTCGCGCGGACGGCGTCCTTTACCGCGTCCTCCGTGAGATCGAAGCCCTCCTTCGGTATCACGAACGCGCATATCTCCTCGCCGTACTGAGCGTCCGGCACGCCGACGACCTGCACGTCGCGCACGCCCTCGCATGTGTAGAGGAAATCCTCTATCTCTTTCGGGTAGATGTTCTCGCCGCCGCGGATTATCATGTCCTTGATACGCCCGGTTATCTTATAGTAGCCGTCCGGCATCCTGCACGCAAGGTCTCCCGTGTGGAGCCAGCCGTCCTTGTCTATCGCCTGAGCCGTCGCCTCCGGCATTTTGTAGTAGCCCTTCATGATATTGTAGCCGCGGGCGCAGAATTCGCCGTTCCGGCCGTCGGGCAGCTCCTCTCCGGTCTCCGGGTCGACGATCTTCGTCTCTATATGCGGCAGAGCGCGGCCGACGGAGTTCACCCTGTGCTCGAGCGTCTCGTCCGTCGTCGTCATCGTACAGCCGGGCGACGCCTCCGTCTGACCGTACGTTATCGTGATCTCGCGCATACCCATCTCGTTTATGACGCGCTTCATCATCTCAACGGGGCAGGGCGAGCCCGCCATGATCCCGGTGCGCAGATTGAATTTGAATTCGTGAAATCTCGGGTGCTGCAGCATCGCTATATACATCGTCGGCACGCCGTGGACCGCGGTGCATTTTTCGGCGTCGAGCGCCTCGAGCACCTCTATCGGGCGGTAGTAGTTTATCGGGACCATGCTGCTGCCGTGCGTGATGCACGCCATTATCGCAAGCACGAGCCCGAAGCAGTGGAAGAACGGCACGGGTATGCAGAGCCTGTCCTCCGTCGTGAATTTCATGCAGTCGCCGATCGATTTTCCGTTGTTCAGTATATTGTGGTGCGTCAGCATGACGCCCTTCGGAAATCCCGTGGTACCGGACGTATACTGTATATTGATCACGTCTGACGGCGAGCACAGCGCTTTCGCGTGGGACAGCTCCTCGTCGGAGACCCCGTCGGCAAGCGCGATGAAACTGTCCCACGGGATCATCCCCGGCTCGTTCACGTCCGGGTCGATCGTTATGATCCTGCGGAGCACGGGGAGCCTGCGCGATCTTATATCGCCGTCCGTGGCGGCGAGCCCGGGCAGAAGCCGCTTCATTATACTCACGTAATCCGTGTCCTTGAAACCGCGGCACATCACGAGGCAGGCGCTGTCGGACTGCTTTAAAAGATATTCGGCCTCGTAGATCTTGTAATTCGTGTTCACGGTCACAAACACCGCGCCGATCTTTGACGCGGCGAAAAGCATGACGATCCACTGCGGGTAGTTCGTCGCCCACATCGCTATGTGATCGCCTTTTTTGAACCCCAGCGCGAGCAGGGCTTTTGCCGCGCGGTCGCATTCCGCGTCAAGCTCGCCGTACGTCCTTTCGTAATCGAATCCGCTGTGATACTTCACGGCGGGCTGATCCGGTATCGTTTTTGCCAGATATTCGATCTGTCCGCTTATGGTCCTTTCAATAAAATCCGACATATCGCCTCCGAAAAAACAAGCCCCGGATATCTCTACGATATCCGGGGCGGAATAACATTATCCCGCGGTACCACCCGCATTTATAACTCTGCCGCTTTATACGGCGTACCTCTGTAACGGGAGGTCCCGTCGGCGCTTAATCGACATACGCTTTAGGCGCCGCGGCTCGGGAGCGAGCTTCGACTTTGCCGTGATACGCGCTCTCAGCGAATGCGCGCTCTCTGTGGATGCGGCGGCAGCGTCTACTTTTCTCCGTCTGTGCTTTTCTGTGATTTTATCATCCCGGAAGATTTTTGTCAAGCCATTTTTTGTGAACAATCGTCAACCGACGAATTCGGCGTAGATCGCGCGTATCGCCCGCTCGAAGTCCTCCTCGTCTATGCCGATTATGATGTTCAGCTCGTCCGAGCCCTGGTCTATCATCTTGACGTTTATATCCGCCTCGGCGACGGCCTTGAAGACCTTGGCGGCGATACCTTTGGATTTGACCATCGCGCGTCCGACGACCGCGATCAGCGCGATCCCGTCCTCAACGCTTATGCTGTCGGGATTCGCCTCCTGCTGTATGCCGTTCAGTATATAATCGAGCTTACCGGTGAGCTCCGAGTTCTTGACGATGATGCTCATCGTGTCGATACCGGACGGAAGGTGCTCGAAGCTGACGTTCTTTTTCTCCAGCACGCCGAGCACGCGGCGGCCGAAGCCGACCTCCACGTTCATCAGATCCTTCGATATGTTGATAGCCGTGAAGCCCTTTCTGCCGGCGATGCCGGTTATGACGTTCTTCGTGTCGTATTCCGGCGTCTCGGCGACTATCATCGTACCTCTGTCCTCCGGACGGTCGGTGTTCTTGATGTTGATCGGGATGCCGGCTATCTGTACCGGGAATATCGCGTCCTCGTGCAGCACCGTCGCCCCCATGTAGGAAAGCTCGCGCAGCTCGCGGTACGTTATCGTCGTTATTATCTTCGGATCGTCAACGATACGCGGATCGGCCATCAGGAAACCCGATACGTCCGTCCAGTTCTCGTACAGCTCCGCGTTCACCGCGCGCGCTATGATCGAGCCGGTTATGTCGGAGCCCCCGCGTGAGAACGTCTTGATCGTGCCGTTCGGCATCGCGCCGTAAAAGCCGGGGAAAACAGCGTGCGAGTGGCGTTTGAGCCTCGCCGTCAGCACGTCGTTCGTGTACTCCGAGTTGAACGTGCCGTCGTTGTTGAAGAATATCACCTCGCGCGCGTCGATAAAGTCGTAGTGCAGGTACGCGGCGAGGATCTTCGCGTTCAGGTATTCGCCGCGGGATGCCGCGTAGTCGCGCCCGGTCATGTTGTACATGCCGTTCCTGATCTTAGTGAATTCGCGTTCAAGGCTTATCGAAAGCCCGAGCTCGTCGATTATGGTATTGTATCTGCCGGCGATCTCTTCAAAGAGCGCGTCGATGTTCTCGCCCGCCTCCGCCTTCTCGTAGCAGAGGTAAAACATATCGGTTATCTTGAAATCGCCCTTGAAGCGCTTGCCCGGCGCCGATACGACGACGTATCTTCTGTCACTGTTGCGGCGTATTATCTGCGCCACCTGTCTGAATTTGTCGGCGTCAGCCATGGAGGTGCCGCCGAATTTCGTTACGATCGTTCCCATTTGAAGACCCTTTCAGTTATCTTTATTGTCCCGGTGCACTCCGAGCATCAGGGCGAGCGCCTTTTTCTCATCCGGAAAGCTGCCGAACGTGAGGCGCACGTCACCCGACTGTCCGCAGAGCACGGGCGATCTTTCGGCGTCGAGCTCGGAGGTGAAATACGAGGTGTGAAACGGCTCTCCGTCGACAAGTATATATATTTTTTCGCAGTCCCCGGGCTCGGCGGCGGCGGGCATCTTCAGTGTGAGGCAGACGGTATCTCCGTCAAGCCGCGCCGCGTCAAAGCCGAAATCCTCCGCGGAGCCGGAAAACTCCTCCCCCTCCTGCGCGTACGCCGAGGCGCAGAGCTTATACAGAAGAGAGCTCTTCTGCAGCATCAGTACCGAAACGAAATCGCCGCCGCGCCGGTCGAGCAGATATGGGAGCATTATGTGTTCAAATACGTACCTTGGTTTCATTATATCATATTACCGTTATCCGTTCGTTGTCAACATATAATAACACAAATCGGGGAGAATGTCAATGTATGTTTTGAAGTTAGTTTTTGTATTTTGAAGGATAATTCCCGTCAAATTGCAAAAAAGAAGGCTGATTTCACAAAATTCCGTTGACAAAGCCGCGGCGCGGTGTTATTATTAAAGTGCCCGCGGGCAAATAAAGAAGGGTAATACTGAAATGAAAATAAAACTCCTGTGCCTCGTGCTTTGTCTTTTCACGGTCCTTTCGTGCGGCTGCGGTAAAAACGGCGGCGATACGACCGATGAGGCAGCGGATCCCGTGACGGTCACCGAAAGCCTGACCGACGCGGAAACGGAGCCTGTGAAAGAGGACACGCGCATCTCAGCCGTATTCTCCGTGAAGGGCGGCGTTTACGACAAAGCGCAGACGCTTGAGCTGTCTCTGCCGGAAAACGCGCCGGACGGCGCTTATATCGCGTACACGGACGACTGCTCCGAGCCTGACGGAAAAAGCAAAAAATACGAAACGCCCGTCACGGTGTGCGACGGGAAAACGTCGGTCATACGCGCCGCGTGCTTCTCGGCTGACGGCGGATATCTCGGATATATCAAAACGGCGACTTATATAAACGCGAAAGCCGACAGGTTTTCCACGTACGTCGTTTCCATAGTGACGGAAAAGAGCAATCTTTACGGCAAGAACGGCATTATAGACAATCCGCACAACTCCGGCAAAGAATGGGAACGTCCCTGCCACGTCGAGATAATCACGCCCTCTGGCGAGCGCGTCGTCTCGCAGGACGCGGGGCTCCGTATATTCGGCGGAAGCTCGAGAGGGCTGCCGCAGAAATCGTTCCGTCTGATCGCCCGTAAGGACGGGTATTACGACGAAATGAAATACAACGGAAAGGGCAGCTTTGAGTATCCTTTCTTTGAAGGCAGAAGGATCGTCGCGGGCGAAGGCGCGGGACAGACGCTCGGAAAATACGACAGGCTCGTCCTCCGCAACGGCGGAAACGATTCGATCCAGGCGACAGCCGCGGATCCCGAAAAAATGACGCTCACGCGCGACGCCGCGGCGAACTGTTTCATGGCTGAAACGGCGCCCGAGGTCGCGTATCAGCTCTCGGCGTTCGCCGTGGTCTATCTGAACGGCGAATACTACGGCATCCTCGATATGAAAGAGGACATAAACGACGATTACATGAAAAACGTCTACGGGCTCGACAAAAAGTCCGTGACCGTGATAAAATCCGAGCTCGATACGGGCCGTCACTGCGACAAGCATGACAACGGCGGTCAGTGCCGCTTCGACGACGTCTGGTTCTACTACGAGGTCGACGAGGGGGAGGACTCCGAGCTTGACGGGTATCTTGCAATGTGCCGCGCGTCGCGTGAGGCGCTCTCGGGCGACAAGGCGGCGATGGAAGCCGGATACAAGGCGCTGTCGGAGAAGCTCGACGTCGATAATTTCATGAAATACTGCGCGGTGAGCCTTTACACCTGCAACACGGACTGGCCGCACAACAACGTGAGAGTGTGGCGTTATACGGGTGAGAAGATCACAGATAACGTCTACTCGGACGGCAAGTGGCGCTTCACCGCGAGAGACATGGATTTCACGTTCGGACGGTATGAATGCCTCATTCTGCCGGAGATATACACTCAGGCGGACACTGATACGATAAAGTTCACTTTAGGCAATTTTTATCACGGCGCGTACGATCCGGAGGATAATTACCCCGATTCGCTCTATGTGCAGAGCATGCTCGCGCTCTGTCTTCATAACGACGGCTTCAGAGAGAATTTTCTGAAGTTCTGTGAATCGCTGTGCTCGGAGCGGAGCGAAAAGGCGCTTGAGACGATAATGGACTCGCTTTCCGGTCAGATCAGGGGCGAGATAAAATATCACACAGAACGGTGGAAGGGCACGATAAGCCGTTCGTATTCGCTCAACGTGTGGAAAAAGAACGTAAAGGACATGAAGAAGTGGGCGCAGGAAAGACCCGCCGCCTTCTCCTCCATGCTCGGACAGATAAATACCTATTTCAGATAAGAGAGGATCAGAAAATGGAAAGACTTGTTGGTACGGTCTCCAGGGGCGTGAGAGCTCCGATAATCAGAAAGGGCGACGACATAGCGCAGATCGTCGTTGACTCCGTGCTCGTCGCGGCAGCCTCCGAGGGCTTTTCCCTACGCGACCGCGACGTCATAGCGGTGACGGAAGCAGTCGTCGGACGCGCGCAGGGCAACTACGCGACGACCGATCAGATAGCGAAGGACGTTGCCGCTAAATTTCCCGGCGGCGAGATCGGACTCATATTCCCGATTCTTTCGCGCAACCGCTTCGCGATATGCCTGCGCGGCATAGCGAAGGGCGTGAAGAAAATAACGCTTATGCTTTCATATCCGTCGGACGAGGTCGGAAACCACCTGTTTGACGACGAAACGCTCGACGAGGCGGACGTCGATCCTTACAGAGACGTGCTTGACGAGAAGAAATACAGAGAGCTTTTCGGATACGTGAAGCATCCGTTCACCGGCGTCGATTACGTGGAGTATTATAAGCAGCTCATATCCGACTGCGGATGCGAATGCGAGGTCATATTCGCAAACGACTGCCGCGCGATACTCGACTATCAGAAGAACGTGATCAACTGCGATATACATACAAGACACAGAACGAAGAAAAAGCTCGTGAAGGCAGGCGCCGAAAAGGTCGTCGGACTTGACGAGATACTCACCGCCCCGGTGGACGGCTCGGGATACAACGAAAATTACGGTCTGCTCGGCTCGAACAAGGCGACGGAGGACACGGTAAAGCTGTTCCCGCGCGACTGCATGCCGATAGTGCTGAACGTACAGCGTCAGATACTTGAAAAGACCGGGAAGCACGTGGAGGTCATGGTCTACGGCGACGGCGCGTTCAAGGATCCCGTCGGAAAGATCTGGGAGCTTGCGGACCCGGTCGTATCCCCCGCTTACACGCCCGGACTCGAGGGTCAGCCGAACGAGGTCAAGCTGAAATACCTCGCGGACAACAACTTCGCTCACCTCAAGGGCGATGAGCTCAAAGCGGCTATCGCCGATTATATCAGAAAAAAGGATTCCGACCTTGTCGGAAAGATGGTGTCACAGGGAACGACGCCGCGCCGCCTCACGGACCTGATCGGTTCGCTCTGCGATCTCACCTCCGGCTCGGGCGACAAAGGCACGCCGATAATCCTCGTACAGGGTTATTTCGACAATATGACGGCAGAATAAAAAACGCCTGCGAAGCTCTTGCTTCGCAGGATTTTTACGTCAGTCTTTTCTGATCATCATCGAGCCGCCGCCGAATTTGATGAGCCCGTCCTCACAGACAAGCTCGTCCCAGCTTGACTGCACCTCGCCGAAGACCTCTCTGTGCTGCTTCGTATCGTAGTAATACTTTCCGTCAACACACTTCCATTCCGTGCGCTGAGCGCAGAAGTATCCGTCGCGCGCGGCGAGTATCTCGCCTGATTCCACGGCTTCCTTTATCATTTCATCCGACACGCCGGCGGGGATCTTCATCCATTGATCCACGGTGTGATCCGGAGTGAATTCCACCTTTAAAGTGAAGGAATTGAGAGCACTGTCGTCGACGTCTTCACCCGCGGCGCGTTTCGCCTCAAGATCCGCCCTGACCTCGTCCGCGGTGAACAGATTGAAGCTTCCGTTTACGAACGCAAGCGCCTTGACGACGGAATACGTGCCGACTATATCGTCGCCCTCTCCGCCCTCGGCGTCACCGATTTCGACGGGCTCCGTGACGACGCCGTCGGATTCCTTTTTGAGCGCTATCGCGAGAAAACCGATCGAAAATACAAGGTGCGTCCCTTCGGATACCTGGAGCGTCTCCGCCGCTTCACGGAACGAGCCCTCCGGCAGATCTATAAAATCACCGAGCTCGTATTTGTATTTGAACATATCCGTCTGACACCACGTGCCGGAAAACTCCCTGCCCTTGGACGTGTCCGTGAGCTTCACGCCGCCGTCCTCAAAAAACTCGAACGTCAGCGCCGTGAAATCCGAGCCGTCGTCGCTCTTGAATTCCGCGGCGGGAATGTGTGCGAGATCGTTCGAAAAGCCGTTTACGATGTAGTCCGTGCGCCATTTGCCCACTATGAATTTTTTGCCTTTCAGGATGTCTCTTTCATCAAGTTCCATGATCTGCCTCCGGATCTCACTTATCATGAGTTACTTTATTCCATTATAACACGGGTCGGGGAAAAAGTCAACAGTAAAATCCGGGCGGTGACTTTTGTAAATTATGACGATCCGTACTTGAAATACGGAAAAAGATGTGGTATACTTTCAACAGACGAAAAAAGGAGTGTGCCGAATGAAATACGGAGAATCTGTGTTTGACGTGCTGTATCTGATACTGACGGTCACGGTCGGCGTGATCATATTGATCAAGGCGAGAAACGGAAACGAAAAACTCATGGGCGCCGCGGCGGTGATCCTCGGCTGCGGAGACGCCTTCCATCTTGTGCCGAGAGTCCTCAACTATTTCATTGACGCCGACTTTACCGCGGCGCTCGGTGCAGGCAAGCTGATCACCTCCGTGACGATGACGCTGTTTTATATCCTCGTATATCATATCGGACGCTCATACTTCGGACTCGGCAAAAACAGGACGCTGACCGCCGCGGTATACGCGCTGTCCGCTCTGCGTATCGCGCTCTGCCTTTTCCCACAGAACCACTGGCTCCAAAACGAAAGCGGCATGACGTGGGGCATTATAAGAAACGTTCCGTTCGCCGCGCTCGGCGTGATCGTGATCATCCTGTATTTCAGAAACAGAAAGACGGCAAAGCGCTTTGCGCCGATGTGGATCCTGATGCTCCTGTCGTTCGCCTTCTATATCCCGGTCGCCGTCTTCGCGGGCGTTGTACCGATGCTCGGCATGCTGATGCTGCCGAAGACCGTCTGCTACGTTCTGATCGTTCTGATCTTTGCGGCTGCCGTCACCAAAGACGCGCCGATGCCCGAGGAGGTCGTGTGATATGCCGTCCGACAAAGGATATCTCGATTTCATCCTCGATCAGCTGTCGCCGCTTGACGGCGTCACATACAGAGCGATGATGGGCGAATATATCATATATTACAACGGAAAACCTGTCGGCGGTATATATGACGACAGATTTCTTATAAAGCCCACGGGATCGGCAAAGCGTCTTTTGCCGGACGCGGCGCTTGAGGCGCCGTATGAAGGCGGGAAGCCGATGATATCGGTCGACCGCGTCGACGAGGGCGCGTTTTTATGCGAGCTTGTGCGCTCCGTTGAAAGAGATCTTCCGAATGGAAAAAAATGAGGTGAACACATGAAAACAACGCTTCTTGTCATATTCATAGTATGCGTGAGCCTGTGCGTTTTGTCGTTTCTGATCTCGCTGTTCTTTAACCACGGGTACTATAACCTGATGGACGGCAGTCATGAGCAATACGCGAGGCTTCGCCGTCTGGCTACAGTGTTCTTGATATCGGGTATCGTTCTCGCGGTCATCTCCGCTGTGTGTCTTATCATTCGCTTCAAGCTGTAAGTATAATCGGATATGATCTGGCTTACAAGGTTCGATCTTCCCGGAGAGGACAGGGAAACGGAATACAAGCTCGGCGGCAGCGCGGAGCTTGACTGGTCGTGCTATTCAGGCTCGGGCTACCCGTTCGGGGTATTTCCGCAGAAGCTTTTTGAACGCGTGACGTTTGATTCGCCCGTCGTGATCTTCTGCGGCGAAAACGGATCGGGCAAATCAACTCTTTTGAACGTGATAGCGGAAAAGCTCGGTATAAAACGGATGACGTCGTTCAACAGATCGCCGAATTTCGGCAATTTCGTTTCGATGTGCCGCGCAGAGCTGCGCAAAGAACCGAAATTCGCGGAGATCATAACGAGTGACAGCGTGTTCGATTTTCTGCTCGACGTCCGCGCCGTGAACGATGGTCTGAGATCGAGCAGGGAGACCGCTTTTGAAACGTACAACGAACAAAAAAGATTCCTTCGGACCGAAGGCTATACGATGAAAACGCTCGACGATTACGACGAACTGAAAAAGTATAACGAGATCCGCCGCACGTCGATGCCGGAATATGCGAGACGGCGCGTCGGAGCGGACGTTATAATGCATTCGAACGGCGAAAGCGCGCTTGATATATTCGAGAGGGCTATTAAGGAAAACGCGCTTTATCTGCTCGACGAGCCGGAAAACAGCCTGTCGGCGTCGCATCAAAGGGAGCTTGCGGAATATATTTCCGATTCAGCGAGGTTTTACGGCTGTCAGTTTATTATATCGTCGCACTCCCCGTTTCTGCTTTCGCTTAAAGGGGCGGAAATATACGATCTCGACGCGCGGCCGGTGACGGTGAGAAAATGGACGGAGCTCGAATGTATCAGGGAATACGCAAGGATATTCAAAGACGCCGGTATCGATACGGATTGACGCGGCGGGATAAGTGAAGGCAATATGAGATTTTATATTTTAAGACACGGAGAGACGGCGCTTAACGCGAAGCGCGTGATGCAGGGCAGGCTTGACGAGCCGCTTGACGAAAAGGGAGCTGAGCTCGCCGCGATCACCGGAAGAGCGATGAAGGGAATAAAGTTCGAACGCTGTATCTCGAGCCCGCTGAAAAGAGCGTCGCAGACCGCGAAGATCATCCTGCGGGAGAGCGGAAACGGAATCGGCGTTGAATACGACGAAAGACTGCTTGAAATAGACTTCGGAGAGCTTGAAGGAAAAAGCCTCTCCGATATGGGAGAGGCGGGGAGACTGTTCTTTTCGGATCCGTTTTCATGTCCGCGGTTCCCGCGAGGAGAGAGCGTATCGGACGTCTGCCGGCGTACGCAGAGCCTTCTGCGGGAGCTGATCGATGAGGACGACGGAAAAACGTATCTTTTGAGCACTCACGGCTGCGCCGCAAGGGCGATCGTCAATTTTCTTTTCCCGGATCCGGACGACTTCTGGCGCGGACACGCGCCGTATAACTGCTCTTTTACCGTTGTTGACGCGGAGAAGGGCAGAGCGGTCATTACGGAGCTTGACCGCGTGTATTATGACAAAAGCCTGATCGTCGACCATTACAAAGAATCCAATCAATAAAACCGCCCCGTAAGGAGCGGTTTCGCGCATCAAAAAGCATAAGTGGAATTCTTGATTCATCATTCTTAACTCTGTTGAACTCCTTCCGGCGCTCCGCGCCATGGAGGCAACAGATCCTTCGCCGCGCTCAGGATGACAGCGTATTTATCATTCAGCATTTATAATTTCTAATTCCGTTTTATCTTATTTACGAAAACCGGGTTGACTTTTTCTTTAATATCGTTATAATAATAAGATAACGATACGCAAGGAGAGGGAAATGGTTACGGTCAGCTCTGTGACGCGCGGATCGCCGGCGGATAAAGCCGGGATGGAGCCGGGCGATATACTGTTGTCGATAAACGGGCACGATATAAACGACGTACTCGATTACCGATTTTACATGACCGAATCCGTTCTGTCCGTCCTCGTCCACAGGGGTCCCGAGCTTCTGACTGTGACGCTGGAGAAGGACGAGTACGACGATCCCGGGCTTGAGTTCGAAACGTATCTGATGGACAAAAAGCAGCGGTGCAGAAACGCCTGCATCTTCTGTTTCATAGACCAGATGCCGCCCGGCTGCCGTGAATCTCTGTACTTCAAGGACGACGACGACAGGCTCTCGTTTCTGCAGGGCAACTACATCACGACGACGAACCTGTCGGACCGTGAGATAGACCGCGTGTGTCAGATGCACCTTTCGCCGATCAATATTTCCGTCCATACGACGGAACCGGAGCTGCGCGTTTTCATGATGAAGAACAAAAACGCGGGAAAGGTGATGGAAATAATGCGCCGCTTTGCCGACGCCGGCATCACGATGAACGGGCAGATCGTCCTCTGCAAGAACATAAACGACGGCAAGCATCTCGACCGCAGTCTTACGGATCTTGAAACGCTCTACCCGGCGATGCAGAGTGTGTCGATAGTGCCGTGCGGACTTACCGCGCACAGGGAAAATCTGTATCATATAGAGCCGTTCACGCCGGAGGACTGCCGCGCGGTGATAAAGCAGATAGAAAGTTTTTCTTCAAAATGCCTGAAAAAGCACGGGAGCCGCATTTTCTTCGCGGCTGACGAATTCTATCTGAAGGGCGGCGTGAAGCTGCATAAGGCGTCTTATTACGAGGGCTATCCGCAGTATGAAAACGGCGTCGGCATGGTCGCGTGCATGTACGACGAACTGCCGTACGAGATAAAAGGCATCGACTGCGATCTTTCCGGCAGAAAAGCCACGCTGATAACCGGAGAGGCGGCGTATCCCGTCATTTGCGATATGGCGGATATGATAAATAAAAAAACCGGCGCGGAGCTTGTTGTAAAGAAGATAAAAAACAACTTTTTCGGAGGCGGCGTCACCGTGTCCGGCCTCGTTGTCGGATCCGACATAACAGTTCAGCTTAACGGAGAGGACAAAGGAGAATGTGTTTTCATCCCGTCCGTGATGCTCCGTTCGGGCGAGAACGTGTTTTTGGACGATATGACCGTCGGAGAACTATCGGAGAAGCTCGGCGTCCCGGTCCATCCCGTGCCGTCTGACGCTGCCGCGGCTCATGAGATATGCGAAATACTTGAAAAGGGTCAGTAAAAATGTCAAAACCGATAATTGCAATAGTAGGAAGACCGAACGTCGGTAAAAGCACGCTGTTCAACAAGCTCGCGGGCGAGCGGATAGCGATAGTCGACGATACTCCCGGCGTGACGCGCGACCGTATCTATACCGAGGTCGAGTGGAACGGCAGGACTCTGCTCATCACGGATACGGGCGGCATAGAACCGAAGACCGACAACGCCATACTGAAGCACATGCGCGCTCAGGCAGAGACGGCGATCGAGATGGCTGACGTAGTCGTTTTCATGGTGGACTCGCGCGCGGGACTCACCGCCGACGACGTACAGATAGCGCGTATGCTGCAGAAGGCGAAAAAACCGGTCGTCGTAGCCGTGAACAAGATCGACTCCGTGGGCAATCTCCCGATGGAATATTACGAATTCTACGAGCTTGGCTTTCCGGACGATCCGATCCCGCTGTCGTCCGTCTCAGGGACCGGTACCGGCGATCTGCTTGACGCGGTGCTTGAAAAATGTCCCGAGGACGACGGAGTCGTGACCGAGGACGACAGTATAAAGGTCGCCGTCATCGGCAAGCCGAACGCCGGAAAATCCTCGATCGTGAACAGGATAATCGGGCAGAACAGGATGATAGTATCGGAGATCCCCGGTACAACGCGCGACGCGGTGGACGCGGAGGTCGAAAACGAATTCGGAAAATATACCTTCATCGATACTGCCGGTATCAGGCGTCAGTCGAAGATATCGGACAATATAGAGCGTTACAGCGTACTGCGCGCGAAGGCGGCGGTTGATCGCGCCGACGTTTGTCTTATCATGATCGACGCGTCCGAGGGCATAACCGAGCAGGACGAGCGCATCGCCGGTATCGCTCACGAGGCGGGCAAGGCTTCGATCATCGTAGTCAACAAATGGGACAAGATCGACAAGGACAACTCCACCGTCAAGGAATTCACCGATAAGATCAACACGGCGCTCTCCTATATGACGTACGCGCCGATAATATTCGTTTCGGCGCTTACCGGACAGAGGCTCAACAAGCTTTTCGAGCATATAAACTACGTCTACGGTCAGGCGACGTTCCGCGCCACCACGGGGATGCTGAACGACCTGCTGAACGACGCGACGACGCGCGTGCAGCCGCCGTCCGACAAGGGCAGACGTCTGAAGATCTACTATATGACCCAGACGGCGATACAGCCGACGACGTTCGTCATCTTCTGCAACAACGCTAAGCTGTTCCATTTTTCATATCAGAGATATATCGAAAACCGCCTGCGTGAGACCTTCGGCTTCCGCGGCGTGCCGATAAAACTTATCATAAGAGAACGCGGAGAATGATAAAATGAACATTATTTCCGGTTTCGCTGTAGGCGATATTTTGAAATACGGTCTGCTCGATCTCTACGACAGACGCGGCACGGTGCTTCTGATCGTGTCAGTTATCCTGCTTCTCATCGCCGGATATCTGATAGGCGGTATAAACACGTCGATACTCTATTCGAAGCTGAGATACGGCAAGGATATAAGGGAGAGCGGCAGCGGCAACGCGGGGCTGACAAATATGCTCCGCACGTACGGCAAGGGCGCGGCGGCGGTAACGCTTTTCGGTGATGCAGCAAAGACGGCGATCTGCTGCCTCATCGGCGCGATCGTCCTCGGGAAGACCGGTGCTTTCATCTGCGGATACGGCGCGGTGATCGGTCACATCTGGCCGGTCTGGTTCAAATTCCGCGGCGGCAAGGGCGTGCTTGCGCTGGCGACGGTCATACTCATCTGTTCGCCCGTTACGTTTCTGATCTGCATAACGGTCTTCTTCATAATCGTGGCGTTCACGAAATATATCTCGCTCGGCTCCGTCATATGCGCTCTGCTTATGCCGGTCGTCCTTGCGCGTATAATGGGAACGGCGAATCTTGTCATCATCCCGACTGTCATCATATGCCTGATCATCGTCTGGAAGCACCGCTCGAACATAAAGCGCCTGCGTGAGGGCAACGAGAACAAGATCCATCTCGGAAAAAACAACACGTTTCTGCCGAACAGAATACTCATACCCATCGCGGTACTGCTCGCCGGCGCGTCGGTACTCACCGTCGCACTTTCGTTCAGACGCAGCTACGCGGTGTCGTACGACGGCTCGAAGCTGACGGCCGAGCAGATGAGGATACTCTTCATCGACGAAAAGATAAAGACGTTCGGGGGCGGTGAGATGAGCGATGAAAAGGATGATGAGATCATGGAGGCGGCGAAGAAAAGAGCCGCGCGGATAATGATACTCGGATCCGCCGCACAGTCCGAGAGCCGCGCGATATCGGACGGCGGCAAAAAGACGGCTGAATCGTTCTTCACCGACACTCAGTCGCTCTACGGCTACCGTGAGGGCGAAAAGACGGAGATATACGTGAGCCGCGTTTACGGAAGCAATGTATTGCCGTCGGACGTGATCTCGATCCTGTATGATGAGATATATGCCGACGAATACGAAGCGGCGGCCCCGGACAAAGCCACGCGTCTGCTTGAGGAGGAGTCCGGAAAAGTGGACTTTGCCCGGAAGGTCATTTCCGGGATCATTAAGGAATACTGAGGTCTTCATGGCAAGGATAATTCTCGTAACGTCGTTCAAGGGCGGCGTCGGAAAATCGACCGTGAGCGCAAATCTCGCGGCAAAGCTTGCGAGAGCCGGCAAAAAAGTGCTTTTGTGCGATCTTGACTTCGACCTCGGAACGCTCGATCTGATCACAGGCAGCGAGGACCGTATGCTTTTCGATATCTGCGACGCGGCGTTCGGAAGGCGCGAGTTAGACGACTGCGCCGTCACGTTCCCGTCGATCCCCGGACTTTATCTGCTCGGAGCCCCGTTCAGATGCGATGACGAGATAGTCCCGGAGGATTTCGCGGAAAGGATCAGATCTCTGTGCGGCGGGTTTGACTTCGTCATACTCGACACGCCGGGCGCCGATTCCGTGACGCTCGCCGTCGCACGCAGCTGCGCGGATGAGGCGGTGGTCGTCGCGACTCACAATCCCGCGTCCGTGCGCGGCGCCGAAAAGACGGCTCAGATGCTCCGCGACAAAGGGATCGGCTGCAGACTGCTTATAAACTGCTTCGACGCTCGCTCCGTGAGCGAGGACAAGCGCACGGGCATGCTGTCGATGATAGACGCGACGAAGACGCCGCTGCTCGGCGTCATACCGTACGACAGAGCGCTGATGTTCGCGCAGGAAAAGGGAGTGCTTGCGGAGGGCGACGCGTTCATATCGTCGAAGGCGTTCGAAAATACGGCTCAGCGGCTGATCGCCGGCCGGTCCGGCGGACGTCAGGTGCCCATACTCAGCGGAGTGCGCGGAGTCAGAAGAAAAAAGGTCTTGACAAAATAATCAAAATCGTGTAAAATCATAAAAAAAAGAAAGGCGGGAAGGTTATGGAAATAGCGCTCATAGCCCACGACAAGAAAAAGGAGCTCATGACTCAGCTTTGTATCGCTTATTGCGGCATCCTGAGCAAACACAACCTTTGTGCCACAAGCATAACCGGTAAATATATATCCGACGCCACAGGCCTGAAGATCGAGCGCCTGCTTTCCGGCACGCACGGAGGAGAGCAGCAGATACTGTCGCGTATAGCGTATGATGAGATAGATATATTGCTTTATTTCAGGGATACGACCGACGGTCTCCCAATGTCGGACGAGGAGGCGGATCTCATCCGTATGTGCGATATACACAACGTTCCGCTCGCCACCAACATAGCGACAGCCGAGATACTCATCCGCGCGCTTGACAGCGGAGATCTTGACTGGCGTGAGATCGTCAACCCTCGTTCGGAATATAACCAGAAAAAGAAGAAAACGTCGCTCTGATGAAAAAAAGCACGATATATATGATCCTCGCAGCCGTCCTCGTCCTGTTCGCGTCGCTTACCGTCGTATACCGCACGGCGCATCCGGACAGGATCTTGCCGGCTCAGGAGTATACGGAGCTGAAGGCGAGAAGACTGACCGGGAACTATATCCCGGCGGCGGAGGAGCTTGACATAGACGCAAGCCGCCGCGGCTCGTCGTTCTACGCGGTGATGATAGAATATCCGACCCGTGAGCTTGAAAAAAGCGAAGGCGTCACCGCGCGCTTCATTTTCCTTGACGTTATGAATAAATGCGTCTGCGCAAAAAGCAGCGGAGCGTCTGAAAGCTCTGAAAGGCTGCCGGGAAGTATCGCGTATGACACGGTACAGACGGCGTCCGGATTTTTCGGCGACGGTTTTGCCGAGGCGACGGATCAGGACTACGGCATACCGGACTACGGTACGGTAAAGCTGTATCTGCGCCGCGGAGACGGCGTGTATTTCAGATCTTATCCCGAGGCGGAATTTCCGTCGGATATTTTCGGCGGGCACGGCGGCCTCGCGGGATTCAGCTCGTATATCGAGGAGCTGATGAGCTCGGAAAAGGAGCAGGATAAATAAACAAATTTCAAAAAACAACTTGACATTTCGCTTAAAATGTGGTATCATAACAACCGCGATATCAAACTATGGAGAGATGTCCGAGTGGTTTAAGGAGCTGGTCTTGAAAACCAGTGACTCGCTTTGCGGGCCGTGGGTTCGAATCCCACTCTCTCCGCCAACCGGACCCTCAACCGAATAAAAGAGCTGCACACGGAGAAGTACTCAAGCCGGTGAAGAGGCGCCCCTGCTAAGGGTGTAGGGCGGGAAACCGTCGCGAGAGTTCGAATCTCTCCTTCTCCGCCAGAAAAAGCCTCGTCGAAAGACGAGGCTTTTTCAACTAAATCCACCCTATCGGGTGGGTGAAATCGCTTTCGCGATGAAATCCCACTTCGTGGGATGAAATCCGCCTCGACGGCGGATGGGTGGATTTGATTTCATCGTGAGCGAAGCGAACGATTTCATCCGAGGACTGCAGTCCGAGGATTTCACCGCGCCAACGGCGCGATTTCATTAAAAAACGAGAGGTTTTATCACGGCTGATAATAAACTCGCTGATCTTTCAACCGAATTTGCGGTTCAAATTCTGAAACTCACCGACAGCATTAAAGGTCACTATTCCCTCGCAAATCAGCTTGAACGGAGCGGTACGAGCATCGGCGCGAATATCCGTGAAGCACAGTACGCCCACGGCAAACCGGACTTTATCGCAAAACTGCAAATCGCGCTCATATTCAATGAAGACAACTACTATCTGATGGCATACAGCAGTAGACACCCAGAGGGCACGGCCAGCTATATTATTTAAAATGTTTAATCTGCGCTTATGGCGCAAGAAGGAGGATCACAATGGCTGAACAAACGGTTTTTTCCGAGATGTGGAAAGCGTATCGTGGCGTCATTCTTCATAGCATTGTGACCTCGTTCGGCCTCGACTTTATTGTGCGAGATCAGCACGGTGGCGACGTTGATACCATACATGGTGTCAGGGAAACAGGACAATTTAAAAACGCGCGGAACGCAGCAGCATACGAAGCTCGAGGCGAATACGATCGCGTTGCATACCATCATAATGATGCCTACGATAGCACCGTTCGTGCTGCAAGAGACAGCCATGCATTCTTTGATGACGCATACGTCCCGGGCAATAGGATTTATTACGGAAAAGCCTCCGGCCTTGGCACAGATAGGAAGGCAAACCTCGATCACGTGATTGCTGCACATGAAATACACGAGGATCGCGGACGTGTGCTCGCTGGTAAAGACGGCGTAGAGTTGGCGAATACCGCATCCAACTTACAGTTTACCAATGAACACCTAAATAAGAGCATGGGAGACATGACCATTGAGGAATACATTCAATGGCGCGAAGATCGTGGAGAACCACTCCCTGACGACGTTGTCGCCCAGATGCGTGAGAAAGACTCCGCTGCACGGAAAGAATACGAACGCAGCATTGCAGAAGCGTATTATTCAAGCGATCGCTTTATTATTGATGCCGGAGTAGCAGCAGCGAAGTGCGGTCTGAAAATGGGCGCACGGCAAGCGATTGGTTTTGTGTTTATTGAGATTTGGTGTGCTTGTGAAGACGAAATAAAGACACTGCCTTCCGGCGTGTCTTTCAGCGATTGCATGAAAGCCGTAGCAACCGGAATCCAGAAGGGCTTTGAGAATGCCAAAGCAAAGTACAGGGATCTGCTGGCACAATTCGAGCAGGGCTTTGTTGCAGGAGCGATGGCGAGCCTTACGACAACGCTGATCAACATCTTCATCACCACCGACAAGAACATGGTGCGCTATATCCGGCAGGGATATACTACGGTTGTGCAGGTCGGCAACATCCTGTTCATCAATCCGAATGACTTGCTACTCGGTGACCAGTTGAAAACAGCAATGGTGGCTTTGACAACCGGAGCCAGCGTAATTGCGGGAACAGCTGTAGGTAACCAGATTGCAAAGACACCGCTCGGCAAAGATGAGCACGTGGGTGTATTCGTACAGAATTTCTGCGCTTCGCTCGTTAGCGGGCTGATCTCATGCACATTGCTGATCATGATCGACCGGAGCGAATTCATTCGCAAAGTAGTCGAGCGGCTGAATGCCTATGGATCTGTGGAACATGAAATAAGGGAAACGTCGGAAACGTTCACTGCTCTCGCTGCTGAGATTGCACAGTATGATATGACCGAGTTTACGGATCAAGTCACGAAGCTCGATGGATTCACGCGACAGATGCTCAAGGCCAATGACGATGAGCTACATGAACTGCTGCTTGACACATTTGAGGAATTTGGCATTCCGCTTCCGTGGAATGGTGATTTCGATGACTTCATGGGCAACCCGGATAATTGCCTCGTGTTTGATTGAGGGAGGGATTTCTTATGATAATGCGGATCATACGATGGATCATTAGTTTCTTCACGCGGCATAAGAAGGGCGTGATCGTTGGTGCTGCGGCAATAGGTGGTGCAGGTGCTGGAGCGGGAATATTTAACGCGCATAAGGCTAAGAAAATAAACCGTCAGGCGCTTGATATTCAGCAGAACGCACTTGAAAGACATGAGCAGGCCTATCAGGAAACGCAGGCAGTATTAGCGTTACTTGGCGAAGTGGAAAAGGATGCAATCGACAGCTTCGTACATTTCGCAGACACGATGGAGCGGATACAGGGCCGACCGAAATTTAAGTCGAATATCTTCTCTACAGTAAAGCTGCCAAACTATGAACCGGAAAAAATCAAAAACCTGTCCGCCGAAGTCCGAATGGCAATCGACGGTGTTGTCGGTGCTGGCGTAGGAGGATTGGCTGGCTTAGCGGCGTTCGGTGCTGGAGCTGGTGCCCTCGTCGCAGCGCCAGCGATGGCCTTAGGTGGTGTAGTTCTCTGCGTCAAAGGTTTTGGTCTGAAGAAAAAGGCCATAGAGAACAAGCGCCAAGCGAAACAGATGGAAAAGAGCGTTGACGAAATCGTAGCTTTCTATGCTGAGCTGAGAAAAGCGGCAGATTCGTTCAGAGGAAGCGTGACTGCTGTTTATAGCAGATATGCAGAATGCCTGCAGCGCGTGGAAGATACACTCACAACAAAAACCGTCTGGAAACAGTTCTCTCGTGAAGAGAAGAAAAATGTGGAGAATACCGTTTTGCTTGCTCGGTTGCTCTATGAAATGACCCAGACGAAGATTGTGGTCAGGCAGGAAAAAGAGGATAAGCTCGAAACCGTTAACACGGCAGAGATAGCCAAGCTGCAGAAGCAGGCAACCAAGCTGCTGGGAGAGACTGCGTAGACGTTACGTTTGTGTGTTCTTACCTCGAAAAATGTACGTTTGTACGCTCTTACACAGAAAAAGCCTCGCGCAAGACGAGGCTTTTTCAACTAAGTGTTCCGCTCTCGCGGAACGTGAAGTGTGCTCGCGCGTGATAGGGGTTCCCCGAAGCGAGCTTGCGAGCGTTGGGGGTTCGCGGATGCGAACGATTTCATCTGAGCATCGCGAGGATTTCACCGCGGCACTGCCGCAATTTCACTTTTGCATTTTCGTTCGTTTAGGACGCAAACCATCCCGTAAACTCTGCTAACAGGTTTGTCAGCCTGTTTATTCCGTTTTGCATATTCGTTCGGTAAGCACAGAAAAAGCACTTGCGAAAGCAAGTGCTTTTTCAATGAAGTCGCCCCTTGCGGGGCTGATAAAGGAACGAAGACGCTCCTGCGGAGCTGATGAGGAACGGGGCATCCCGGGGCATCGGTCTGACGGCTTTACAGTGAGTGCGCAAAGGTTTTTCGGAAGCCTTTTTTATTTACAATCCGTATTTATCTTTGATCCTCCGGAGCTTTCTGCCGAAGGGAGGGGCGAGCAGGAAGAGATAGAGGGCGTTTGAGACCGCGTACGATATCATGAAGAACAGGGCGTAATAAAGCGCCGTGAGGTATTCGTGAAGATCGAGCGTGCCGACGGATGAGGTGACGGTCCATATATCCATGAACATTGAATAGAATATACCGGACAGCGCGCCGTATGCAATCAGTGCGGCGCGGCTTTTTTCAAGCAGCGGGGAGAAGACGCCTGCAAAAAAGCCGGTGAGTCCGAGCGCGACCATCTGCATCGGCGTCCAGGGCCCGTTTCCGAACCAGAAATTGGAAATGAGCGCCGAAGTGCTGCCGACGAGAAATCCGGTCTCGGGACCGGCGTAAAGTCCGGCGATGATTATCATCGCCGACATCGGCTTCAGAAGCGGGATGAATCTGCCGGTCACCGAAAGCGCTGTGAAGACGGCGCCGAGTATCAGTCTTCTCGATCCTATACGTCTGCGGTCGAAGCCGGCGGCGAACAGGAGCAGCGTTAAAAGCGCCACGATGACCGTTATGACGACGTATTTCCGTCCGTCAGTCGCAAACAGGGCGCACAGCATGGCGGACGCGGTGAGCACGATCGGGACACCGATCCGCAGAGCCTTCCGCGTTTTTTCGTTTTCTATGACTCTCATATGACGGCGCCTCCGCTCATTCTGCACAGATCGGTCGTATAAAACGCGTTGCCGCGCATGAAATCGCGCACGTCCCCGGTACACACTATGCCTCCCGAAAACATCATACTGCACGTGTCGGCACACATGGCGGCAAGCTCTGTATCGTGCGAAACGGTGACGACCGCGACGCCTTTTCCGGCAAGTCCGCGCAGCACGTTTGCGAAGACCTCTTTTGCCGCCGCGTCCATTCCTTTTGTGGGTTCGTCGAGCAAAAGCAGCCGCGGAGACGTCGCGAGCACACGGCAAAGCGCCGCTATCTGAAGCTCTCCGCCCGAAAGATCATACGGATGACGCGGCAAAAGACCGCTTATGTCATAAGGCAGAGAAGACAGATCTGCTCTTTTGAAGCTTTCGCCGACCGTATCGTGCGTGAACACCGACACGGCGTCCTGACAAAGCATGCTGAGATTGCCGCTGTAAAGCTCGCCGTTTTTATAAGAGGAAAGCTTCCTTCCGAAAACGCGAACGGAGCCCGAGTAGGGACGCTCGATACCGGCGGCGCAGTTAAGAAGCGTCGTCTTGCCGCAGCCGTTGCCGCCGAAGATGAAACGTATCTCGCCCTCGCGGACTGTCAGGTCGACGCCCTTCAGAATATCCTGAGATCCGCGTCCGTACCTGAAATAAAGCCCGGAGCATTCAAGCGCCGGATCTCCGTACTCCTTCACGGGAGCCTTATCACGGCTGTCGTACGTGAAAAGACCGCGCCCTTCCTTTACGGTCAGCGGACATTCGCCTTTTCCGCCGTTTTTCCAATGCTCGCGCACGGGAGCCGGCATATCCGAAAGGACTTTTTCCGACGGCATTTGCGAAAGAACGTCGCGCGGCGCACCGAAGGCGGTCATTCTCCCGTCCTCGATAAACATGAGTCTGTCCGAGTACCTAAGGAGCCCGGACGTGCTGTGCTCGGCGATCATAACGGTGACGCCGAGCTCTTCGTTTATCCGGTGCAGCATCGAAATGAAATCCGCCGACGCCACCGGGTCGAGACGCGACGTCGGTTCGTCGAGCAGAAGCAGCCCGGGTGAGGTCACGAGCGCCGACGCGAGCGCGAGAAGCTGCTTCTGACCGCCGGAAAGCTCGTCCGTCCGCTTGCCGAGCAGATCGGAAAACCCGAACAGATCGCTGATCTCGGCGACACGTCTGAACGCCTTTTCCCGGCTGTATCCGAGGCTTTCCGCGCCGAAGAACAGCTCGCCGCCGACGCGGTCGGAAACGATCTGCTCCTCCGGACGCTGCACAACACAGCCGATCCGCTCGGCGCTCTGACGGTCCGTAAGGGAGGATAGCGGCACTCCGTCGAAAAGTACGGTGCCTTTCAGCGTCCCCGCGGGCGAAAGCTCGCGCTTTATGAGCCGCAGAAGCGTGCTTTTTCCGCCGCCCGTCGGGCCGCAGATCGTGACGAACTGACCGGCATCGACCGAAAAGCTGACGTTTTCAAGCGCCGGGTCCGCCGCGTTTTTATATGTGAAACTCAGATCTTTGACTGTAAGTATTTCCATTTTATCCTGTCCGTTATTTCAAAAATCAAGGGCAAAAACACGAGCAGCGTATATGACGCGGCAGATACCGCGAAGGCGGTGCCGGTCTCCGGCAATACGATCACCGGGTAGTACATGAATGAGAGCCTCGAAAACGCCGCAGGCACCGCGGCTCCCGCCGTCAGAGCCGCCGAAAGCAGAAGAAATACAAGGTCTGACGGCCTGAATCCGAAAAACGAGAAAAACGTCCGTTTCCCGGTCCCGTATCCGCGGCACGCCATTGAATCGGCGGCGATGATCCCGTTCTCGAGCGCCCACGTCGAAAGAGCGGAGAAGACGCGCACGCCCGATCTCAGTCTTTCGGGGATGCTTCTGCCGCCCTCGGCGCCGATCACCTTCTGCTGCGCGGAGATCAGCCTCGCCTGACGCAGGTACAGCGGCGCGAACCTGAGCACCGCGGAGACTGTCATCGCGGCGGACGCGGAGAACGGAGAAAGCAGATAAAGCAGCTTTTCCGAATCGAGCAGCCGTGTGAACGTGAAGAACAGGAACATGACGGAGAGGATCATCGCGGCAGAATTGAGTCCGTATATTATCGATTCGAGCGTGATCGGGTCGTTTCCGATGAAGATCAGCGGCGTTGCGCCTTTTTTTGATACGAGCGGGTTGACGATGAACGTCAGTACGAAGACGACTGAAAACGACAGCGCGACCCGCGCCCTGCCGCGCATGAAAACGAACATCACGATCGAGGCGGCGAGCGTCACCGCCGTGTGATACGGGTTGTTGAACAGCGCCGCCAAAACCGTTACCGATATGAAGTAGAAAAGGGCGGGGAAGGGGTTGCATTTATCGAACCAGATCATATTCAATCTCCGAGATAACTGACGTCCGGCACGTAGATCCATTCGACGACGTCTCCGTCGCTCAGCCTGTAAGCGCCTGCTCCGACGGACGGAGCCTTGCCGTTTACGCGGTAGCCCCAGCCGGACGTCGGACCGAACGACGCCTCGTACAGATCTCCGATGCCGGTTATATACGGTGAAACAGCGGAGCCGGCGTTTATGACGGTCAGACCGTTCTGACGGCAGGCTCTTATCAGAACTGAATACGCCGTGTCGCCGTCCTGTATGCCGACCGTCACGGGCTTTATCATCTCCCTGTCGGAGACAAGCGAGCAGTCGACCGAGAAAGTGACGTGTCCGGTGACCTTTATGTCGTCAGATGATGAGAAATAATCTTTTCCGGTCCTGACGCCGGAAACCGCGAGAAATACCGCGACGGCAGCCGTTATCACCGCGACGATCACGTAATCCCATACGCGTTTTTTACGCATGAACGCAAATATGACGCACACGACGGCGCCCGCCGCGATCACGGCGATCACAAGGACAGCGGTAAGGCTCAGACCGGCTTTTTCCGACTGTTCCGATATATCGACGGTTTTCGACGGCGCGTCGACGACGTAGAACGGCGTCATGCGGTCCATGTTCACGAGCGCACAGTACGCCTGCGCGGTCGCCGTGGCGTTCTCGCCGCTGCCGAGTATATGCTCGAACCTGCCGTTTTCCAGCCTGTATGACAGGAGCGCGTCATACACCGAATTCCCGTTTTTGATGAACCGTCCGTCCTTTTCGGGATCTATGCCGAGGGACGTCAGCGCTATTATCGCCTGCGCACAGTTTTCGCAGTTCTCGCTGTTGAAGTAGCGGAACGCTCCCGTATCGCTCTGACGCGACGATATGAAGGCGAGGCCTTCTTCGATCGCGGCGGCGATCACGGGGTCCTTTTTATAAGGCGCGAGCGCCTGTATCGCCATTGACGTCATGTCGATATCCGGGGTCGTCCCGACTGTCGGGAACCCGCTTCCCTCGACGCGGCGCGAAAGAAGACGCTCTATATGCTCGTCCGCTGTCATACCCGTATCGTAGCCTATGTTCTTGAGGTGAAGGGAGAAGACGAGCGCCGACGTGCTCTGAGCCTCGGCTATCCTGTCGTGTCCTATGTCGTCGTATATGCTGCCGCGTACTCCGCAGGCGTACACTGTCAGCGCGTATTTCATCGCCGTCACCGTGTTCACCGGCATTTCCTTTGAGGCGATGAGCCGTCCGAAAGCGGTGAGATCGGCATCGGGATCGTATTTGCGGATCGCGATCGCGGCAAAGCAGCCGGATTCCGGATCGTCGGCGAGCCTTTTTTCAAGTTCGGACAGACCGTCGGCATACCACGGACGCTCCGTATTAACAGATATCCCCGCGGCAACGGGGATAAGCGTTATTGCCGCGAGGATAATGACGAGAAGTTTTTTCAATTTGCGCCGTTTTTCTTTTTGCCTCTTGCTATCACGCCTACGCAGACGAGAGCAATGACGATAACGGCTATGACGATCCATACGGTGGAGGACGATCTGCCGGAACCGCTGCCGGAGGCGCCGGTCGTTACGTCGCCGGTCGCTGCGGGAGCGGCGGTCGTACCATCGGTATCAGCCTCGGTAGTGGCGGGAGCGGTAACGGAAGAAACGAGTACCGGCGGAACAAGGACGACGCCTTCCTTATGAGCGCTTATGAGAGCGGAAGCGTCGGGAAGAGTCACGGTCGCTTTTCCTTCCGCGTCGGTCCTGACTCCGAGATCCTTGCCGTCCGCGGTGATGTCGGCGCCTTCGAGCGCGGAGAACACCGGAGCGTAATTCTCATCGAGGCCGGAAACGTATTTGAGGGTGAGCGTTATCTCCTTGCCGCCCTGATCGGAAACGGTCTTCTGATCGAAGAAGGAGTAGGCGTCGGAATAAGCGGTGGTGTCGGAGTAAACGTAAGCGTAGAGCGAATCGCCCGCTTTGACCTCGTCGGCGAGGCTGGAAGCCATCTGATCGTTGAGGTAGAAACCGTAGCCGCCGCCGTTCTCGATGCCCCAGAGCTTTGTGATGGACAGACCGTAGTCTCCGTTCACGGACGCGAAGCCGTCTTTGCAGTCGGTCTCGTGGATCGCTATGAGAAGGTCGTTTATCGTTGTCTTTCCGTCTTCGTCCTTATCGGTCACGTCGACCTCTTTCATCGCGGCGACGACGGTTTTTCCGTCTGATATCGTGACGTACGCTTTTCCGGGAGCTTCTTCCGCAAAGCAGGTGAGAAGCGAACCGAGTATAACGGCTATCAGCGTGACGGCTGTGATCATCCTGATTTTTTTCATTTTTCTTAAGTCCTTTCTGTAATAAAAAACACAGCCTGAGGCTGTGTTTCCGACAAAATTCTGCGCGGCAAAAGAAAGCGGTGCTTTCCCCGCCGCCAAAACATACTCCCCGCCTCACGGGAAATGCTTTGATATCAAGCTCCGCCAAGCATTCCGACTGTAACGGTAATTGACGTTGCGGCACGGTTTTCACGGCACTTTCCTCGACCCGGCATAAAGCCCGCCGATCTGACGGCGCCCGCGGCGTAAAGCCGCTTCGGGGGACGGAGCTTCTCTGTTTTTAACAAAAGGAGTCCCTAACGGTCAGCCGGAAGGAACTCGGTTTGTCATCAGTCTTCGACCTTTATTATCTGCTTGCCGTCGTAATAACCGCAAGCTCTGCACACTCTGTGGCTCAGGTTGTACTCGCCGCACTTGGGGCATTTGGTCATGCCGGGCATATCGAGCTTCCAGACGTTGGAGCGTCTTCTGTCACGTCTTGCCTTGCTGACTTTTCTCTTCGGTACTGCCATTTATCCGCACCTCCTTATAAAGTGTCTTTTTCTTCTTTTTCGCTGTGTTCGCAGCTTTCGGTATTCAGATCCGCACCGCACACGGGACACAATCCCCTGCAGTCTTCCTTGCAGAGCGGCTTCGACGGGAAGCTGATGGAAAGCTCCTCGTACACGGGTCCGTCAAGCTCGATCTCACGGTCGGAATAAACGATATATCCCTCATCTTCGGCTCTCTCCGCGTCCTTGGAGGCGATGAGACGCAGGCTGCAGGTGCAGACTGTGTTCATCTCTTTGCCGCAGCGCGCACAGTGAGTGGCACAGCGCAGGGAAGCGTCAAGCGAGATCTCGTAGTATCCGGATATATCGGTGAGTTTTCCGCTCACCGTGACATCGCCGTCCGGCGCCATATCAAGCCCCTTGAAACGGCTTTCGAGGGTCTCCGCCGGAACGTTTTCCGTGAACGTAAAAGGGAGTTCTTTCACTTCACCGTTCAATATGGGCGTAAGATCGATCTTCATATCCGTCTCCGAAAATAATGATATGCATGCGCCGGCACAAGCCGTACAAGTTATTATACAATCAACTCCCGTAAATGTCAAGAGGCGGGGAAAGAAAAATTAAAATTTTTTGTGAACGAAAAAACACCCTGTCATCCCGGGCACAGTGAAGGATCCGGTCCGAATTCAAACGCGGTGATCGGTGATCAACGGGTCTTGCCGATGAAGTCCGCACCTCGACCGTTCGTGCCCTGCGGCCTCAACGCCGGGGGAGCCCCACCCCTCAAAACTCCCCCTATCCCCCTCTTACCCCTCCCTCAGAAGTATCTGAGGGGGCGCGGCCGGAAAGCCGGCCTTACATCCGGTTTGCGGTGCCCAAAAAATCTGCGCCGAGCAAA
>CACYWW010000029.1 GCA_902778145.1 uncultured Ruminococcus sp.
GCGGTGCAAACCTTGGGAGTCGCTTTGGGGTTCGTCGGCAACTACGCCCCACGTGGACTTTCACCACAGATTGACGGCGTGCCCGTCATACACGCAAAAAGCGGTCGGGAACATCGTCCCGGCCGCTTGTTTTCATTCTCCCGGCTTTCCGTCGATCCAGAGCTGTCTTACGTGCTCGTATACCTCGTCGGGTATGTCGGCTTCTCCGAAAGACGTTTTCGGCAGAAGATCCGTGCCGTGTGCGATATTTTTGTTCGTGCATTTGACGTCGTGTCTGAAGAGCTCGCGGACGGCGGGATCGCGCAGATCCGGTATCCGCATCGGTTTGTTGCCTTCAAGCACCGATCTGTAGGCGAATATGCCGCAAAGTCCCATGGATACGGCTGTGTAAACGTCGATCGACCACTCAAGCCCTTCGGGACGCCCGAGGATCTTCTGTATGAAAAGATGCGTCGGATAAAAATCCGAACCGCCGTGGCCTTCGAAGTTCTTTGCGTATTCCGCGGCTATCTTCGGCTCCGGCGAATAATCCTCCCAGGCGCCGACGCATATCCTGTCGCTCTCGCGGTAGACGTAAAGCGGCTTGTTGACGGCTTGCCTGCCGGTCTCCATCATACCCTTTGTTCCGTAAAGCTCATAGTTCACACTTCCCGGCTCGCGTTTGAGATGACCGTGTATGCTCTTCAGCACGGCGCCGTTCTCAAGCGTGACCATCTCGATGCCCGCGCCGAAATAGGCGCCGAGCCTCTTCATCTCCTCGGGCGGAGGGCACTCGAAGCCGACGACGGAGACGGGGCGCAGCCCTGTCATCGTTATAAGCGGTCCGACCGAATGGGTGCAGTAGTACGTGCAGTAAAGGTTGTTCCTCCAGTGGTCGCGCTCTCCGTACGTTATCTGAGGCCAGATGCCGGCGCAGTCGTGGATATATTCTCCCTCGCCGTACGTAACAGCACCGATATCGCCCCTCTTGTATCTCTGCCACATCTCAAATGTGTGCAGCATATAGCAGTAGTTTTCGGCATATGAGTAAACAAGTCCGGTCTTCTCGACCGCTTCTATGAGTTCGACCGCCTGAGCGACGGTCTCGCACGGAAGCACCTCCGACAAAACGTGCTTTCCGGCTTCAAGGCACTTCACGGCGTATATCGCGTGTTCCGTCGCGTAGTTTGCGAGAACGACCGCGTCCATATCGTGCTTTATGAACTGCTCGAACGACTCGTAAATGGCGACGTCCAGCCCGTGAGCTTCCGCTTTTTCCCTGACCTGTGAAAGGAGCGGTGTGTATTTATCACACACCGCTGCCAGTTCAGCGTCAGGGTGATCGAGCAGAACGTCTATCATCGTTTGTCCGCGTGCGCCGCCGAAAACTCCGATCTTAAGCTTACCTGACATTCCGATCACCTTTTATTTTATTCTGTTTTATTCCGCCGTTTCTTCGGCTTCTGTATCCTCGGCGGGCAGATATTTCTTATAATTCTTGAGCTTCATCTTCGTAAGGACCTTGAAGTTGAAGTACGTATCTTTTATTCCGGAGAGCTCCTTGCTCGCCATATAGTAGTCGCGGTAGAATATGAGCGGGATGAGCGGCATGTCTTCCATGAGCTTCTTCTCCGCCTCGTTGACCTTGTCGTTCCTTTCGCGTGAGCCCTCCGCGAGTGCCGCCGCCTCTTCTATAATGGCGTCGTACGCGGGATCCGAATAACCGGTGCTGTTGGGCTTCGGATCGTAGTTCTGATGATCAGTATCAAGAGCCGTACCGGAATAATTGATCGAGAACGGGGCTACCATGTTGAAAGCTCTTACCGAATAAGCCTGCCAGTCGGTGTAAATCACGTCGTAGCTGCCCTCGTTGTATTTGCTCTGGAATACGTTGCGTCCTCTTTCGTCAAGAGTTACCTTGAAGCCGAGCTTCTCCCACTGAGATTTGACGTAAGCCGCCATTCCCTGCTCGTCGTTCTTCGTGAACGTACGGACGAGGATCGTAAGCTCGCCGCCGCTGACTCCCGCGGATTTAAGCAAAGCTTTCGCCGCGTCAACGTCAGCCGTGCTTTCAAGGACGGAGCCGTAGTGCTCGCGGTATGAGGTCTTTCTGCCGGTATCGTATACCTTGGGCGGGATGAGACCGGTCGCCGGTACGGAGCCCGTGACGAATTTGGCTATCTCGTTTCTGTCGAGTGCAAGGGACAGCGCGCGTCTGACGGCGGGATTCTGAGTGAGCTCGGTGTTCGGGTTGAACACGAACGCGCCGACCGCGAACGTATCGTTGATCGTAAGCTTGCTCTCGTATTCGGCAAACTGCTCGGGCGTCAGCGAACCGACGTAGAACAGAGTGCCTTCATTATAAGAATTTATTACGTCCTCAAGTGTGAAATCATAGTGGATGACTATCCTGTAAGGCGTGACGTATTTGTCGGGACGTTCTTCCTTATCGGGATTTGCGTTGTAATACTTGTTTCTCTCAAGCACCCATTCCTTGTTGAGGTCCGATTCGAGCTTTCTTATGAAGAAAGGACCGGAGCAGACGAGAGACGTGGCGACGGTAGCCCAGTCGTTGCTGTACGCGGGCTGGCCGCCGTTGTATATAAGGTCGCCCTTATCGTCGACCTGAGCGGCGTGCACCTTGTTCTCACGCAGCGGTACGAGCATCGGGCTCGCAAGCGTCTCAAGGAAGAGGTCAAGGTCTATATCGCGCTCGAATTCGATCTCTATCGTGGTCGAGTCGGGCGAGGAAATGCCGAGATCGTCGATCGAAGCATTGCCGTTCTTGACGTCCTTCGCGTTCTTTATGTCGTACAGCATGACGGCGGCGTCACAGGTCGTGTCGCACTCAAGTATACGTTTGACCGTGAAAATGAAGTCGTCGGCGCTGACCTTCGTATTGTCGCTCCACCTTGTGTTCCTCAGGGTGATGCGGAGCATATACGAATTGTTCTCCGGCTTCTTGCTGTCTTCCTTCTTTATGTATTCATAGCTTTTCGCAAGCGCTTTTTCAACTTTGCCGTCAGCTCTGAGTCTGAAAAGTCCCTCGTACAAAAGTCCGAGAAGCTCCACCGCCTCCGCGTTGGCGTTGAGCTTGGAGAGGAACTGTCCGTTACCGCTCGTATCACCGTCGTATTCAACGGACGACGCGTTAGTGTACGCGTAGAGCGGGTCAAAGTTACGTATCTCATTGAAAAGATACATATTGACGACAGCACCCTTTTCGTCCGGATCGAATCCGCAGGACGCAAGGACCGTAAGAACGGTCGCAAGGCAAAGGATCAAAGCAATCAACTTCTTCATGAAAATGACCTCCAGACGGGAAAACCCGTGATTGATATGGCCGTTACAGCCCGGTAACGGCTCTTTTACCGCTACATTATATCATTAAAGATAATTTTAATCAATAGCGCCGGCGTGAATTTTATTAAGATTTACAATTTTTTTATAATTTTCAAAGCGTTTTTGCCGCATATCAAACAAACAGGACGCGATCAGCGGCAAAAAAAGAAGACGCGCGGGGCGTCTTCTCTTTTATCCGGCTTTCAATTTCCGCTGAGCAGCTTCACGGCGCCGCAGAGGATCAGGAACACGGGAGCCCCGACAGCGAGAGAAACGAGCCCCGCTTCCATGCCGCCGATCACGCCGACCGCGGCGAAAACGGCGAAGAGAGCCGAAATACCGCACACGACCTTTTTATATCTGCCGAGCAGGTACGACGCTTTTTCCGACGCGAAGAAGCGGTACACCGAGCTGACGGCATATTCCGCGATGTAGAGGATGAAGGCGAAGAACGAACCGAGCACCTCACCGAGCGCGGACATTACCTCGCCCGCGGTGATCCTTTCTTTTTCTCTTACGTTTATTGATATCGGATTTCTGATGCTATCCATGATTTTTCTCCATTTTTAACCGTTTTCGGTTGATTTCTGACCCTATTATACTACCGTTTTCGGTATTTGTCAATAGTTTTTGATAAATTTTCCCGATTTTTTTCCGAAAACCTATTGACAAATCGTCTTTCTTGATATATCATATGATCGGATGAAAAAGATATTCATGCAGAGAGGTACGTCATGGAATGGTACGACCGCGTAAAGGAACTTAAAAAAGAAACTCATATAAATACAAAGGAGCTTTCGCAGCGCTCGGGCGTTCCGCTCGGCACTCTGAACAAGCTGCTCTCCGGGCAGACGGATAAGCCGAAGCTCGACACGCTGGAAAAAATAGCGTCCGCGCTCGGCACATCGGTCAAATACCTTTGCGGCGGCGAGGACTACGGGGGCTTCTCCGCTCTGTCAGAAAAATTCGCCAGGCTCGACGCGAGGGGACGGGACGCCGTGATGAAAACGGCTGACGCGGAATTATCCCGCATGGAGGCGGAGGCGAGACGCGCCGCGTCCGACATAGGTCTGAAGCGGAAAATATTCATTTACGACGTGCCGGTATCCGCCGGCTGCGGATCGTTCCTCGACTCGACGCATTCACAGTCGATCCAGCTCGTCGTGAACGACGTGACCGACCGCGCGGACTACGCCGTCCGCGTCTCCGGCAACAGTATGGAGCCGCGCTTCTTCGACGGCGACGTCGTGATAGTCGAATCCTGCGGCGAGATACCCGTCGGCAAGATCGGTATATTCCTCTATAACGGTGAAAGCTACATAAAGAAATTCGGCGGAGACCGCCTCCGCTCGATCAACCCGGATTACAAGGATATAGTCTTCTCCGAAAACGACGACATCCGCTGCCTCGGACTCGTCCTCGGAACGATCTCAAAAGCGGAATGACGTAATAACAAAAACGGAAGGGATTTTGCCCGACCGTGATAAGGATGTTTTTTAAGAAGAACCGGTGTAATCCCGTTTGAACGGGGTTACACCGTTCTTCTTTTCTGTACTTACGACACGTATTGTTCTGCGTCAGGTACGCCGGTCTTAAATACATGGTCAGCGGTTTTGATGTTCCTGTAACCGTGATCGATGCCGATGATGAACTTGTCTTTGAATTGTTTCATGGATTTTGCCTCCTGTCGGTCTCTCCCGATTGTCTGATTTTTAGTTTGTTCTGTCATTCACACGCTGTCATTTGTTTGGCTTTTCAGCCGGATGCCCTTATAGACATCACCTCCTTTTTGATTTTGGGCATAAGAAAAGACCGGCGGTTTCCCGTCGGCCTTGCCTATGCTGTGTAAAAAGTGCGTGCAGTTATCAAAAACTGTAGTTTATGATTATTCCGTCATTTTCTGCCGACGAGCAAGGCGGAGCCGGAAAGACCCATCCACTTTGCTTCAAACGGGGTCATGAATCTGCCGGACGTCGTGTCGATCAAATCAACTTTTTCATAACCCATATCCTTCAGCTTTTTTACAAACACCTGCATATCGCCGTATTTCGATTTGGAGAATATATCATGCAGCGCGAACGTGCCGCCTTTTTTAAGTGTGCGCAGCGTTTCAAGCAGGATCGTCTGACGGTCTTTTGACGGGATATTGTGGTAGACGTAGTTGCTCGTCACCGCGTCGAACGTTCCATCCGCAAAATCGAGCTTTGTCGCGTCGCCCTGCCGGAAGGAGACGTTATTCACGTTTTCAGCTTTCGCGTTTCTTTCACACAGCGGCTTGTTGAACGAGGCGTATTCCTTGCCCCAGCGGTCGATGCCGACAAAGGAGGCGTTCGGATTGCGCTTTGCACAGGCGATCGTCAGCGCGCCGCTGCCGCAGCCTACGTCAAGGCATTTGCCTCCGTCGGGGAGCTTCACGTATTCCGCGATGCCTTCAATGATCTGCTTTGACATTTTGCGTCGACCGTTGTAATCGAACGCGCGGTACATCAGCGCCATCCATATAGTCACGCAGGCGCAAATGACTGTCGCCACAAGAAAAACGACGAACAGCACAGTCTTTGCCGTACCGGAAACAAGTCCGGTACAGCCGAAAACAATGAAGAGCGCAAGGCATACGAGGGTTCCGGCAAGCGTGCCGAGCACCATTCCTTCAGGCATCCAGTTTTTGTAGTCGGGTTTCATAAAAATCTCCTTTTTCAAACGCTCCATTCCGCGCTCTTTGCCTGCAGATCCGCCATACGGCGGAAAATGCCGTTTTCATTTGCGTACAGTTTTTTCGGCGAGCCTTCCTCCGCGACCTTCCCGTCTTTGAGGACGACGATCTTATCCGCCGCTTCGACGGTGCGCATACGGTGGGCGATGACCAGCACCGTCTTGCCGGCGAGCAGCCGCGACAGGGCGCCCTGTACCTTTGTTTCGTTCTCCACGTCCAGCGACGCCGTAGCCTCGTCGAGAAGCACGATAGGCGCGTCTTTCAGAAGCGCGCGGGCTATAGAGATACGCTGACGCTCGCCGCCCGAAAGCTTAGCGCCGTTTTCGCCGATGGGCGTTTTGCATCCCTCCGGCATTTTCATCACGAACTCGTCGCAGTTTGCCGCCTTCGCCGCCGCAAGGACTTCTTCGTCCGTCGCCCCGTGTTTGCCGAGGCGGATGTTTTCCATGACGGTGTCGTCAAACAGCACGACGTCTTGAAACACCATAGAGTAATCCGTGAGAAGCACCTCCGGATCGACGGTGGAGATATCCACGCCTCCGACCCTGATACAGCCGCCTGTCACGTCCCACAAGCGCGCCGCAAGGCGGGCGCAGGTGCTTTTGCCGGATCCCGAAGGACCGACCAGCGCCGTGATCTCGCCCTCTTTCGCGGTGAAGCTGACGCCGGAAAGCACCTCGTGATCGTCGTAGGAAAAGCTGACATTATCGAACACGATATCGTGTCCCTCGGGGTTGAATTCGTTCGCGCCTTCCGCGCTCGGCGTATCGTAGATCTCATTGATACGCGCGGCTGATACCTGCGACATGAACATCTCGGCGATGAGCGCGAGGCTCTGATCGAACGGCGCATAAACGCGGGTGATGACCATAAGGAACATGAACATCAGCATAAAGTCGATCTTGCCGGAAAGCACGAGCGAAGCGCCGGTAAGGATCGTCGTCGCCACGCCGAGCCGCATGATTACCGACGCGCCGTTGACGAACAGTCCGGTGACAAGTTCTCCCTTTACATTTGTCTTTTCCCGCTTGTCGATCTTTTTGAAAAGACCTTCGAGATATTGCTCTTCGCGGTTGGTCGCGCGGATCTCGCGGACGTTTTCAAGGGATTCCTGGATCCCGTCGGAAACGGCGACGGAGTCGGCTTTCAGCTTTTCTGAATTGCGCTTTGATATCCTGCGGCTGCCGAACAGCAGCGCGAACGCCGCCGGCACGCCCCACAGGCAGGCAAGCGCCATACGCCAGTCGTAAATGAACAGCATAACGGCGATGATCGCCGTGGAGATATACGCGCCGTAAAGATACCCGAGGCAGTGGGACCAAACGTGTTCCAGGCGGTTGACGTCGTCCATCACCGTTGTCGTCAGGTCCGCGATATCACGCTTGCCGAACCATCCCAGCGGCAGACGGCGCAGCCGTTCCGCGAGGGTGAGGCGCGTGTCGCGCACTTCGTTATACACAAGCCCGTAGGTGGTGCGGTACTGCTGGAGATGCGTGACGAAAGACAGTACGACGAACGCAAGGAGCAGACCGACAAAAAGCCAGGCGTTGGGGAGCGCCGCGCCGTCCGTCAGCGTGTCCATATAGTTTTGCATCATTAAATACAGGATCCCCATACCCGCCATCATAATGAGATTGACGACGACCGTCCATACGGCGCCTTTTTTTGTATTGAGAACGCCTTTATCGGTCAGGGCGTATTTCTTTTTCAGGTTTTCTCCGAACATTCAGTCTCCCTCCTTCCCGGACGCGATCTTCCACGTGACCGCCTGATTGTATTCTTTCCACATCCGTTCGTACAGTCCGCCGCCGACTGAGAGCGCCGCGTGCGTGCCTTCCTCGGCGACCTTGCCGTTATCGAGAACGATGATCTTGTCCGCGCCGACCACAGTGGAGAGACGGTGCGCGATCATGATGACGGTGCGGCCTTTTGTGAGCGTTTTCAGCGCCTTCTGAATCAGCGCTTCATTTTCGGGGTCGGCGAACGCCGTCGCCTCATCCAGCACGATGATCGGCGCGTTCTTCAAAATTGCCCGTGCCAGCGCCACGCGCTGCTGTTCTCCGCCCGAAAGATACGTTCCCTCCGAGCCGATGACTGTGTTGATACCGTTCGGCAGTTTTTCAAGAATATCGTCGCACTGCGCCGCGTGAAGCGCCGCCTCGGCTTCCTCACGCGATGCACCCGGGCGCGCGGCGCGTACGTTTTCGAGGATCGACGTTTTGAAAAGGCGGGTATTCTGAAAAACGAACGCCACCTTGTCCATCAGCACATGCGGGTCTATGTCCCGGACGTTCACGCAGCCGACAAGCACTTCGCCGGACGAAACGTCCCAGAAACGCGGGATCAGACTTGCCGCCGTGGTCTTGCCGCCGCCCGACGGACCGACCAGTGCCGCCATCTGCCCGGGCTCGACCTTGAAGGAAACGTGATCGAGCGCGGGATGGTCCGCGCCATCGTAGGTAAAGGTGACGTCTTTGAATTCCACGCCGTTGTCCTTCGGTTGCTGAGGTGAAGAGGTGACTTCAAGCGTCGGCGCATCCATTACGGTATTTATGCGCCCGAGCGCGGTCTTCGCCAGCATCGTACCCGACGCGGCGAACATGATCCGCGCGAGCGCCGTGGAAATGATCGCCGAGAAGACGGCGTAGAACGCGAAGTTGGTAACGAATCCGGCAAAGTTGCCGCCCGAAAGCGCGGAAGGCGCAATCAAAAGAGCCGCCGGGACAAGGAAGATGAACGCGCTCTCGGTGAAGGTGAGGTTGACCGACTGGGGAACGCGGCAGACGCCGTCTGTGTATTTCTGCGCTTTCGTACTGTAATCGTCGATCGCCGCTTTGAACACTTTGAACGAATATACTGTCTGCTGAAAGACTTTCACCACCGGGATACCGCGCACGTATTCGGTGCCGGCTTTGCTCATCACGTCCTGCGCCGCCTGGTATTCCGCCATCAGCTTGGCGTTTTTGCCGCCCATCATCGTGAACATGGCTCCGACCGAGATCACGGCGGCAAGCAGGCAGGCAAGCCCCATACGCCAGTCGAAAACGAACATCAGAACCAGCATCCCGATGAACATCGCCACGGTGCCGACGATGTCGGCAAGGTTGTGGGCAAGCAGCGTTTCGGTCTCGGAAGCGCCTCCGTCAAGACGGTTGCGCAGCAGTCCCGATGCGTTGCTGTCGAAAAATCCGAGCGGCGTTTTCATCAGGTGAGCCACACCCTGCTTACGGATATTCGTCGCCGTGCGGAACGCCGCCAGATGCGTGCACATCAGCGCGCAGAAATAGACGATGATACCTCCGAAGGCAAAGGCGAACGCCATCCAGCCGTATTTTGAGATCTCCTTCGCCGCGCTCCAATCCGGCGCCGCGGCGATCAGATCCCGCGCCGCGAGCCAGATGCAGATATACGGCGCCATGCCGAGTATCATAGCGACGGCAGACAGGGTCAGCCCCAAAAAGGTCAGTCCCTTGTACTTCCCGGCGTAGCCGAGAAGAGCCGCAACGTCGCTTTGCTTTTTTTGCTTCATTTTTTGTCTCCTTTCTTCGCAAACCACGGGATGGCGCGGTTTGTTCGTTTGCAGTAGTTTATATATTCTTTTCCGAAACGTTCAGTCAGCCATTTTTCCTCGGTATTTTTCATCATCACGGTCATAAGCGCCCAAAAGACGAAGAACAGCGGCAGAAAAAGCAGATTACCTGTGATACACAATGCTCCGGTACAGGCGAACATGATCGCCGAGTAGATCGGATTGCGTACGTGCGCGTACACCCCGCCCGTCACAAGGCGGTTTTCTTTGATGTTGTCGTCGAGCTTCGCCACGAGCACGGCGCGGATCCATAAAGATACACCGTAAACGATAAGAAGTATCCCTAAGATCAAAAACGGTATCTTCATCTGTGGCACTCTACCGAAATGAACAAGACTTCCGGCAACGCAGCCGGCAACGGTGAGCGTGACCGTGATTGCCCCGTAAAGGGGACCGACGCCGTAAAGCGGAAGATGGTCGCTGTTTTTCATAATATCACTCCCTCCCGTCCTTCAGCGCCTCGATCATATCGGTCTTGCCGATCTTGCGGCGCAGGAGCAAAAGTGAGATGACGTAGCTTGCCAAAGTTATGAGCGCGGTGTAAAGGATGCTTTGCGGATAAAGCGTCGCCGGGATGATGATATGCTCGACCTCCACGAACTCTTTGCAGTACCACGCCATAACTCCGTATGCGGCGGCGATACCGAGGACGATGCCGGGGATGAGAAGAAGGTGATTTGACGAGAGGATCATACTGTCGATGCGCCTGTCCTCAAATCCGAGGACTTTAAGCATGGAGATATTGTGTCCGTTCTCGGTGATCATCGTGTTGATCGTCGCGTAAAGCGCGGCAATACAGACGATCATGCCGATTATCATAAAAGCGTAGATCAGTCCGCCCATCGCGGTCATCATATTCTCCATCTGCGTTTCGTAGGTTTTGTCTGATATGATCTCTGTCACCTCGTCGCTTTTGTAATCAAGCGCTTTACTGGCAAGCACCGCGTTATAGCTCTTTTCGTCTATCCCGGCGATCTTCGCCGCCTTCTCACGCGAGGTGAGAAGATAGCTCTGATAGCCGTTCTTTATCACCCCGTCGATCTTCACGGTCTCCTCTTCAAGCGTTGCGATAGAGCGGAAGGTAAATTCGTCGCCCTTGTGCACGCCGAACGTCGCCTCGCAGAGGGTGCTTACATAAAATCCGTTTTCAAGGTCGGCTTTATCGCCGTCGACGGTGACGAGGTTCCAGAGCGTCGCGTCACGGTCGAGCCCGAGAAGCGAGAAACGGCTCGATCTTTCGTTTTCGTATTGCAGGGCGAGCATCGCCTCGCCGTCCTCCGGCTTGCCGTTTTCAAGAGAATTCAGGATATATTCGTATTTGAAGCTGCCGAATTCGCCGTGCGCCTCTTTGCCAACCGCCCGGACCGAGTCGATGAAAGAGAAGGCGAAGGCGACGATCATCGCGCCGAGGAATATCCCGAGGAAAATAACGAAGCTGCGCCCGGGGCTTCCGAGCAGCTGTCTGACGGCAAATTTGCGTTTTACGGTCGTTTTTCTGTGCGAGAGTATTTTGCGGCTCTTCGCGTCCGCGCCTACCTTGCCGGAAAGAAGATCCACCGTGTCGGCTTTCAACAGTTTTCTCACGCGGAGCATCGCGGCGGCGTAATAGATCGCCGTCGGTATCACGACTCCCGCGATCGCGACCCATACCGGGAGCGTGAAATCGGGCTTCATCGGCTCGTAGTCCGCAAGTCCGAGCGAGCCGAACGGACGCGCGAGGATCAGCGCCACGACGGAGGTAAGAAGTCCGCCGACGACGCCGGGGATAACGGCGTAAAGGCTGTAATGCCGCATCAGCTTCGATCTTTCATATCCCATAGCCGAAAGCGTGCCGATCAGTTTCTGCTCCGCGCGGATCCTTCGCCCGAGCAGGATGCAGACGAGCGCGACGGTGAGAAGCGGGAAGATCACGAGGATGAACCACGATGACATGATGAACATATCCGCCTGCTCGTGCACGAAGGTGATACGCATGTTTCCGTCGGCGGACAGGTATGAGGACATAAAATAATCCTCGTTGACCGCCCGGCGGAACGCCGCCTCGTCGGTTTTTTCGGTGTAGATGACCTTATTGTTTATACTGCCGCCCCCGAACCGCGCTTCAAACTCTGCGGGGGTCATATAGCAGAGGAAAAACGTCGTGACGTTTTTATAGTCGTCAGACACGTTCTCGACCATATAGAGGTAATCCGGGCGAAGGAACGTGCCCGCGACGGTGTAATCTTTGCCTTTGATCCTTATCACGTCGCCCGGCTTCACGCCGTTCTCGACCGCGTAACCGGCGGAGATCAGTATTTCATCGTCGGAATTAATATCCCGCCCGTCCTGTATTTCGTAAAGGTCGATCTTTTCGTTCGGACAAAACACCCGCACGCGGTGACCGCCTTCGTCGACGCCGGCGAAACGCTCTTTTTCAAGCGTCACGGAATACTTCTGTTCAAGCTTTTCGATCTCTTCGTCCGGGATCTCCTTATACGTCGTGAAGGTCGCGTCCTCGCGCTTGTATTTTTCAAAGAATTCGTCACCATAGCGGTTGATACCCGTCCCGGCAATGTAGAAAAGATAGAACATCAGAAGCGTCACCATCGTGAGGACGGACGCCGAGACGTAAAACGGCAGATTCGCTTTGATATTTCGCGTATAGCGCTTATTCAGTTTCATATTTCAGCCTCACAGCTCTATCTCATCGGCGGTCTTCTTCGACGCGTTTTCCGTCACGGAATCGACCATGCCGTCCTTGATGCGCACCACAACGTCCGACATCTCCGCTATCGCCTCGTTGTGGGTGATGATCAGCGTCGTCGTGCCGTACTCGCGGTTGATCTTTTCAATGAATCTCAGCACCGAACGGGAGGACTTGGTATCGAGCGCGCCGGTCAGCTCGTCGCACAAAAGCAGCTTCGGATTCTTCACCATCGCGCGGGCGATGGCGACGCGCTGCTGCTGACCGCCCGACAGCTCCCGCGGGAAGCGGTAACGGTATTTTTCAATATCGAGCGCGGTAAGTATCTCGTCCATATCGAGCGGCTTATCGGCAATCTCCGCCACCACCTGCACGTTTTCCTCGACCGTCAGATCGGGGATGAGGTTGTAGAACTGAAAGATAAATCCCACGCTCTGCTTGCGGTAAGAAGTCAGCGCCTTCTTCGAAAGCTTTGTGATATTCAGCCCGTCGATTCTGATCTCCCCGGAGTCGAGGGAATCAAGTCCGCCTATCATATTCAGAAGCGTGCTTTTGCCCGAGCCCGACGGTCCGAGGATCACGCATATCTTTCCTTTTTCAAGCGACAGATCCACGCCGTCAAGCGCATATACCGCCGCCTCTCCTTCGCCGTACTGCTTCTTTGCATCTTTTACTTCGATAAACATAGTTCCTCCTTGTTAGCGTAGGCTAACTCGTACCCTTAAAATCAAGGGCTTTCGCCCCGTAATACCCGTTATTTCCTTGCGATCATCGTTATCCACGGATTTTTCGGATGATGAACGGAACGAACTTCTCCGAATCCCGCCGATCTCAGCGCGTTTTCAAGCTGCTTTGCGGTATAGCATTTCATCCCGTCGATGATCTTCTCGAATTTGAGGCTCGTTTCGTCCATCCCGTCGGATTCGTTGCAGATAAGGAACGTCCCGCCGGTTTTCAGAACGCGGCACACCCCGGCAAAGCATTTCTCTATACCGGGCCAGAAATAGACGGTCTCAAACGCCGTGGCAAGCTCGAAACTACCGTCCGCAAACGGCAGCTCTGCGACGTTGCCCTGAACGACTTTGCACCTGCCCGACGCGATCATATTTTTGTTATATTCCTTCGCCTTTTCCACGGAAAGAGCGGAATAATCAAGCGCCGTGACCTTGGCGGACGGATACTTTTTCAAAAGCTCGCACGCGTTCCTTCCGCCGCCGCAGCCGAGCGTTTTCGTCCGGTCGAGCACGGCGCCCTGCATCTCAAGGGCGTAGTAATCCATCATTCGGCTTTATACTCTTTCATAATCGCAAAGTCACCTTTCAGAGCTCATATAGGCCACACATGAGTTAGCCGCGGCTAACTCATTATTAAATTATAGCACGTTATTTCGGTTTTGTCAACCACACAACGCAACGTTCCGCGTCTTTTTTTTGCGAAAAGCCCCAAATTTTTGTGACAATAACACAAATGTCCTCACCTTAACGTAAAGCAAGACCGGCGGTTTCCCGTCGGCCTTGCATTTGCTGTGTAAAAAGTGCGTGCAGTTATCAAATATACGGTCCATAGAGTAACGCTTCTGAGTATAACGGCTCAGAGGCGTTGTATCAGTCCTTTTTCAATTCACTTTGAATATCCGTCATCACGTCGGCAAGAGTAATCTGTCTCATCTCATCTTCCATACACTTTTGAACTCTGTCCAGTTTTGAGTCCATCGCCTTATGGATGTTTTTTCCTATCGGACATTCCGGATTTGGATTCTCATGAAAGTGGAACAGCCCGTCGTCATTCACGCTGTCAACCGCCTTGTATACGTCATAGAAGGTGATCTGATCAGGCTTTTTCGCAAGCGCGATACCGCTTCTGCCCTGACTGATGCTGATAAGCCCAGCTTCCTTGAGATTTCCCATAACGTTCCTGACAATGACCGGGTTTACCCCAATACTGCCCGCCAGAACGTTGCTGGTCACTTTTTCGTCTTCGCCCAGATAATCTATAACGGCAAGGAGATGGACTCCTATCGTGAATTTGCTTGAGATCTGCATATCATCGCCTCCCGCCTGTAATATACCACATTACAGGCAAAAAATCAATGAGTTTTGCAAGATTTGTTACTCGCTAACAACGCTGATTCTCTCTTTGATATGCTTGCCTGACTCAATTTCGTCGACCATGGCAATCGCATAATCGGCATAAGAGATCACACTTTCGCCCTTGCTGTTGAGGACCAGTTCTTCACCGCCCAGAATGTACTTTCCGGTCCTTTCGCCGTCGGCGCGAAAATCGCCCGCCGGGCTGACGTATGTCCAGTTCACATTATCGAACTTGCGAAGTTCCTCAAGCGCTTTACCGTGTCCGTTCACCACGGGCATTGCCGCTTCGGGGAACGGTGTCACGTCAACAACGGTCTTCGTGTGTTCGGGATCAACGTAAAGACTGCCCGCTCCGCCTACGACCAAAAGGCGTGTGTCACTGCCGGAAAGGATTTTTGCCATATGGACGGTTGCCGCCGGGATGAGATCGATGGCTTCGGGCGTCCAGTTGCCGTATGCGTCAACGACGGCATCGAATCCGGCGAGGTCTTCGCTTGTAAGATCGAACAGATCCTTCACAACGGCATTGGGGGCCACGGTCTTGTTTTCTCCCCTGACGATGGCGGTGATGTCCATACCGCGATTTACCGCTTCCTCTACGATCAGCTTGCCTGCTTTCCCATTTGCTGCTACTACTGCGATTTTCATAATAGAATCCTCCTTGAAATTGATTCGTTTGATCTTGTAACCCGATTGATTACAAGTGCATTATAACACACAAGACGCGACTTGTCAATAGGATTATTACAAGTTTTATAAAAAACTGATGCGAGCGACGCCATCTGCCCCATATACGCTCCGAGCTGCTGTCAAGTTGCTGTCAGGAATATCGGTATTTGAGTTTAATATCACAAAAAGTGCGTGCTGTTATCAAAATACTCCATCTTGACTTTTTTTCGACTTTTGTTATATAATGCTCTCCGGTAAATAATCGGGAGGCGCGGTATGGCAAAACAGAAGTACGTGATCAGACAAATATCGGCGCTCGGCATCATTTCCGCCTCGAAGGGGGGGGAAAAACGGTGACCGGCGCTTTTTCTTTGACGCCGCCGATACCTCCAAGGAATATAAGGAATATTTGGTGGAGGAGACCAAGCAGGACGACTGCGAATACGTGGTCTTCCCGGTGGCGAACTTCAACGCATTCTACGGCTCAACCACCTTTTCAAAGAAGAAGCTCCCACAGCTCCCTAAGTCCGTCTTCGACCGCGAGGAACGCCACGGGCTGTGTCGGCTGAAGGTCAAGCTGTAACGGGAATAAGGCTGAAATATTCATAATGAAATGGTAAAATGATCCCGACAAATCGGGTTTTGCGGAGGAGAAAATATGATTGTAATTAAAAAATTCGAAAAAAAAGATATAGACCGGATAATTGCCTTTGAAAAGGAACTCAGAAAACAGGAACCGGATACATATTTTTGGGAACCGGATGAAAAGTACAAGCTGCAATTAGAACATAGCTTTTCCGATCAACGGTTCAATACGGCGCTCTCATTTGTCGCCGTAAAAGAAGACAAAGTAATCGGAAGAATCGACGCCTCTCTTATCAGCAGCAGGAGCGACGCATCCTGTTTCAGCGTATATCTGGATTGGATATGTGTTTTGAAAAATGAGAGGCACAATAAAGTCGCGCAAAAATTGCTGAATGCGTTAAGAGAAGAATGCAAAAGACAAGGAGCGGGCGTACTGATTGCCTTAATGGCAAATAACGATGAAGCGCAAAAATTTTACAGAAGTATAGAAGATGCGTCAATTCATGATACAGGTATCTGGATCGACATCAAATAATTGTATTCGACAAATTCCCATTTGTCGGGACAAAGATATAGGCTCCGACAGAATAGAGCACCGAAAAAGTGCGTGCAGTTATCAAAAAATGTATTACATAAAAGTTTCAGCGGCGGGAGCGATCCCGCCGCTGTGTGTTATGTAGTTCCTTTAGTGAGCGGTATGCCCGCCTCGATCATCAGCCGGACGGCGAGCCAAAAGCCGTAGGAGAACGCCTCGACTTCGGCAAGAGAGTGCATTTCTTTCATCGCCTCCTTTCATCCACATTGTAGCGCAGAGCGGCGGAAAAGACGAATGTGCGGATTCTTTCTGTAAACAGAAAAGCACCGGGACTACATTTCTGTAATCTCGGTGTTTTCTTGCCTTAACCGCGTTAATTCAGTTGTGTTTGACCGTTTTCAAAATTACTGCCTTATCACGCTCGGGCATTTCTCCCTTCCTTTTTGTTTTCACGTTAAAACAAATTTTCAACAAGCTTTACTTCTTTGGAGATTCTTCTGAATGCCTCTGTGAGCTTTTCTTCACACTCTTTCGCTTTTCTCAAATCGTCTGTAAGAGTTTTTCCGAGCTTGTTTTGTTTCAGTTCGCGGGTCTTTGATGAAAAAGACGCGCAGATACCGATCGCCGTGAAGCATTTATGACACCAGTAGTTTCTTCTGTCCTTGAGCCGGCGCAGATTTTCAATGTCATCATCGCCAAAGTATGTCTCTGTTTTCTGACAATGGGTCAGCTTTGATATGAGTATACCGAGCGGATCATTGTCACAGTCGTCCAACAGCTTGAACCACGACTGCTCTTCTCCGCACAAAAGCGCGGACACGATCCCTTTCAGACGCATCTCAACGTACTGATATAATTCTATCAGCTCACTGTGTCTGAATCTGAATTCCGCCTCAGTCATTGGTCTCACCCGTATCTTTGACGATATAAAACGTAGATCTTCCGCCGCCGCGTTTTTCTATTGCCCCCTCTGCGCAAAGCTCACGCAAGCGTCTTTCGACAGTTGCGGTACTCAGCGAGGTACAGATCTTTGCAATATCCGATTTCGTGAATTTTCCGGGCATCGATCGTACCGCAGCCGTTACCGAATCAACTGTACGCAGCGCCGCGATCTCCATCCTGTCGCTGAATTCGCGGTATGCCGCTGTCACTACTCCGAGAAAATATTTGATAAACGGCGTCGGGTCGTCTTCTCCGTCGTGCCAGCCTTGCTGCGACTCTTCAAGCGAATCGTAATAATCCTGTTTCGTCTCCGCTGTTTTGCTTTCGAGCGATATATACCGTCCTATGTCATACCCGTTGCGATACAGCAAAAGCGTTGTGAGCAGACGTGAAATCCTTCCGTTTCCGTCTACAAACGGATGTATACAGAGAAAATCATGAATGAACACTGGAATTATGAGCAGCGGATCGACCTCGCCTTCTCCGATTGCGATATTGTATGCTTCACATATATCCTTAACGGCGTCCGGCGTTTCATAAGGCGCAAGCGGCGTGAAAAGCGCGTAAGTTTTTCCGTTTTCATCCGTGGCGCTTATATAGTTCTGCACATTTTTGAACGATCCGCCGAACGCGCTGTTCGTATGGCTGAACATGATCTTATGGAGCTGCAGGATATAATTCGGCGTGATCGGGATATACTCAAAATTTTCATGTACCGTATTGAGCGCGTCGCGGTATCCGGCGATCTCCTTCTCGCTTCTCGTTCTCGGTGCCGTCTTTTTGCTCATCAGCTGTCTCAGCCTCACCCCGGTCGTCCTGATACCCTCGATCTCATTCGAAGATTCCGTACTCTTCACCTTTGCGATCTCGACAAGACGCTTTATCCCGCGCGGTTCACCTTTGAGATATAACGTTTCCTTTCCTTTCTCCTCGTGGATAAGAGAAAGATAACCCGCGATCTCGTTATCCCACTTTTTGTTCTTTAAAAACGAATAGTCAAATCTCCTCATTTCAGGCGCCTCCTGCATTATTCTCATCAATTATACCATATTTGATGAGAATAGTCAATACAGTGAGCAAAAAAAACAGCGAAGTTCGCGCTTCGCTGTTTCTTGTTCATTTCACGGAGTCGCTGTCGATCACGCCGGTGAAAACGGGTGTGCCGAAAGCGTCGACGACGGCGAAGGCGAACGGTCTGTCAAAGAACAGATCTATTTCCCTCAGGCCCGACGGATCGGCGGCGCCCGGCGCCACGATCACGGTGTACGCCGCGCCTTCTATGCCTTTTGTATCCGCGGTAAGACGCGCCGCGTGTCTGATCTCCGACACGGTGAGCGGATCGTCCGTCAGATTCGTAAGGTCAGCGTTCTCACCGAGGCACTCCGTCACGCCGAGGGCTCTCAGCGTATCCGTTATGTCGCTGTCTGCCGATACGTCGAATTCCGGTATGCGCAGATTGAGGATACAGAGCTCCGGATCGCTTTTTTTGCCGTTTATATATGATATAACACCCGAGTCTGTTACATTTTTCACGCTGTTCCCTTCATCGGGAAGGAAGAACCAGACCGCGCCGGCTTTTCCTCCGAGGTCGCGGCGGTAAGCGATGAATCCGTCCTCAAAATAAACGCGGTCCTCAGCCGTGTCGGACATGAACTCGCACGTTTTTTTGCCGTCGAAGCTGTGTTTTACCGTCTCCTTTACGAATTTATTCTCCCACGTCGCTTTCATATACAGGGTCGACGAGAGGACGGCGCGGGCGTTGTCGAACGTCAGGCCGCGTATCTGTTCATCAAGCAGACCGCGCGTATTGTCCGACAGCCATTTTCTGATCTGCGCTTTGTATTCATCGCTTGAAAAATCACCGGCGGACACCGACGCAAAGTGATCCGCGACGAGCTTTTCGACGCAGTCCTGTTTGAACGACAAAGAGCTGTCGAGCCACACGGACGAGGCGGATACGGTCGAGCCGAATTCATCCTCGCGGTAGAGCGAGCGCCATACGTTCTTGCTGTTTTCCCGCAAGGTCTCCATATCCGGCGCGCCGAGCAGATCGAGTATCTGCGCCCGCGATCCGCCGTCGGCGCACTCCGCGAGCATCGATAACGCGGTGTAAACGTTTACCGGCGACACCACGTCCATACCGGCGTTTATCATGGCGGCGGCGAGCCTGTCGTACACACCGGGCAGTCCGGTCACACGGAAGCCCATCCTGTTCTGATAGTCCGACATACTGTCTCCCGTAAGCCCCGGAAGCCCGGCGACGTATGAGAACGGCTTCCTGTCCTCGATCAGAACGGGCTGATCCTGTTTTTTCTCCGTTACGGTCTCACGCGGCTCCGTTGTCTGAGTGTTGTCCGTCGTCTCCGGATGATATACCGTATCCTCCGTATCCGGGTCGTACGTGACGGGCAGCGGTCTTTTTGACGCGGCGAGCGTTACGGCGACTACGGCCGATAGCGCCGCAAGCGCCGCGGCGACCGCAAGTATGCGGACAAGACGTTTCCTTTTACTGTTTTTTGTTTTTGCCGACGCGTATCTTTTTTCACATTCGGAGATCATATCATCGTCTGTCTGTGACAACGCGTCGTATATCTTTTCACTCTCTCTCATTCAGATACCCCTCTCTGATAAGCGTTTTTTTCAGATCCTGTCTCAGTCTGAAGAGTTTTACGGAAACGGCGCCCGGCTTCTCGCCGAAGGCGGCGGCGAGATCGTTCACCTGTTCGCCCGAGAAATATCTCTGTACGAAAAGCGTACGGTCGCAGGGGTCGAGCCCTCTGAGCCACACGTTTATAACGGCGGAAAGCTCCCTTGCCTCAACACGCTCCGACACGTCGAAGCCGTCCGGGACGCAGTCGTCGAGCTCCGACAGGAGCACGTCCGCGCCTGTCCCGCGTTTCTGCGCAGTATTTTTGCGCAGACGGCTGACGGAGATCTTCCGCACGATCTTCAGAAGATAAGCGCCGAGGCACTCCGGCCGCTCCGGCGGGATCCGCTGCCAGACGGCGAGCAGCGCGTCGTTGCAGCACTCCTCCGCGTCACGCGCGTCTCCGAGCGTGTTTTTCGCAACGGCTTCGGCCCGCTTTCCGTATTTTTTCCACAGCTCGCCGACGGCGCTCCTGTCACGTGAAAAGAAAAGCTCCGTTATCTTCGTGTCTTCCATAAAATTCTCCTTGATCGAAGGCCTTCATATATAAAGTCGCAAATCAGGCGGAAATATTACAGATCATTCCGGAATTTTTATTATGACCGCGCCTCCGTGATCGGTGAGAGGGCCGTCTGACAGCGTGACACAGCTTATACCGTGCGCCGAAAGGAAGCTTTTTATCGTCTCGCCATCAGGATGCGCGTTTATATCTCCGAAAAAGAACGCCGTGCCGCCGTCGCAAAACGACGCGCCGCCGATGAAGCCTCCGTCGTATCCGGGCAGAGCTATATGACCCGGGCGTATGAGAAGCGTACCGTATCCGAGCGTTTTCAGCGCCGACAGTATCCCCTTATCGGCGGACACGGCGCATTTTCCGGCGACGAGCGTCGAGCAGCGCGTATAGCCCTGCTTTACGTTTATCACCGGCTTTTTCACAACGGCAGAAACGGACTTCGCGTATCCTATGACCGCGTCGCCTGTATCTATGAAATTCAGAAAAACGTCGGACGGATATTTTCTTCCGTGCGCCTCATCGGTGACCGCCGGACCGATATCCCTGAAGATACCGGCGTTCTTCTCAAAATAAGGACGGCTCACCACCGCTCTGCCGCAATAAACGCCGATGAGCATATCGGCATGGCAGGCTACCGGACTGTCGAGCGTATCGCACGGGGGCAGTTTTCTTATTTCATATTCGTCGGGAAGCGAGCCGAGCATTTCATCCGGCGCGTTTTCACTTATAAAAAGAATTTTTTTCATTTTTCCCATAAAAGGCAACAAGGCTGTCGCATAAGCGGCAGCCTGATTAAGCAACGGAATCTGATCAGATAGCGCGGGTGATTTTGCCGGAGCGCAGGCAACGTGAGCATACGTTGACAGTCTTCGGAGTGCCGTCTACGACAGCCTTGACTCTTCTGATATTGGCTTTCCATGCTCTGTTGGTCTTGCGGTTGGAGTGGGATACGTTATGTCCGAAGACGACGCCCTTTCCGCATACACTGCATTTTGCCATTTTAACACCTCCAAATCGGCAGCATTTCTTATCTTTTATAACAAGCAGTCGCAATTATATCACATTTTTTTGCAAAATGCAATAGATACGCAAAAAGTTTACAATTTTATTTCGTTCCGAAAAGTCTGTCGCCGGCGTCGCCGAGACCGGGAACGATGTAAGCGTGTTCGTTGAGATGATCATCGACCGCGGCGAGGTAGATATCGACGTCGGGATGACGGGTCTGTACTTCCTTAATGCCTTCGGGCGCGCCGACGAGGCACATGAGTCTTATGTTATGAACGCCTCTCGCCTTGAGCATATCTATCGCGTCTGACGCGGAGCCGCCGGTCGCGAGCATCGGGTCGCAGACTATGGTGATCCTCTCCTCTATATCGAACGGGAGCTTGCAGTAGTATTCCACAGGTTTATGCGTCTCCGGATCCCTGTAAAGACCGATGTGACCGACCTTTGCGACGGGGACGAGCGAAAGAAGACCGTCCACCATGCCGAGGCCCGCGCGGAGTATCGGGATTATCGCCAGCTTTTTACCGGCGATGACCTTTGCCGTGCAGCGCGCGACGGGCGTCTCGATCTCGACGTTCTCGAGCGGAAGATCGCGGGTGAGCTCATATCCCATGAGCATCGCGATCTCGTCGAGCAGCTCGCGGAATTCCTTTGAACCGGTCTGTTTTTTTCTCATTATGGTGAGCTTGTGCTGTACCAGCGGATGATTGATGACGTGTAATATGCTCATAACTTGTCTCCTGTTTTGTTTTTCTCAGCCATTATACAGCAACGCGGCGCGGATTTCAATACTCTTACGGCTTTTTTTGTAATAAAAAATGTAAATTTTACGGATTTTGTTGACATCTGACAGAAAAAGAAGTATATTATTATACAGCGGCGTCAGCCGTTATCAAATAAACCGTGGAGCGGATCATGCCTTTTTTACCTGTCAGCCGGGAAGAAGCCGGCGGTGACGTCGATTTCGTATACGTATGCGGCGACGCTTACGTCGATCATCCTTCCTTCGGGGCGGCGATAATATCGCGCGTGCTCGAGGCGGAGGGCTTTTCCGTCGGTATGCTGTGCCAGCCGGACTTTCACGACTGCGAGGATTTCAAACGGTTCGGACGTCCGCGTCTCGGCTTTCTCGTCAGTGCCGGCAACATCGACTCGATGGTCGCGCACTATACCGCAGCGAAAAAACGCCGTAATTTTGATTATTATTCCCCCGGCGGAAAGACCGGTCTGCGTCCCGACCGCGCCGTAATCGTATACTGCAACAGGATAAGGCAGGCGTACGGCGACGTGCCGATAATCCTCGGAGGGCTTGAGGCTTCCCTGCGCCGCTTCGCTCACTACGACTACTGGGACGACAGGGTCCGCGCGTCCGTGCTCGTCGACAGCGGTGCCGATATCCTGACGTACGGAATGGGAGAAAACATACTGCGCAGGATCGCGCATCTGCTCGGCAAGGGCGTGCCCGTGAAAAAGATTCACGACGTCCGCGGGACGGCTTACATGACCGTGCGCGGCGACAAAATAAGATTCGACGTCGTGGAAGGCTACGATTACGCCGATCTGCGGCGCGACAAAAAGCTTTACGCGAAGGCGTACGGCGAGCAGTACGCCGAATGCGACCATATAAACGGACGCGCCGTCACCGAATACTACGGCGACAGGATGCTCGTCGTAAACCCTCCGATGCCGCCTCTCACAAGAGAGGAGCTTGACCGCGTTTACGCTCTGCCCTATATGCGGGCGTATCACCCGATGTATGAAAAAGCCGGAGGCGTCCCGGCGCTCGACGAGATAAAATTCTCGATAACGCATGTCAGAGGCTGCTTCGGCGGCTGCAACTTCTGTGCGCTCGCTTTCCATCAGGGACGTTCGGTCGTATCACGAAGCATCGATTCCGTCGTCGCGGAGGCAAAACTTTTGACGACGCTGCCCGGCTTCAAGGGCTATATACACGACGTGGGCGGTCCCACAGCGAATTTCCGTTATCCGAGCTGCGACAAGCAGCTGACGGACGGCGTCTGCAAATACAGAAAATGCCTCTGCCCCACCCCGTGCAAAAACCTCAAAGCCGACGAATCCGAATACGTCGAGCTGCTCAGACGGGTCGAGGCGGTCCCCGGCGTGAAAAAGGTCTTCATCCGCTCCGGTATAAGATTCGATTATATGCTCGCAGACAAAAGCGACGAATTCTTCAAAAAGCTCGTCCGTGACCACGTTTCGGGACAGCTCAAGGTCGCGCCGGAGCACTGCTCCTCAAACGTCCTGAGATACATGGGCAAGCCGGATATATCTGTCTACAACGCGTTCTGCGAAAAATACTTCGCGTACAGCCGTGCTATCGGGCGCGAGCAGTACGTCGTTCCGTATCTTATGTCTTCCCATCCCGGCAGTACGCTCGACGACGCGGTGAAGCTCGCGCTTTATCTGAAAAAAAGTCACTACACGCCGGAACAGGTGCAGGACTTTTATCCGACGCCGGGCACCGCTTCCACGGTGATGTTTTACACCGGTCTCGATCCGTTCACGATGAAGCCGGTCTACGTCGCGACGGATCCCGAAGAAAAACGCATGCAGAGGGCGCTTTTGCAGTTCAACCGTCCGCAGAACCACGCCGCGGTGCGCGCCGCGCTGATAAAGTGCGGCAGGACCGATCTGATCGGCCGCGGGCCGGACTGTCTGGTACCGCCGGAGCCGCGCCGTAAAAAGCTCTGAACTCTTGACCCGGGAGGGGAAACCCCTCCCCTGCAGGCGGGTCGTCGGGGCACCGACGTTTGCCGTTCATTTTCCGAAAAGACACATCAAAAGGAGAACAACATGAAAAAAACGATCGTATTTATTCTTATATTTGTTTTTATGGTATCCGTATTCACCGGCTGCAGCCATACGCACGAATATAAGGAAACCGTTATAAAAGAACCGTCCTGCGGTGAGGACGGTCTGAAAGAATTTGTATGTAAAAAATGCGGTGATGGTTATTCGGAAGCAATTCCCGCGAAAGGCGACCACGAATACGATGAAAATACAGTTAAGGAAGCCACGTGTTCGGCTGAGGGAGAAAAAATTCTGACATGCAGAAAATGCGGCCATACAGAAACGGAAGTAATACCCGTTGACAAAAACGCACACGTATTAGGCAGTCACACATACACCAAGGCGGTCTCAGTTGATCTTCCGGAGGATGAATGGTATTATGATCAGTACGGCTATCTGATAAAAACAAGAACTCTTATGGTAGCGTTTGACTGTGAAAGCATAATAAAAATACCGACTGCGACCGAGGAAGGAGAAGGCATAAAAACCTGTGAGCTGTGCGGAGAGACCGTTGCAGTTATACTGCCGCCTATTCAATAAGAAAGCGGATAAAAAGCCGCGGCACGTCAAAAACCGCAGATCAGGTCGGTAAAAATTCATATTTTCTCTATTGAAATACGGTCTCTTATGTGATATACTGTATTTTACGCAAGATGTGAAATAAGGCCATACGGGCCGGGGCGATAGCGGTGCCTTGTACCTGCAACCCGCTTAGCAGGGGCTATACCGTTTTTAAGGGCAGCGCCGTTCGGTCCGTGCCGCACAATCCGCTCGTTGACGGGCGGGTCCCTTCGCAACTGAAATCCACGAACCATGTCAGGTGGGGAACCAAGCAGCATTAAGAGGACTCTTCGGTGTGTTGGAGGGGTGCCTGCTCCGAGTGCGGACTGCGGTCAACGCGGACGGCCGCTCGTTCGAGATTACGGTGTATGGTCTTATTTTGCACCTTGCGTGATTTTATTGACGGGGGGATCGGAATGTATCAGGCTCTGTACAGAAAATACCGTCCGAAGGTCTTTTCGGACGTCGTCGGCAGGGACGCCATAACCGCGGTCCTGCGCGGTCAGGTGAAAAGCGGACGCGTGAGTCACGCGTATCTTTTCTGCGGCATGCGCGGCTCCGGCAAGACTACCTGCGCAAAGATCCTCGCAAAGGCGGTGAACTGTCTTTCTCCCGTCAACGGCGACCCGTGCGGAGAATGCGAGGCCTGCCGCGCGATCGACTCCGGGCTCACGCTTGACATCGTCGAGATGGACGCGGCGAGCAACAACGGCGTGAACGAGGTACGCGACATGATAGAACAGCTGACTTACACGCCATCCGAGCTCCGTATGCGCGTATATATCATCGACGAGGTCCATATGCTGACCGCCGCGGCGTTCAACGCGCTTCTGAAAACGCTTGAGGAGCCGCCCGCGCACGTCATGTTCATTCTGGCGACCACAGAGGTGCACAAGCTCCCGGCGACCATCGTTTCCCGCTGTCAGAGATACGACTTTGACCGGATACCGATGGACGATATCGTCCGCCGTCTGCGCTTCATCGCCGACAGCGAAAACATCTCCTGCGACGACGACGCGCTCTACGTCATGGCAAAGCTCTCATCCGGCGCCCTGCGTGACGCCATCGGCTATCTCGAGCTTTGCGCGGCGTCCGGCAGACATCTCGATGAAAAGACCGTCTCCTCACTTCTCGGGACGAGCAGCTATGACACGCTTTTATCCATTGCCGACGCGGTCTCCGCGAAGGACGTAGCGGCGTCGTTCCGCGCGCTCGACGACGCGTATTCGAGGGTGAACGACATAGCCGTCCTCTGGTTCGAGCTCGTCTCGCTTTTCCGCGATCTGCTGGTGCTGAAGGCGACGGGATCCGGCAAATACACGGACGCGACGCCGTCTCAGATAACACGCCTCTCCGGAATGTCCGGGAGATTCAACCGCGAAAAGCTGATGTACACCATCCGCACGATGGAGGACGCGATATATCTCATGCAGCGCACGCCTTCGCAGAAGCGCGTGATAGCCGACATGTGCGTGATACGCCTCTGCGACGAAAAGCTCAACACGGGAGCGGACGCTCTTGCCTCACGCATCGCAGCGCTCGAGGACAATATGACGATGCTCTCCGCGGGAGTCGCGCCTTCGCCCGCGCCGAAGAGCGAGCCTGCCGCCGTCCCGGCTGAAAAGCCGGCGGAAAAGGTGATCGCCCAGGCGCCGCCGAAAACGGCGATGAGGATAAGCCGCAAATTCGCCGATATAGCCTCAAAGCTGAGCGACGCGGATCCGTCCGCCGCCTCCTGGCTGTCATCGGCGCAGGGCTACGAATGCGATAACGGCACATACAGGATAACGTTCTCAAACGCTTTCGCGCTCGGTATAGCGAAGCAAAGCAAGTCCGATATCGACCGCGCGGTCATAACGGTCACCGGGAAATACACCCCCGACACGGTCATTCTGGCTGACGCCGGCAACGATAAGAATTACGAGCTTATAGACGACGTTATCGAAGCCTTACAGGAAGAGACTTAACATTAACATAAGGAAAGGATATATATTATGAAAGCAAGATTACCGAAGGGAATAGGCGGCGGTCCGCAGAACATGAACGCCATGATCCGTCAGGCACAGAAGCTCCAGGAGGATATGGACGCGCTCCAGACCGATCTTGACGCGCGCGAATACGACGTTTCCGCCGGCGGCGGCGCCGTGAAGGTCAAAATAAAAGGCACGCTTGAGATAGAGAATATCGAGATCTCCCCCGAGATCGTCGATCCCGACGATATCGAGACGCTGTCCGATCTGATCACCGCCGCGGTCAACGAGGCGATCAACAAGGTCAGCACGACGAACGAGGAGGAAAAGAACAAGCTCTCGTCTCAGCTGAACATACCCGGAGTATTCTGATATGTCCGACTATATCTATCCCGTCGCCCGGCTGATAGAATCGTTCCGCAGACTGCCCGGCGTGGGATCGAAATCCGCCGCGCGGATGGCTTTCGGCGTGCTTGAGATGTCTGAGGCTGACGCGGAGGAATTCCGCGCCGCGATAAAGGGCGTGAAGGAGGACGTGCACCGCTGCTCCGTCTGCTGCGACCTCTGCGACGGCGATAAATGCGCCATCTGCTCCGATCCCGAGAGGGACGGCGGGATGATCTGCGTCGTCGAGGATCCGAGAGCCGTCTCCGCGCTCGAACGCTCGCATGAATACAACGGAACGTATCACGTTCTGGGCGGCGTTATTTCTCCGATGAACGGGATAACTCCCGATAAACTGAACGTGAAGGAGCTGATCGCGCGGCTGAACGGCGACGTGCGCGAGGTCATCATCGCCACCAACCCCAATATCGAGGGTGAGACGACCGCCGTGTATCTTTCAAAGCTCATCCGTCCGCTCGGCGTAAAGGTCACCCGCCTTGCGTACGGCGTGCCCGTCGGCGCGGATCTTGAATTCGCCGACAGTGAAACGCTCGCCCGCGCGCTCGAAGGAAGGCGCGAATTCTGATAAAAAAAACGGCTTTTGCGGTGTACTTCGTAAGGAAGTACACCGCAGCTAAATTCGCCTTGCGGCGAGCTAAATTGGGCTTCGCCCAGCTAAATTTGCTTCGCAAGCTGAATTCGGCTTTGCCGAGCTGAAAAAGGCGAATTTAATTTAGCTGTCCCTATGGGACAATTTAGCTATCGAACGCAGTGAGATAATTTAGCTGCGAGCGATGAAAGAAAATAACCCACTATGACACTTTCCGGAACAGAAAGATGTCAAAGTGGGCTTGTTTCTTCTTTATGTTGCCTCTCTCTTCAGCCGTTTTTTTACATTCTTTGTATGTATCCTTTGACAGTATAGCCGTCTACCGGCTCGCCCTTCGGCGTCTGTATCAGTTTATCATAGAAGCCGTTGAAGCTGCCGAATGCACCGACCGTAAGGACGCCGCTTACCTCGGACGGATCCACCGTCGTGACGGAGGGATCCTTTTCCCATTGATCCGCGGTCTTAATATATCCGAGACGGCGCATCGTCCGGACGAACGGTTCCGGGCTGCCTTCATCCGTTATATCGGAGAATTCGACCGACCATCCCTCGCCGTCAAAGCTGAACAGGTGGAGGGTGTGACGGGCGGGCTTGCCGCTCACCCTGAACCCCTCCGTCATATTGAATCCGATCGACACGGGCGATCCGTCGTCGATCATACCGACGGGCTTTATGAAAAAACGGGCGTTAAGTGATTCACATTTGAGGATATTTCCGGCAAGCGCCGCGCTGTCGGTCTCCGTAACGTTAAGAGCGTCGTCCGCGGTGTAAAGTCTCAGCGTAAGACCCGTGACGGTCTTTCCGTCATCGGTTTTATCCTTTTCCACGAAGACGACCGCCATGTCCCGATCGGCTCTTTTTCTGTCCGTTTTATGGAAATTGCCGATAACGTAAGCGGCGACGCCCTCGGGAAGATCGCCTTCCCCGTACGAGAACCAGCCCTCTCCCCCGGAGATGAAACCGAAGCCGAACTGTCTGCCGTCCGTAAGATCCTCGTTTTTTGAAAGCAGCTCTTCCTTCACGTATTTTTCAAGCGCGCGTCTGTAATTCGGAAAATGCTTTTCGTATTCCCCGATAAAAAGCTCCGTGACCTGCCGCGACACGGCGCCGTACCCCTCGGGCCAGCTCATGTATCCGTTTGCCGAGACGGTCTTTCCGTCCGGCAGCGACGCGTAAAACGAAAATCTGTCGCCGTCCATGACGTTCCGGGCGCTTTTGTTGAAGCCGTTCCACGACGCGACGTTCCCGGACTCCAGAATATCAAACAGCTCCCGAACGAAACCGGCGCCGACCTCAAACGTCTTCGCGTCCTTCCGCGATACGCCCTCAAGCCTGACGGATATTACGTTAACGCCGTTTTTTTCGGTCAGAATATACGTCCTGCCCGAGTTGAACATCATCCCGCTCCAGGAAAGCTCAAAGAGCTTTTTTTCGGCGGGCAGATCGGGTCCGCCCGTACGCGTTCCGCATTCGGGGCAGAATTTCAGTCCTTCCTCAAGCCTTGATCCGCATTCGCTGCAAAACTTCATACGTTTCCTCCGCGCAAAACGTTCTCAGTGCGTCACCATGTAGTAGATCTTATACTCTCCGTCCTTCATATGAAGGTAAAGGGTATAATCGCATTTATCGATATAGTCCTCTTTTCCCTTTTTCGTCAGATGATGGTCAAAGCCCACACGGCATGAGATCGCCTCGCCGTAGTCGAAGAATTCGGACGTCTGCTCGTTTTCGAAGAAATATCCGTCATGCTCCCATACGAACGAATTCGGATTCTCGTATATGTTCGTGTAAAGGTCCGTATCCGGGTCGAGATAATCCTTCACCGTTTTGAATCTCGCGTCGTCCTGCATGTAGATCGCGTAGCGCTTCATCGCCTCGAGAACGTAGGCAGAATACTTCTCCTTCAGCTCCTCGCTGTATTCGTATCTGCACGAATAGAGCCTGTTCTCCTCATCGTATTCGAGCGGGACGTCATTTCCGCCGCCGTCCTTCACCGTGATCACAGGCTCGCTGTAAAGCCCTGTCAGTGTGTACGCTTTATATTTGAAGAAATACGCGCCTTCGGGGACGAAATCCCGCGGATCGTCCTTGACGTCGGACTGTACCAGATGATCCTCGGTGATCTCGATACCGCCGGCGTACGCCGTGAACGTCTCCGGCAGGCTGACGCTGACGAATTCGACAGGATCCTCAAAGAAAAGGTTTATCCTGTCAAGCTCATACAGCTCTCTGCCGTATTTGCTCTTCTCTTCCTTCGGCTTGATCGAAAATCTCGCCACGCGTTTACCGTCCGCCTTGACGTTGACGCTTCTGCGATCTGATCCGGCGACGTAGCCGAACGTCATCTTCTTGCCCTCGATGTTCTCCGCGTACCGTTTCACGGCGTCCTCGAACGTATCCGGCGCGTTGAACGTCGGCTTGTCTTCACTCATGGAGATAAGCTTTTCCGCGTCCGGATGCTCGAAATATTCCTCGAATATGCGCTGCACCTCGTATTTCGGCTGCGACGCCTCATAGTCGGAAAGCCAGTCGCGCACGGGCTTCTGCAGCAAAAGCACCGCTGTCATCCCGGCGGCTATGATCACAACGAGCGCGATATAGAACAGGACAGACGTCCATCTCAGTTTGAAAAATTTCATATCACGGCTCCACCATAAAGAACGTCGGCAAATATCTCGGTCTCGTGAACGCCTTGTATTTGTTTACAAGTCCGAGCCTCTGATATTCGTCAAGATCCTTCTTATCCACGTTATACTTTTCGATGTAATTTGCGTAATACATCATGGCGGACGATCCGCCGTCGAGCATGCCCGCGGTAACGGCGCCGTACTTGACCATCATATCTATCATATCGTCATACGTCGCGCCTATGGAGGAGGCGGAGCGCCCGTCCGTCACGATGAAGATGAACTTGCCGTCGGCGCGCTGACCGATCGCCGTGCGCTGAGCCTTGCCCTTGTTGTCGGGAGCGTAATAGCAGACGGTCGTGCCCTCCTCGTTCGTCTCTATCAGTATGTTTTTCGTCTGGAACGAGACACCGTCGCGAATGCCGAGCGCGTCAGCCTCGGCGCGGGTCATACCCTCTTTTACGATAAGTTTATTGTTTTTGTCTATGCCTATGAACGTGCGCTTCTTCCCGTCGTCCCACACGCATTTTCCCTTTGAGTATGTCAGACCGATCGGCCGCTCGCCGAGCCCGACGCCTCCCGTATCCTGGAATTCACCGCCGTTGATCGCCGCTGTTGCTCCGTATTTCTCCGCGGCGTCGTATATGCGCATGCCGCGGACGGCGTCCTTGAAATTACCGCTCGACACACCTGTGAAGACCTTTGACGGATCGTGGATTATCATAACGTACGCGCGGAACGTGCCGGCTGAATCCTGACGGTATTCGATGCCGTCGGAAATATCCGCGGTCTGCGGATCGTCGACTCCGGGAACTATCGGTATCACCGGGCCGGGAGTGTTTCCGCCCGGGACGGCGGGGACAGGATCGACCTCCTCCGGGACCTTCTGTGCGCTCGCGTTGACTATGCGTTCGACCTCCTCATCGCTGAGGAACAGCCCCGGCACCCACTTCGTCGCCGACGCCTGCATGGCGGACTGCACGAGAAAATCGCGGAACGTGTCAGACGGTCCGTGCGCTACCGTATTGAGGGTCTTGAAAACGCCGAAAACGGCTACGAGCGCGACGGCGACAACGATGAGCAGGATCCTGTAAAGCACGCGCAGGATGAAGAACACGTAGTATTTCGCCCCGTATTTCTTCTCCCTGTTCGAGCCCGGTTTGATCCTGTATTTCGCCTCTTCTTCCCGTTTTACGGCTCTGTATGATTTTTTGTCTTTTTCTTTTTTCATTTTCGCTTCTACATGTTGATTTGATACGACATTTTTTGTACGAGAATCATTATAACATATTATTTCGAAAAAATCAAGTCTTTTTCGCTTTTTTTATTTACCGCGTGCGTGTTTTTATATATTGACTTTTCCGTTTTTTCGTGGTATCATTCTACGTGATCGGAGGGTAATACATGGAACAGCTTATAATGCGCCGGAAAAAAGGCGAAGCCGTGCCGCCGGACTGGGGAGCGCTCGTCTGCCGCGCCTTCAACGGTTCGGACACGGATATAAACGCGTGGCTCGACATAGTCGCCGAAGGACTTACGGGAGGCAGACAGGACAGCGCGTTTTTCCGTGAGTGCATGTTTTCTCACGGAGAACTCGAATACGACAAGTTTTTCATCATAGAATGCGAAGGGATGCCGGCCGCCACGTTCGCCGTCATATGCGATCACAAAAAGCGTGAAGGTTACGTCCACATGGTCGCCTGCAAGCCGGAATTCCGCGGGCGCGGCATAGGTACGAAAATGGCGCTGCACGCCGCCGCCGTGCTTGACGGCTCCGGCATGGAAACGGCGTACCTCACGACGGACGATTTCCGCGTCCAGGCGATCAGGACATATCTGCGCGCCGGCTTCGTGCCCGATACGTCCGATCCCGGGCACAGGCTGCGCTGGGAGAAGATACTCGATGCTTTGGAGGTAACGAAATGAAGAAGCTCTCCGCCGCCGCGCTCGCGGTGTCGCTCGCGCTGCTTTTGTGCGGCTGTGCCGTCACAAATTTCGGATCATATGAGGACAGGGGTTTCACCGCCGCGGTCGGAGTCGTCTCCGCGGGAGACGCAGACGAGATCGAGATCCACTGGGTGACGGGATCCGTTGTAATAGAGGAGGCGGACGTCCGCGAGATCACCTTCTTTGAGACGGACGCGAACGGCAAAAAAACGGATGCGCTCGGAGAGGCGGCGAAAAACAAGGAGCTTTCGGAAAGCCTGCGCATGCGGTATAAATCGTCTGACGGCAAGCTTGAGATCAGGTTCTGCAAATCCGATCTGCGCGTTCGCAGCGGCGCCGTCGAAAACCTCAGCAAGCGTCTTACCGTGCGTGTCCCCGCGGGGACTTCACTGCGCGCGGTCGAGATAGACGCGGTATCGTCAGACGTCTCCGCGACAGGGATAAGCTCGGAGAAGATACAGCTGAACGGCGTTTCCGCGTCGCTTGAGCTGAAGGGATGCACCGTCCGGGACTTAGACTGCGAGACCGTGTCCGGTAATATCAGCGTAGTATCGGCGTCTGTGATCGACGATATAACCGTCAACTCCGTCTCGGGAGAGATCAACGTTGAAATGCCCGGGATAGTACGGCTTGACGCGGACTGCGTTTCCGCCGGGCTTTCGCTCGTGCTGTCGGAGGCGGACTTCACGCTCGATCTGGAAGGTCTGTCCGCGGACGTCGCCGCGGACGGCGTCGAATACACGAAGATCTCGGACAAATCATATAAATTCGGGAAAGGTACCGGAGAGGCGAGAGTCGAAAGCGTTTCCGGAAAGATAAGGGTGACAGTAAAATGAAAAAGCTGAACGTTGGTGTCATAGGGCTCGGAGCGAGGGGCTATTCGATGCTGCCTCTGCTCTGCGGAATGGAAAACATAAACATCGTATCCGTATGCGACATGTATCACGACAGGACTGAGGCGGGCGCCGCGCTCGTCTCGGGATCGTACGGACGCCCCGTCGCGGCGTATGACGACTGGCATGAGCTCATAGCGTCAAAGCCCGACGCCGTGCTCGTCATGTCCGGCTGGGAGAGCCACGTCGAGATAAGCATCGAGGCTATGCGCTCCGGTATCCCCGTCGGCTGTGAGGTCGGCGGCGCCTATACGGTCGACGACTGCTTCAGGCTCGTTTCGGCGCAGAGGGAGACCGGCGTGCCGTTCATGCTGCTTGAAAACTGCTGCTACGGCAGATATGAGATGATGGTCATGAACATGGTGAGCCTCGGTCTTTTCGGCGAAATAGTGAGCTGTGAGGGCGGCTACCGTCACGATCTGCGCACGGAGATCCTGTACGGCGAGAAGAACCGCCATTACAGGCTGAACAACTACCTCAGCCGCAACTGCGAGAACTATCCGACGCACGATCTCGGGCCGATCGCTCAGGTGCTCGGCATCAACCGCGGAAACAGCTTCGTATCGCTCACGTCCTTCGCGTCAAAGTCCGCGGGGCTGAACGACTACGCAAGGCTCCACAGCACCGTTCCGGAAAAGCTGAGGGACGCCGCGTTCGCGCAGGGCGACGTTGTGAAGACCGTGATCAGATGCTCCGGAGGGCAGCTCGTCACGCTCACGCTCGACACGACCCTGCCGCGCCCGTACAGCCGCGGCTTCACGGTCCAGGGCACGCGCGGCATGTACTGCGAGGATGGCAATTACATATACCTTGACCGCGACCATGACGAGACGATGCATTTCGACTGGCCGAAGAGATGGAACAACGCCGAAGGATATCTGAAGGAATACGACCATCCCGTGTGGCGCAAATTCCTTGAGGACGGCGTGCGCGGCGGTCACGGCGGCATGGATTATCTCGTTTACAACGAATTCGCCGTGTGCCTGCTCGAGGGCAGACCGTTCCCGATAACGGTGGAGGACGCCGCCTGCTGGATGGCGGTGACACCCCTCTCCGAGATCTCGATCAAAGAGGGAAGGACCGTCCCTTTCCCCGTATTCCGATAATAAAAAAAGCGCCTTCCGGCGCTTTTTTTTACTGATGATAAGTCTGCGTATACGGTATTTTTTCGCCCTTGTAAATGCCGCAGTATTCGCACGCCACGCGGATCATGCACTCGTTCAGCGACTCCACCACGTGCTCCCCGACCTCGGCTTCCTTATGGTCGCCGCCTATGCCGGAATCGTTTGTGATGAAGATATACGTTCCGCCGGTGATGACCGCGAAGCTGCGGAGGATGACCTCCGTCTCAAGGTCGACGCCGGACGAAGCGACGGGTATGATCCTGACGCCGAGCGCCGCCGCCGCGCGGAGGGACTTGAGTATGTTTTCGTTAATGCCCTGCACGTCGTTTTCGGTGTGAGGCGGCGCGTCGAGCACGAAGAAGCAGAGCTTGACCGCGTCGTCACGCCACTGATGCCCCGTCACGGCGTTTTCGAGCGCGGTATGGACCGCCTCGGGATAGTCGCCGCCGCCATCGGCGTGCTCGTCCTTCATAAGCTCAAGGCATTCGTTCACGTCCGATCTGAAATCGAAGTATTTGACGACGTAGAGGTCGCCCTCGTCACGGTAGAAGTTGACGCTCACGCGGATAGAGAACGTCTTGTCCGCCTCCGATACGCGGCTCACGAGATCGGCAAGCTCGGCTTTTATATATTCGAGCTCGTCGCCCATGCTTCCGGTCGTATCGATCATGAGCATGAGATCGAGCTTTTCGGCGGTCACGCCCGCGTCCTTCGCGTTTATCTCAAGCTCCGTCCTGCCGTCGAGCGCGACGGTCATATCTCCGACGGATACGGAATCCGGCTTCTCATCCTTACCGTCGAGGCCCGTGAACAGGAAGGCTTCTCCGTTTATATCGGTCCTCGCCGTAAATACGGTCTCACCGCCGGATATAAGCTTTACGGGCACGTTGAAGCACGCGCCTTCGTCCGTCACCTTCACACGTATCATTTTCGACGTGTCGAGTTTTCTGTTTTTCGCTGCGGCGCCGAATTCATCCTCGCCGAGCTTTTTCAGCCACTGATCGAACTGCGCAAGATCCTTCCACTCTCCCGCGGTGAGCGTTCCGGCCTTCGCGTCCGGCGTGTTGGCGGAGGGTTCATACGCCATGTCAGGCATACCGCTCTTCGGGTAATACGAGTAAGAATCGCTCCGTTCGGCGACTTCGGCCTCGGATTTGTACGCTTCACCCTTCAGTCCGCCGCTGAAGCCGATTTCCGACTCCTTGTTTTCTCCTATCACACCGTCAAGATAAGGTCCGGTCACCGTGTCCGCCCGCGTTACGGTGCCGGGCACGTCCGCCGGCGTCTGCGGTCTTCTGCCTCTCGAGGCTATCACAGCGGTCACAGCTGTCGCCGCGGTCAGCATCACCGCGACGAGCACCGTCACTATCCGTGCGATCCTGTTTTTTCTCACTCTCGATCTTTCGTTGCATTCATCCCTTTTCAAAAGGATCTGTTTTGCTTTTTCATCATGGTCAGTCATATACAAAGCCCTCCTTCTCAAGCTCATCCTTCAGCGCCTTTTTCGCCCGGAATACGATCTGGTAAACGTAGTTCCTCTTTTTCCGCATTACGACGGCAATATCGTCCGCCGACATATCCTCGAAAAACGAAAGATACAGCACCTCGCGGTACTCCGGATCAAGCTTCCCGAGCGCTTTGTAAAGCTGCCTGTTCCGCTCGTCCTTTATGTAATCGTTTTCCGGGTCGCTGTCGGACGGCGTGTTTTCGTCAAGTCCTTCGCCCGTGTGAACGGGCCCCGACCTTCTCAGGCTGTCGATCGCCGTTTTCTTGCCGATCGAATAAAGCCATGTCCTGAAGGACGACGCGCCGCGGAACGGCGGTTTCTTTACGGACAGCTTCAGAAGCGTGTCGTCCGCGACCTCTTCGGCGCGGAAAAAGTCCCCCACTATGCCGTAAACGTACATGGTGAGCCCGTCGTAGTATTCGCGCACTATCCTGTAAAAACCCTCGTCGTCGCCGTTCAGGTAATCGGCGTAAAAGGATGCACCGTTGTCCATCGTCATATCCGGTCTTCAGGTACCGGCCCTTTCATCGTATTAGTCGCATCGGATCCCGTTTTTCTTACACTTTTTTTTGAAAAATTTCAGCCCGCGGGAAGCGGGCTGAGGATCACTGGAGGTTGAGGTCCTTGTTTACTATGTGAACGGACACGCACCACGAAACGATTATCACGGCAAGTGAGAACGCAAGGCTGACGCTCAGGTTCGCTATGCTCGCGTTCATCTGCGTGCCGACGACCGCGTCGAATATGCCGAAGAACGGCAGGATCGACGTGTTCGTCACCGGATTCTGATCCATGGCCGCGCTTTCGAAAAGCGCGGTGTTGACTATGGAAGCGACGATGCCGCGCACGATCGACACGCCGAACGAGATTCCGAGGAACATGGCAACCGAGGCGAAGCCTCTCGCCTTCTTCGTCCTGTGGGTCGCCGCCGCGCAGAGCGTATAGAGCGACACTGAGTAAAACAGCATCGCGACGCCGTTGAGTATGAACAGCACTATTATAACGACCGTCTTTACGGGATATGCTCTGATCGAGTCGTCCAGCGCCGAGAATACCGTTCTGAAAAACTCGAGGATATCGCCCGGGACCAGCCCCGGGATCCTGTAAACGAGCGCGAGATACGGCAGAAGCAGCATAATGAAGATCGCCGCGTAGCTTATGAGCGTCCAGATCGCGCCGGTCAGTATCTTGCTGCTGACCGCCGCGGAATTTTTCACCGGGAGCGTGAAGGTGAGATAGCCCTCGTCGCTGAAAAGGTTCTTGTAGATACGCACCATCATGAACACCGCGGAGCAGACGGCGACAGCCTCGACCGCGATGACGAACAAAAATCCGAACAGAACGGTCCCCGCGAGAAGATAATCCGCGCTTCCGGCGAGGATTATCAGCGTTGAGATCAGAGCCGAGGCTCCGAGTCCGCCGAGGTATATCCACGGGAGTATGTGCGCCATATACCTCATATCGTATTTCATCAGCTTGCCTAACATCTGAACACCTCCCTGAAGAGCATATCGACGGTCTTGCCGCTTTTTTCACGGATGTTGTCCGCGGAGTCGGCGAGGACGATCTGACCGTTCCTGATGAACACCGCGTCGTCGAGCACGTTTTCTATATCATAGATCAGGTGCGTGGAAATGATGACGGAGGCGTTCTCCGAGTAGTTTCTGATTATGGTATCGAGGATATAATCCCTCGCCGCCGGGTCGACGCCGGCGATCGGCTCGTCAAGGAAATACGCCTTTGCGCCGCGGCTCATGACGAGGACGAGCTGCACCTTTTCCTTCGTGCCCTTCGAGAGCGTTTTCAGCGTCCTCTTCTGATCTATGTTGAGGCGCTTCAGCATCTCAGCCGCCTTCACACGGTCAAAATCGCGGTAGAAGTCCGCAAAATAGCTGATGAACGATTCGACCGTCATCCATTCGCTCATATACGAACGCTCCGGCAGGTAGGCGACGACAGCCTTTGTCTCAGGTCCCGGAGCGAAGCCGTCCACCGTGACGGTCCCCGCCGTCGGCGTGAGGAGCCCCGCCGTGAGTTTTATGAGCGTCGTCTTGCCGGAGCCGTTCGGCCCGAGAAGACCGACTATACGCCCCGCTGGTATATCGAGATCTATACCGTTGAGCGCCGGCGTGTTTTTATACATCTTTACGAGATTTCTGTATTCGATAAGCGCCAAATCCTTATTCCTCCGTTTCCTTTATTATCTTTACGGCACCGTCCGCTCCTATGCCGATCTGCCGCATTTTGCGAAGATACTCCGCGGTCACGCTTTCGGCTATCTCTTTTCTCGCCGCTTCTATGACCGCCGGATCCTCCGTTATGAATTTGCCGGTGGTGCGCTGTGTGTATATCAGCCCGGTGTCTTCAAGATAAAACAGCGCTCTCTGCACGGTGTTCGGGTTTGCCTGCATCATCCCCGCAAGCTCCCTGACCGTGGGAAGTCTGTCCCCCGGCTTGTATTCACCCGACAGCACCATCGTATATATCCGTTCTATCAACTGGACGTAGACGGGCCTGCTGTCACCGATATTCATCCGGCATGCCTCCTTTGTATTATTTCGTTAGTACAATAATACCACATATCCCCCGGTTTGTCAATACTTTTTTTCATTTTTTTTCGTCAGACTCTTGAAAAGCACGGAAATATATTATATAATGATAAAAAATATGTCAATCTGAAAAGGCGGTCTTGGAAAAATGAAACTTACTTATATCGGTACCGCGGCGGCAGAAGCCATACCCGCGCTGTTCTGTGAATGCTCCTTCTGTGAAAACGCGAGACGCGCGGGCGGGCGCGAGCTGCGCAAGAGGAGCGGAGCCGTCGTCAACGACGACCTTATGATCGACTTTTCTCCGGATGCGTATCTCGGCACGCTCGCCGCGGGGAAAAAGCTCACCGATATTAAGAGCGTTATATTCACCCACTCCCACAGCGACCATTTCTGCCCCGCGGAGCTCGGTTACCGCCGCGCGCCGGCGTTCTGCATAGTCCCGGAGGACAAGCCTCTTTTACAGCTCTACGGCAACAGAAACATCGAAGAGGGTATAAAGGGGACCTTCGGCGAGGATCTTGCGTTCCACGGTCTGCGGTTCACGTTCGTGCCGCCTTATACGCCGTTTGAGACGGAGGGCTATACGGTGACTCCGTTGTCCGTCGTTCACTGCCTGCCGGAGGACGCGTATATATATCTGATAGAAAAAGACGGGGTGAGACTGCTTTACGCGAACGACACGGGCGTATTTCCGGAAAAAACGTTCGAATATCTCAAAGGGATAAAGCTCGACATCGTTTCGCTCGACTGTACGATGGGCTTCAGCAAGAACGAGGTCGGCCACATGGGCTTCCCCGCCAATCTCAAAGTCAAAAGAATACTTGAGGAGAACGGCTGCGTCAAGGACGATACCGTGTTCATAAGCCATCATTTCAGCCACAACGGGCTCCGCACGCCGGACGGACTGTGGACTTACGAATATTTCACGGAAATGGCGCGCGAGCACGGCTTTATAATGAGCTATGACGGACTGGTAGTCGAGAAATGAACGTAAAGGAACGTATAGAGCTGCTCAGATCACAGCTCAATCACCACGCGATAAAGTACTACGTATACGATCAGCCGGAGATCTCCGACTTCGAATACGACGCGATGTTCGACGAGCTGAAAAAGCTTGAGGAGGAGCATCCGGAATACGACAGTCCCACGTCGCCCACAAAGCGCGTCGGCGGTATGGTCCTCGAAAAATTCGAGAAGGTCACCCACAGGAACCGCATGGGCTCGCTTGACGATATTTTCGATTTCGACGCCGTGCGCGATTTCGTGAACGACATGAGATCGAAGGGCGCGGAGTCCTTCTCCGTTGAGCCGAAGATAGACGGTCTTTCCGTTTGTCTTCACTACGAGAACGGCGTGTTCACGCAGGGCGCGACACGCGGAGACGGTCTCGTCGGCGAAAACGTTACGGAAAACCTGAAGACCATAGGCTCCATACCGCTTCACCTCACCTCTCCTCTGCCTCTGCTCGAGGTACGCGGCGAGGTCTATATGCCGAAGAAAAGCTTCGAGGCGCTGAACGAAGAGCGCGAGCTTACGGGCGAGGCGCTTTTCGCCAACCCGAGGAACGCCGCGGCGGGATCCCTCCGCCAGCTCGACAGCAGCATCACGGCAAAACGCAGACTCGATATATTCGTATTCAACGTGCAGGAGATCGACGGCGTCGATTACGCGACACATACAGCCTCGCTTGAGGCGATGAGCGCGCTCGGCTTCCGTGTGATACCGTTCATAAAAGAGGCGCACACGGCGGACGAGGTCATAGATCACATAAACGCGATAGGCGAAAAACGCGCCGGGCTTCCGTACGACATAGACGGCGTCGTCATCAAGGTCAACCGGCTTTCTCTGCGTCCCCTGATCGGAGAGAATTCCGGCAGGCCGAAGTGGGCAGTCGCCTACAAATTCCCGCCCGAGGCGAAGCTTACAAAGCTCACCGACATAACGGTACAGGTCGGACGTACGGGCGTGCTCACTCCGCTCGCCGTGCTCGAACCCGTAAGGCTCGCCGGGACGACCGTCCGCGCGGCGACGCTGCACAACATAGATTTCATAAAACTGAAGGATATAAGGATCGGCGACACGGTCGAGGTGTCGAAGGCGGGAGACATAATCCCGGAGGTGCGCCGCGTGGAGCTTTCGAAGCGTCCTGCGGATTCGGTACCTTATGAAATGCCGCTTTTCTGCCCCTCCTGCGGGGAGCCCGTCGTACGCGACGACGAGGCGGCGGTACGCTGTACGAATTCATCCTGTCCCGCTCAGCTTCAGCGCAATCTCATCCATTTCGCCTCGCGCGACGCGATGAACATCGAGGGGCTCGGTCCCGCGATAATAGCTCTTCTCATCGAAAACGGTCTGATAAACGATCCGGCTGACATTTACAAGCTCAGAGCTGAGGACGTTTCCGGACTTGACAGGATGGGTGAAAAGTCCGCGGAAAACCTGATCGCGGCGATAGAAAACTCAAAGAAAGCCGGTCTCGACAGACTTATATACGCGCTCGGCATCAGAAACATCGGAAGCAAAGCCGCGTCCTCGCTCGCGTCGGAATACGGCGATATAGAAGCGCTGTTCACGGCGACGGAGGAGGATCTGTGCGGGATACAGGATTTCGGCGAGATCATGGCGGAATGCGTCGTGAATTACTTTTCCCACCCGCAGACGAGGCGGCTCATAGACGAGCTCAAGGCAGCGGGCGTAGTGACGAAGTACGAGCGGAAGACCGTGGGCGACAAATTCGCCGGGCTCACGTTCGTCCTTACGGGTACCCTGCCTACGATGACGCGCGATCAGGCGGAGGCCATGATCGTTTCCCTCGGCGGCAAAGCTTCTTCGTCCGTATCGAAGAACACGAGCTACGTTTTAGCCGGCGAGAAAGCCGGATCGAAGCTGACTAAAGCTCAGTCTCTCGGAGTCCCCGTGATAGACGAGGAGGAATTTCTCAGAATGTGTGGTAAAAATGACTGATATCGTAAAGATATATATAAAAGCCGGCAACGGCGGAAACGGCTGCGTGTCGTTCCGGCGTGAAAAATACGTCGCAAAGGGCGGGCCAGACGGCGGCGACGGCGGCAGGGGCGGAAACATAGTTTTTCAAGCCGATCAGGGCAAGGATACCCTGCTCGATTTCAGATACCGCCGCAAATACGTCGCCGAAAACGGCGGCAACGGAGCCGGGGCGAAGTTTCACGGCAAAAACGGCGAGGATCTTGTGATAAAGGTCCCGAAGGGCACGGTAATACGCGACGCGGCGACCGGCAAGGTGATCAAGGACATATCCGACGACGAGCCTTTCGTCTGTCTTCACGGCGGCAAGGGCGGCTGGGGAAACAAGCATTTCGCGACACCGACGCGCCAGATACCGAGATTTGCGAAAAACGGGATAGAAGGTCCCGAAAAAGAAGTCATACTCGAGCTTAAAATGATCGCGGACGTAGGGCTCATCGGGATGCCGAGCGTGGGAAAATCGTCGCTTTTATCCGTGATCTCCGCGGCAAGACCGAAGATCGCGGATTACCACTTCACCACCCTTTCGCCCAACCTCGGCGTGGTTCCGGTTGACGACGGCGCGTTCGTCTGCGCCGACATACCGGGGCTGATCGAGGGCGCGTCGGACGGACTCGGGCTCGGGCACGATTTCCTGCGCCACATAGACAGATGCAGGCTCCTGCTCCATCTCGTCGACGTCTCGCAGTCCGAGGGCAGGAACGTGATAGAGGATCTGAAGATAATCGACGCGGAGCTGCAAAAGTACTCGGCAGATCTCGCGTCGCGCCCGCAGATAGTCGTGGCGAACAAGTGCGACGCGCTCGATCCCGCGATAACAGACATTCCGGCGTTTGAGGAATACGTCGCGTCGACCGGAAGAGAACTGAGATACATCTCGGCGGCGACCGGAGAGGGCGTAAAAGAGCTTGTCAGGTACGTAAGATCCGAGCTCGACAGGCTTCCGCCGCTCACCGTTTACGAGAGCGAATACACCGAGCAGGACGATATGAAACCGGACGACACGCCGACCGTGACCGTCACGAAAAACGGCGACGTCTGGGAGGTCGAGGGCGCGTGGCTTTACAAGCTCATGGGCAGGATCAACTTCGACGACCGCGAATCGATGGCGTACTTCGACACGATGCTCCGCAAATACGGCATATACGATCAGATGGAGGCGCAGGGCGTCTCCGACGGAGACGCAGTCAGCCTATACGGCTTTGAATATGAATACGTAAAATAGGAAGGTATCAGAAATGATCACAAAACAGCTTTCGATATTCGTTGAGAACAAAACGGGCAAGCTTGCGCAGGTCACCGGCATGATCGCCGATCTCGGCGTAAACATCCACGCGCTTTCCATAGCCGACACCACGGATTTCGGCGTTCTCCGCATAATCGTGGACAACGCCGAGGTAACGGCAGACGAGCTCAGGAGCAACAGACTGACCGTATCCGTCGGAGAGGTCATCTGCATAAATCTCGAAGACAAGCCCGGCGGTCTGACCGAGGCGCTGAAGGTGCTCTACAACTGCGGGATCTCCGTTGAATACGTGTACGCGTTCAGCTCCCCCTCGTACGGCGATCTCGCGCGCGTCGTACTTCGCGTCGACGACCCGAAAAAGGCGGACGCCGCGCTCCGTGAAAAGGGCTTCGAATAATACAAAAAAACAAAAAACGCCCCGACCGTACAAGGCCTGACCGTCATGCCGACTGTTCTAAAGGACAGTCGGCAACGAAATCCACCCTTTCAGGGTGGGTGAAATCGCCTGCGGCGGTGAAATTGCCCTGCGGGCAGTGAAATCCGCCTCGACGGCGGG
>CACYWW010000030.1 GCA_902778145.1 uncultured Ruminococcus sp.
AAAAATCTGCGCCGAGCAAAGCTCAGCTTGATTTTTTGACCGCTGCACGAAACGGAATTTGCTTCATCCGCCACCGGCGGCGCAAATCCCGTTTCCCCCCTCTTACCCCTCCCTCAACTCCGGAGAGAGTTGAGGGGCGCGTTAAACCTTCCCCTTTTGGGGCGCGACGCGTTAAGAAAACTCCACGGTGTGGAGTTTTTAGCCAAAGCGGTGAAGCAATCTATGATTGCGAACCGGACAGGGGACCGCGCCCGGGGTTCCCCGGCGCGAACTTGTGAGCGTTGGGGGTTCGCGGGATGTGGTGGATGAGGCGAACACCATACAACGGCGTGCGACGATGCCAAAGGAGCTCCTTCGCCGCGCTCGGGATGACACGGCGCGAAGGGCACGGCGCAAAACGGAAAGGCAGGGGTCGTGCCCTGCCTTTCGTTATATATCCTTGATCTCCGGTTCAGACCAGCATCGCGCGGTCGTTGGAGAATTCCCCGCCCGAGGCTTTGGTGAACATCCCGAGCAGATCCTCGACGGTGAGACGCTTTTTTTCGTCCCCGGAGACGTCGATTATGACTCTGCCCTCGTGCATCATTATCAGCCTGCTGCCGTGGGCGATCGCGTCTTTCATGTTGTGTGTTATCATGAGCGTCGTAAGGCTGTGCTCGGCTACTATCCTGTCCGTGATCTCAAGCACCTTCGCCGCGGTCTTCGGGTCGAGCGCCGCCGTGTGCTCGTCGAGCAGAAGCAGCTTCGGCTCACGCATCGCCGCCATCAGCAGCGTCAGCGCCTGACGCTGACCGCCGGACAGCGTGCCGACCTTCACTGACATACGGTCCTCGAGCCCGAGATCGAGCTCGCGCAGCATTTCACGGAAACCGGAGCGTTCGGAATTCCTGATCCCGGGCGCGAGTGTCTTTCTTTTTCCGCGTCTCGCCGCGAGCGCGAGGTTCTCCTCTATCTGCATATCTGCGGCGGTGCCCATCATCGGATCCTGGAACACGCGGCCGAGATAACCGGCGCGCTTGTATTCGGGCAGAGAGGTGACGTCCTTGCCGTCGAGTATCACGGAGCCGCCGTCTATACGGAAGACTCCGGAAACGGCGTTCAGCATCGTGCTTTTTCCGGCTCCGTTGCCGCCTATGACGGTGACGAATTCACCGGGCATGAGCGTGAGATCGAGGCCGTTGAGCGCCACTTTTTCATTCACGGTGCCGGGATTGAATACCTTTCTCACACCGCGGAGCTCAAGCATCGCGTTTTCCGTCATGTTCCGCCCGCCTCCTTCCGTCTTCTGCCGGCGAAGCGCTTTTTCAGGTACGGGATACCGAGGAACAGCGCGACGAGCAGAGCCGACAGCATCTTGAGCAGATCGGTGTCGATCCTGAAGAAGACGACTGTCTGATATACCGCCCAGTATATCACGGAGCCGAGGAAGACGCCGCCGAGCTTGAGGGCGAAGTTCTTGCCGACGTGGCGGACGATCGCCTCGCCTATGATGACGGACGCAAGCCCGATGACTATCGCTCCTTTGCCCATGTTGATGTCCGAAAAGCCCTGATACTGGCAGAGTATCGCGCCGGAGAGCGCGACGAGCGCGTTTGACAGAGCAAGGCCGATCAGCTTCATGATGTCGGTGTTTATGCCCTGAGCGCGGCTCATGGCTATGTTGTTTCCTGTGGCGCGCACCGCGCATCCGATCTCAGTGCCGAAGAACAGGTACAGGATCGCGACCGTCACGGCGGCTGTTATGAATAGGAATATGAGCGACTTCGGGATATTCATCTGCGTGAGCAGCACTCCCTTGAACTGCCTCGCGGGCACGGATATGTTCGCGCCGCGCATGATCTTGAGATTGACGGACCAGAGCATGAGCTGCGTGAGTATTCCCGAGAGTATCGCGGGGATGCCGAGGACTATGTGGAAGAAGCCGGTGATACACCCCGCCGCCGCTCCCGCGATAGTCGCGAGAAGCAGCGCGACCCAGACGTTCACGCCGCCCGTGATGAGGACGGCGCAGACCGCCGCGCCGGTACAGAACGTACCGTCGACGGTGAGGTCCGCTATGTCGAGGATGCGGAAGGTTATGTATACGCCGACAGCCATTATGCCCCAGACCAGGCCTTGGGCGAGCGCTCCGGGGAGACTGCCTAAATACTCAGTCATTGTCGATCGTTCCTTTTTGTGATTTTGGTTTTACTTTATTTCTTCGTAGCCGGAAGGCACGGTAACGCCGAGCTCATCCGCCATGGCTTTGTTGTATTTTTTCGTAACGGGCGCGTACTCTATCTTCATCTCGGATATCTTCTTCTCGCCCTTGAGGATCTGAGCCGCCATCTCGCCGGTCTTGTAGCCGAGGTCGTAATAGCTTATCGAAAGCGTCGCGACGCCGCATTTCGCGCAGATGCCCTCTTCACCGGCGATAACGGGCTTCTTCGCCTGACGGACGATGTTGCCGATAATGTCGGCGGAGTTCGCCGCGGTGTTGTCGGTGGGTATGTAAAGCACGTCGCACTCCGTCACCGCGAGGTTCGTCACGGCGGCTATGTCGTTGCTGTCGCTGAAGGAGTAGCTTTTTACGGAAACGCCTTTGGCGGTGAGATATTCGTTCACGACCTTGACCTGATACTGAGAGTTGGGCTCGGAGCTGCAGTAGAGCAAACCCGCGGTCTTCGTCCCGGGGAACAGGTCGAGGATCATCTGCGCCTGCTGATCGAGCGGAGCGAGGTCGGAGGTGCCGGATACGTTGCCGCCGACGAGACCGTTGAAGTTTTCAATGTTCAGCGCGACGCCGTATTCCGTGACGGAGGTGCCGAGTATCGGTATCGTGTCGGTCGCGTTGTACGCCGCCTGAAGCGCGGGCGTGGCGTTCGCCATTATCAGATCGACCTTCGAGGTCTTGAAGGAGTTGACGATGGTGGTGCAGTTCGCGGGCTCGCCCGCCGCCTTCTGCAGATCGAACGTTACGTTCGACTCGCCGAGCTTGTCGCGGACGGCCTTCATGAAACCGTCGGTGGCGGCGTTGAGCGCCGGATGGTCGACCAGCTGCACTATACCGATCGTATAAGACTTGTTATCACCCGAGCCGCCTTTTGAGGCGCAGCCGGCGGATGCGAGCAGCATCACTGCCGCGAGAATGACACAGAGAAGCTTTTTCATTGTTTTGTTTCCTTTCAGAATAAAAATGACCCGTACGGCAGAGCGGCCGCACGGGATGATCACGTTATGATCTCGCGCCGCGGAGCCCGCCCGTTCCGGAAAGATAACGCGCGTAAAATCGATATTCGTATGCGTACAGATCCTTCATCGCGCCGTGCTCCCTTCGCTTGTTTTCGCCATTGTATCACAAAAAAAGCGGAATGTCAACCGCTTTTTCTGATGTTTTGAAATTTTTGTGAGCCGGTCTTGCAAAAATTCACGCGGATCGGGTGTGTTTTTGCGTAAATCGGGCCTTAAAAGAGCTTCCTGACGAATTTGAAGGCTCTCACTTTTGCATTACCGAACCGGAGCCGACGGGCTTGACAACCATCGCCGCCCTGTATCCCTCGAGGCTGAACTCGCATCTGCCGGAGATCTCCGTCACCGTACAGTCGAGCGGATCGTATAAAAGATACGCCTCGCCTTCCTTGCCGAAGGAGACCGCCTTTTTCGTATCCGCCGTATTGGCGAGGAACAAAAGCTCGACCCCGTCCTCGCGGTTGATATATCCCGACGCGAGCACGCCGCCCGTGACCTCGACGTCCATCGGAGGCGGACAAAGCTCCCTGAGCCGTTTTATAAGATCGCCGTTGAACTTCTTCGCGCCGCAGCTTTCAAGCAGGGCGTCGAAGGCTTCCGCGTCACGCAGGTCGTCGCACATCCTCGGCAGACTGTCGAGCCAGATCACGGTGCCGCCCGCTTTCTCAAACTGTGTGAGCTTTTCGAGCGCTCTGAGGCTTATGACGCGAGCGAACGGCATGACGATGACGCTGTACGAGCCGAGACCGACGTTCATCATACCGTCCGAAACGGTCGACTGCTCTATGCTCTGAACATCGAGCACGGTGAAATCGAGGCCGGCTTTGAGTATGTCATAACACGTATCCTGCATCAGTCTGTTTATCTTTTCAGGCTCGCCCGCACCCGTATAGTCGAAATGCGTCCCCGTCGCCGTAAATGCCGCCCTCACGGAATCGACCGGGTAGAAAACGGCTATGTGCGTGTCCGATACGGCGCCGTCGAGCAGGACGTTCATACGTCCGACGTATGACGAGAAAGTCTGAAGATCCTTCGCCGGGATCAGCTCGTCCCCGCAGATGACCGAATACGTGTTCGCGCCGAAGAACGTCGACAGCGTGGCGCCGCCTATGATATATTTGCCCGGATCCGAGAAGAACGGCGCACCGCTGACGGCGGGCGGATTGAATTCAAGGTGGACCTTCGTTTTTCCCGCGTTCTTCGCGGCGGAGGAAACGTATTTCAGACCCATGAAGCTGCCGATGTCGGTCCCCCTCTGCATGAGTCTGTCCGGTTCCACCTGCAGGATATCGGCGCCGGGGATGCCCATGGCTCCGACGAGTTGCATGAAATCTCCGCCGTACGTCTCTATCTGCCTCTGTATATTCTCCTCGAAAAGCATGTGTCCGGACGAAAGAGTCCCGTTTTTCTCACACCATTCCGCTATCTGTACGAAATACGCCTCGCGGAACATTTCCGCTACGGTCTGATAGTAGTTCACGCGGACGAGCCTGTCGTGATCCGAGCCTCCGGCGAACAGCGAATAAAGCTCCTTTGCCACGTCATATCCGTGCATCTCGCTGAACTTTTCGGGCAGTTCCGCGCTCCAGACGGCAAAATCCTTCATATCGCGGTTGCCGAGCTGAGGCTCATCGGTAAAGAACGCCTCGACCGACCCGAACGCATCGCCGAGCTTGTCCCTGTATTTCACGTACGTCGTTTCTATGAATCTCGCGACCGCGGCGGGATCAAGAAGATCGACGTCGCGCAGGGTGGTGAAGTCGGTCGGATCCTCCTTCTTCTGATTTGTCACGCGGCGCGCGTAGACGTATACGGTATACGCGCCGTCGTGCTGAACGTATATCCTTCTGCCGTCAGTCTCAAGCGGAGTATGACCGCCCGAGATCAGATCCGCGCCTTCTATCCTTATGTAATTGTCGGGAAGCTCGTATTCTATGTTTCCTCGGCCGTTCAGCTTTATCAGCTCTATCCCGGTCGCCTCGAATTCGTCGTGTCCTTCAAGCACCTGCCCGAACGCCTTGCCGCTCGGCCACTGATATTCGTCGTATATCCACAGATGCATCCCGTACTCCTTCGCGCGGATGTACGCGGTCTTCAGAAGCTCGAACTCGGAGTCGTCCTTAAGATAATCCTGATTGAATTTCACGTTCGTGACAATGCCGCCGTAACCGTTGTTCTGCAGCTTCCGGATCGTGAAATCATACGAGCCGTCAAAGCCGTAAAGCACCTTTTTCGGCTTGTACGCCGCGTCGGGCGCGGAAAACGCGTCTCCCCTGTAGTACGCGGAAAGATCCTTCACAGTGTCCTCGCCGCCCTGCCTTCCCGGCATCGCCGTGAATTCATCCGCCTGCCTTTTCGTGCGGAAGAACGCGTACCAGTATATCACGAACGTGTCGTCCGTGCTGCAGTCGTTCTCGAACATATCGATGCGGAGATTGGTGTAATTTCCCGTTGTCGGGCTGTCTTCCGGCGCGACGAACAGGACGGACGACATTTTCTGAAGATCGAGCACTATCCTGCGCTCGCCCGTGCCGCCGTAGGAAAAGCGGTACGTCGGATATGATTCTCCGTTCTTCAGACCGTCCGTTTTATATCTGATATCGCCCTTCAGGTCGTCCTTTGACGTATACAGGCTGATGACGAAATACGGGTAGTCGTCGACGCTGAACCTGCCTTCGGGCAGCGGGAGCGTCATATACGGGTCGAAGCAGTATTTCTCCCTGCCGGACGACTGCAGGAACTTCACCCTCATTCCGTCGCCCGTGTATTCGGTCTCCACGTTGTACAGGTTGGAGCACGCGTATATGTTTTCCTCGTCGGAAAAGTCGACGTAATATTCCGGATACACGGGCTCCGGTTCCGTTTCCGGCACGGTCGTCTCAGGCTCCGCCGTCTGTTTTTCCGTGCTTTCCGGCGCGGCCGTATAAGGCTCCGTTGTCCCGGTCCCGCCGGTGTCCGCGGAGCCGGAGCATCCGGCGGTGAAAAGCGCCGCCGCGGCGCATATCAGCGCAATGATCTTTTTCATTTGTATTCCTTTCCCTGCCACAGATCGCGGCGGTACATGTACTTGTCTATCTCGTTCAGCACGCAGATCTTTTTCCGCGTCCATTCCGGCGCGATGAGCCCGCCCTGCGGCGCGTCGCCCGTCAGCCTGCCGATGACCGTCTCCGGCGGAAGATAAGTGAGCTGTTCCGACGTTATCTCAACGTATTCGCCGAGCGTCAGGAGCGGAAGTTCACCGTCGTCGTACATACGCCGGGCGACGGTGCCGTCCGTCACGTAAAGCATGTGTATCTTCACCATGTCCGGACGGAGCGAGGCGCAGAAGCGGGCGGTATCGAGCATCTGCTCCCTGTCCTCTCCCGGGAGCCCGTTTATTATATGTATGCAGCGTCTTACCTTCAGCCCGGACAGAAGCTCCCATCCGCGGACGAATTCCTCCGTAGTCATACAGCGGTTTATCCTCGCCGCCGTTTCGTCGGAGGCGGTCTGAAGCCCGAGCTCGATATAAACGTCCGTCACGCGTGAAAGCTCCTCTATAACGCCGAGCGCACCGTCGAGGCAGTCCGCTCGCGTGGCGATGCTGACGGCGACGGCGCCGGGGTATCCCGCCGCCTCGAAAAACTTCCGCCTCAGATACTCCGGGTCGCCGTACGTGTTCGTGTGCGCCTGAAAATACGGGATGAAGCCCGTGCCGCGCCATTTTCCCGCTATCATCTCAGCCGCCGCGTCGAGCTGCTCCGTCACCGAAAGCGACGGCGACGCCGCGAAATCGCCCGAGCCGCGTCCGGAGCAGTAGATGCAGCCGCCCGCGCCCTTCGTGCCGTCGATGTTCGGACAGCTGAGGCCGATGTCGACCGGGAGCTTTGCGCACTTTCTGCCGTACGTGACCTTCGTGAACCGGTCGAAGGTCAGATATCTTTTGTTGTTGTCCGTATACGGATACGGATTGATCTTCTTTTTCATGATGATATGATAACAGAAAAATATGATAAAGTCAAGTCTTGACAACACCGGTTTTATATGATAAAATCGTCATCAGATCATCGAAAGGACAAAGATAATGAAAAAATTACGGTTTATCGCATTGTTTCTCGCGTCGCTGACGGTAATTATCCTCGCCGCCGGCTGCATGTCGGGCGGCTCCGATACGACGGCGGCGCCCGCCCCTCAGACGGACGGGACGACGGAGGAGGCCTCGCGTGAGCCTGAGACGACCGAGCCCGAGACGTATGATCCCGCGCTCGACGTAAGCAAGCTTGTGAAGGATGAGGACGGCAACGTCGACGTCAAGCCGATAGATCCCGGACTGTTCGTCGGCGTCGACGGGCTCGGCAGGACGCTTCTGACTCACGACGACGTCGGAGACGTGCGCGAGGACAAGACCGTGGGCATATTCTATTCGTCATGGCACGGGGATTTCGCGGACGAAGCCATACTCGCGTACAACAATCAGGAGATACTCGATAAATATCCCGATATAAACAAGAACAACTTCAATGACTCCCGCTGGGGAACGGCGCATTACCATTTCTGGAACGAGCCGGTATACGGGTATTACAGCGGAAACGACGAATGGGTCATACGCCGTCAGGCGGAGCTGCTCGCGGACGCCGGCGTCGACTGCGTGATATGCGACAACACGAACGGCGCGTTCACCTGGATGACAACGGCTAAAAAGCTGATGAAGGTCTTCCACGAGGCGAGAGTCGACGGCGTAAAGGCGCCGACGGTCACGTTCCTTTTGCCGTTCGGCGCGACAGACGGAGCAAGGTCGCAGATAAACAAGTTCTACGAGCAGATCTACAAGGCGGAATACTATCCCGATTCCTGGACGATGTGGGACGGGAAACCGCTTATCATCGGTTACAAATCGTGCCTTGACCGCAGCGCCGAGAATTATAAAGAAATATCGAAGTTCTTCACCTGGAGAGAGGGACAGCCCGACTACAGAGCGACTCAGACCGCCTCGGGGCAGTGGGGCTGGCTGTCGCTTTATCCTCAGGCGACGTACAAGGCAAAGATGAAGGACAAAACGGCAGAGGAGATCACCGTCGGCGTGGCTCAGAACTACAACTGGAAGAAGAAGGGCCTGACCGCGATGAACGGCGACAACGTGACCGACAGGACGTATACGTCGAAAGGATACGACACGCAGCCGAATGCCGAGTTGTACGGCGCGAACTTTGCGGAGCAGTTCGAGTACGCGCTTGAGGTGGACCCCAGATTCATATTCATAACCGGATGGAACGAATGGGTCGCGATAAGACAGCGTGAGTGGCCGCCTGCCGGTCACAGCGCGGCGGGCGTCGTCGGAAACGCCTTCGCCGACCAGTTCAATGACATAGCGAGCCGCGATATCGAACCCACGAGAGGCAGACTGCTCGACCATTATTATTACCAGATGGTCAACTTCATCAGAAGATACAAGGGCGTGAACGCTCTGCCCGCGTCGTCTTCCGCAAAGACGATAGACATAAACGGTGGGTTCGGCCAGTGGGCGAACGTTTTGCCCGAATATAATTCATATCAGGGCAACACCGGAAACCGCGCCGCGCTCGGCTACGGCAATCCCGCGGGCGGCGGCAGGTTCCGCTACAAGGATGAAAGCGGCAGAAACGACATATATGATATGAAGGTCGCGCAGGACAAAAACAACGTGTATTTCATGGTCCGCTGCGTCGACGATATAACGCCGTATACGGACGAGAACTGGATGAGGCTCTATATCGACACGGGCGATTCCGAAAAGAGCTGGGAAGGCTTCGAATTCATACTGAACAAGACTTCGCCCTCAGACGATCATACCGCGTCGCTCTGCGCCTTCACCGGCAGCGGCTTTGAGACGGAAGCGGTCTGCGACGTACAGTACAGCGTCAAAGGCAACGTCCTCGCGGTGAGCATACCGCGCTCGGCACTCGGCATCGGCGAAGGAAAATTCACGGTCGATTTCAAATGGGCTGACAATTCGGCTGACGGCGATGTAATGGACTTCTACACAAAGGGCGACGCCGCCCCCGGCGGAAGATTCAGATACAGATACACGTCGGAGTGAATTAAAAATCCGGAATGATGAATTCAGAACGAGAAAAGCGATACAAAGCGGATCATCCCGAGCGAAAGCGGAGGATCAGATGAATTCAGGATTCGGAATGATGAATGAAGAGTGAGGATAGGATACAAAGCGGTGTCATCCTGAACGGAGCGAAGGATCTGTTCTGAATTCAAACGCGCAGTGATCAGCGATCAACGCGAAACGAAGAGGCAGGGTCAAGTCCCTGCCTCGATTTTTCGTGCTCTGCGGCTTCTAAGCTCTTGGGGGTGCCCACCCCTCATAACCCCCAAACCCCCTTAACCCCTCCCTCAGAAGTATCTGAGGGGGCTCGGTCGAAAACGCGCGAAGCGCTCATAACTCGCCGAAGGCGATCATAACTCATAATTCATAACTGAAAACGGCGGGAGAAAAGGGGTTCCCCGACGCGAACTTGTGAGCGTTGGGGGTTCCCGTAAGCCCCCGCCCTACGGCGGCACAGACGGAGTGCGGCGCTTATCGAAGGAGATCCTTTAATCCGCTCAGGATGACACGGTGCGTTATACTTTCCCCTATTGGGGCTCGGCTGAAAACGCGCGGAGCGCTCATAACCCGCCGAAGGCGATCATAACTCATAACTGAAAAGCCCGCGTCCTGCGGCGGCATAGACGGAGTGCGGCGCTGATCGAAGGAGATCCTTTAATCCGCTCAGGATGACAGGATGTCTATCTTTCTGCATTCATAATTCTTGATTCTTCATTCTCACGTTGTTCCGAGTCCGAAGCTTACCGAGAGGGCGGAGTCGACCTCTGACATGACCGACGGATCGATATGGCCGATCTTTTCTCTCAGCCGCCGTTTGTCGATCGTCCGGACCTGCTCCAGAAGAATGACCGAATCACGCGAAAGACCGCAGTCGGCCGTCACGTCTATGTGCGTCGGAAGGCGCGTTTTGCCCACCCGGCTCGTTATCGCGGCGGCGATGACCGTCGGGCTGTACCTGTTGCCGACGTCGTTCTGTATGATAAGTACCGGACGAAGCCCTCCCTGCTCGGATCCGACGACCGGCGAAAGATCCGCGTAATATATATCCCCTCTTGTTACCTGCATTTCCGTGCTCCTTTCGTGACATCTGACAATATTGTTCCCGCCGCGGGACGCCGTATTCTCGCGGGTATATGAATTTTTTGAAAATTTGAAAAAAATATCGCTTACACCCTTGAAATGTTTCCGAGGATATGATATAATTATTTTTCAGAATTACCGGCGCCGACAGTCGGAATAAAAAAACGGAGAAGACACATGAGCTACGGGGTTTCCTTGGGATCGGAAAAGATCAATGAGATCATAAAAGAAACGGAAAAAGTTATAGTCGGCAAGCACGATCAGATCGTCTTGCTTTACACCGCGCTGCTGTCCGGCGGACACGTACTCATAGAGGATGTCCCCGGCACCGGCAAGACGACTCTCGCGGCGACTCTCGCCGCTGTCTGCGGTCTGTCGTTCAAGCGCGCTCAGTTCACGCCCGACGTTATGGCGTCCGATATAACCGGCTTCAATATGTATAACAGACAGAAGGAGTCGTTTGAATTCATAGAAGGTCTCGCAATGTGCAATATCATGCTCGCGGACGAGATAAACCGCGCGTCACCGAAGACGCAGTCCGCACTGCTCGAGGCGATGGAGGAGGGCAACGTGACGGTCGACGGTAAGTCGTATCCTTTGCCCGATCCGTTTTTCGTCGTCGCCACCCAGAACCCGACGGGCTTCGTCGGCACTTATCCTTTGCCCGAGGCGCAGCTCGACCGTTTTTCGGTGAGGCTCTCGCTCGGGTATCCGCAGCCGTCCGAGGAGATCAGGATAATTTCCGAGCGCAGGGGCAGAAACCCGATAGACGACGTGCGCGCGATGACGGACGCGGACGAGATGCGCGCGATGATCGCGGGCGTCTCCGAAATATACGTTGACAATAAGATCTATTCATATATCGTCGATCTCACCTCGCAGACGCGCAGACTCGACGACGTCGCGCTCGGCGCAAGCCCCCGAGCGTCGCTGATCATATCGAAGATGGCTCAGGCGACGGCGTTCATCAGCGGCAGAAGCTACGTTATACCGGAGGACGTCGCCCGTGTGTTCGTACCGGTCACGGCTCACCGTATAGCGCTGAAGCGAGAGGCGAAGCTCGCGGACAAGACCGCGGAGCGCCTGCTTTACGGTATACTCAAGAGGACCGCGGTGCCGGTCATCGATCTATGAAGAAAAAAAACGTTTTTAAACCGCAGAAGCGCAGCTTCGGTATCACCGCTTACGCGATCCTCTGGCCCATTCTGTTCGCGGTGGGCATTGTTTTCACACAGGCGCTGCGCAATCAGGTGTCGTACATTTTTATGATCGTCGTGCTGGCGCTGCCGTTCATCGAGCTTGCGTACGTTTTAATCGGACGCGTATCTGTATCGGCTTCCTTTTCCTGCGGCAAGCCCGCGGCGGAGAAGAACGAGCCTGTCCCGATCTCTGTGAAAATAGAAAACAAAGCGATCCTGCCGCTGCCTTTCGTCGAAGCGGAGCTGATACTCCCCGACGAAAACAGTCTGCACAGCTCGGTGCTCGCTTTCGCGGCGCCGCTGCCGGCGCGCGGAACGTATTCATACGGCAGATCGGTCTCGTTCCCGTATAAAGGCGAATACGAATGCGGCGTGCATGATCTGTACGTCAGCAGTCTGTTCAGATTCTTCCGCGCAAAAATAAAGATAAACAAAAAGACGAGCGTCCTCGTTTTGCCGAGGCGGCTCGACATGGAACCCGGGACGAAGAGATACGTCGGTGAGACGTCCGCGTCCTCGAACGACCCCGTCTCCGGCTCCGACAGCGCGGAGATAACGGAGATCAAGGAATACAGACCGGGAGATCCCATGAGGAACATCCACTGGAAGCTCTCCGGAAAAGCCCAGGAGCTGATGACGAAGCACTTCGGCTCGGAGAACGGGATGAACACCGCCGTCATAGCGGACGGCGGGGACTGCTTCTCCGCGGACGTGACCGCGGTGCGTGATATGAACGAATACTGCGCCGACGCCGTTTGCGAGCTGAGCCTGTTCACGGCGACGGCGGAGCTTCTGCGCGGCAGACGCGCGTCGCTCATATACGGAGACGACAAAGCCGGATCAGCCGTCAAAAAGAGCTTTGCACACGCTGAGGAGCTTGACGCGTTCGTGCCCTTCTACGCCGCGGCGCATCAGACGGATCCGATCGATCCGCGCACGCTTCTCAGATATCCCGAGGACGGCGTGGAGAACGACATCGTGTTCGTTACCGCGAGGCTCGACGCCGACAAAACGTCCGCCCTGTGCGAGACGGCGGCGGGAAACAGGGCTGTTTCCGTCATATGCTTCATGCCGCTGTCACGCGTGACGGATACGGAGGCGTTCGAGCGCGGCGTCGACACATTCGTGAAAGAGCTTTCAGCCGCGAACGTCAGCGTGCGTCTCGTATACGAAAAAGAAATATCATAATATGAAAAAAACAAGGAAAGAAAACGCGCTCATGCCGCTCGTACCGGCGGAGGGGGCGGGACTGTCGCAAAAAGCGGGCGTACCGGGTATAATATTCGGTATGCTTTGTCGCTTTGCCGTCTCGGTCTGCGGAGCGTTCGGCGTGTGCCTGATGCTTGAAAACGCGTTTTCGCTCGCGGGCGGCGATCATCCCGTGATGAGCACTCTTCTGATGTGTGTCGCCGTGACCGCCGTGCTTTACCTGCTGTTCCTTTCCGCGAATACGAACAAGGCGTTCTTCATCACCGCCGTGTCCGTCACGGCGATCCTGACCGTCGTGACCGTTTTCTTCAGGATAGGCGCGCGTGAGTTTTTCGTTGATGCGCCCGTCACGATGTGGAACCATGTACTGATGAAGCTCGGCGAGTACGGGTACACGTCCCTCGGCTGGATGTCTGTCAGCGGCGCACGGTTCGATCCGCGCTCCGCGGGAGCGCCGGACGACGTCCGCCTCGTGTTCACGGTAATAAGCGTGCCGGTCTGCCTCGCGTTCACGGCGGGCACGTTCAGAAAGCCGCGCGTCGTGCCGGCGATCATAGCCTCCGGCATCGTTATGACGCTGACGTTCACATACAATCTGCTCACCGAAAGCTTCGGCTTCCTGTGCGTGATCGCGGCGGGCTTCGGGCTCCTCGTCCTCAGATATCTCGCGTCGTTCACGTCCGACCTGAAGAAAAAAGAACGCGGGTTCGACGCTCGCAGAAAAAGCCTCGCGCAGACGGCAAGATCCGGATTTTCCGCCCTTACCGCCGCGGCGCTCATTTTCGGCGTCGGCGCATATCCGGCGGCGCGTATAAACGAGCCCGCGCCGGAGCTCACGATCTTCAACGATTTCATGGACCGTGCGCGTGAGTTCGTATACAGATATATCTCGAATGACGAGGGAGGAGGCACGGGTCCCACTCTCGTCGACCCGGACAGCCTCAATCAAAGCATAAATCCGACGCCCCGCACGTTCAACAACAGGACAGTCATGACGGTCAGGGCAGCCGCGCCTCAGTCGCTTTATCTGAGATCGTGGATCGGCGAAAAATATACGGGCGACAACTGGGAGCGCGCCTCGGGCTCTACCGGATTCTTCCGGGATGATTTCATACCCGAGGATATAACGGAGCTTTTTTATACGATAGTCGACTCCGGCTGCAATACGCTGCCGTCGCTCTCCGAGGCTGACGCCGCGACCGCCGAAAGAGGCTTCGTCAAGGAATCCGTCACGGTGAAAAGCGACGCGCTGAAAAGCCGCAGAGCGTACACGCCGAGCCGCTTTTCCCACATGTACGGGATAAGGTCAGACAAGCCGTACAGTTTCGTCACCGCCGTCGGCACAATGCTGCTCGATATGGAAGGTGCCGAATACACCTCCGTCGCATACGCACAGACGTATAAAAACGTTTCGCTTTCGCGCCTCGACCGCGATATGAGAATATACAGACTGATCTATCCGCGGCTCAGATCATACATAGAGGAGAACCTCTATACGTCAGACAATACCGACGCTCCGCTGCTCGGGTGGAAGGATCAGATCGCGGAGCTTGAGGAGGAGGCGCTCGCGCAGGGGCTGCGCATCAGCGGCGGCTCCGTCATATACAGACTCGCCGACATGTCTTTTTCCGAGGCGGATTCGCTCCTCAGAAGGATGTCGGACGCGGAAGTGTACGAGTCTCTGGTGTTCAACACGCTTACCGATATTCCGTGGAGCGACGAAGGGCTTCTGCGCGGGCTCGCTTTGCAGACGGAAGAACGCGTGTCGGATATCGAAGCCGACAGATCCATGCCTTCGTGGATATATTCGTTTGCCGACAGGACGGCGAGATATCTCGCCGAAACGTGTGATTACAGCACCCGTCCGACCGGATATACGGATCACGGCGGATCGTATCTGTCGCAGTTCCTGACGACGGCGAAAAACGGCTACTGCATGCAGTACGCAACTGCCGGGGCGCTGATACTCAGAGCCGCCGGGATACCGACGAGATTCGCAGAGGGCTTCGTCGCGCCGTCGTTCACGCGCTCGGGCGGTGAATACGTCTGCCGCGTGAAGGACAGCAACGCCCACGCCTGGATCGAGGCGTATGTTCAGGGCTACGGCTGGATGACGTTCGAGATGACGGGACCGATGATGAGCGGTATTTATCCGTCGCGGTCGCCCGTTCTCGACCCGGATGAGACCGACCCCGCGCCGGTGACGCCGCCCGTCGACGAAACGACGGCGCCGGGACCCGACGACGAAACGACCGCCCCGGAAACGACGCAGCCGTCCCCCGTGACGACGGATCTGGGCGAGACCACGGCCCCCGGACCGGGACCGGCTCCCGTCGGAAGGAATTTGATACCGGTGATCGTCGCGGCTGTCGCCGTTGTCGCGCTCTGTACCGCGGTATACGTTTATCTGCACCGTGTCGTGAAGCGGAAGAAGAAGCTCGATTCGCTTCTGAAGCGCGCCGCCGCGGGAAGGTCATCCGCCCCGCTGCGAGATACGGGCACAATGGCGGAGTATATACGCCTGCTGTTCGGAATGATCGGAGTGAAGCGCAGGGAGAACGAGCTGATGTCCGATTTTGTGACGCGCGTGAACGGGCTGACCGGAGACAAAGCGGACTTCAGCCGCGCCGCGGACGCAATACAGAAAGCCGCGTTCGGACGTGCGTCCGAGCCCGAGGACAGCGCGGAGGCGGGAAAATATGCGATCTTCCTCCGCGGCTTCGTAAAAGAAAAGCTGACGGGCATGCGGAAATTCTATTACGTCAGTCTGAGGAAGCTTTTATGATACCGGATAAAAACACCGCAAAACAGCTGAGCGGGACGGTGCTCGCGTACGTCGGCGACGCCGTCGTCGAGGTGATGGTGAGGACGGAGCTCGTCTCGCTCGGCATAACCGATACGGCTCGATTCAACGAGCTGGCGCTCCGCTTCGTCACGGCGAAGGCGCAGTCCGCGGCGTACGCCGCGGCGGAGCCGTATCTGACGGAGGAGGAGACGGAGATACTGAAGCGCGGAAGGAACGCCGCGATCACCCACCGTCCGAAGAATCAGACCCAGTCGGACTACAGACGCGCGACCGGATTTGAAGCGCTGATGGGGTATCTTTATCTGTCCGGCGAGAGGGAGCGCGCCTGCGAAATATTCCAAAAAACCTATATATCCGTCATTGATAACATAAAAAACAAGGCGTTGTGAAAAAATTTACAATTTAAATCACGCCGTTTGTATTGACAAAACACGCCTTTTTATAGTAAAATAACCATCGCTTGCCGAAAGGCAGGATCAGTGTGCTTTGATTATATTGATGCGTTAATCGGGGCATCCGTATATAAAAATCAAGAATCCCAAAAAAGGAGGCTAATAAGATGCTCAGAACATACCAGCCCAAGAAGCGCCAGCGCAAGAGAGAGCACGGCTTCAGAAAAAGAATGGCTACCGCCAACGGCAGAAAAGTGCTGAAGAGAAGACGCGCAAAAGGCAGAGAAAGACTCACCTATTGATTTGCTTTAAATGGCAGTTGCCGCTACAAACCTCTGACTTACAGGGGTTTTTTAGTTAAAATGAAATATTTCACGCTTAAGGAAAATCATCTGTTCTCGAAGGCTTACAGGAACGGTGAACGTGCCGGAGGCAAATACGTCTGCGTTTATGAACTTCCCGATTATCATGCCGCGCGTTTACAGCGGGCCAATCCGTTAAAATTGAGGATTAACCGTGTCGGTATCACCGTCACGAAAAAGCTCGGCGCAGCGGTCGTGCGTAACCGCGTAAAGCGGATACTGCGCGAGGCCTATCACAAGGCCTGCAGTACGTATGAAGTCAGGACCGGCAGGATCATCGTCATGGCGGCGAGACCCGCGGCGGTCGGCGCGAAGACCGGCGATATTTATGACGAGCTCGTACCGGCTATGATAAAGCTCGGGCTCATCAGGGGGAAAAAGGAGGAGAAGTGAAGAAAATATTCCTGTATCTGATCTCCTTTTACCGGAAATATCTGTCCGGACTGAAGAGCAGACCGTGCTGCAAGTATTACCCGACGTGCTCGGAATACGGCTACGAATGCATCCGCATACACGGATGGTTCGCAGGGTCATTTCTGACGCTCTGGAGGATACTGAGGTGCAACCCGTTCAGCCGCGGCGGGATAGATTATCCGCCGCCAAAAAAAGACAGGATGATAAGACCTAAGGAAAGACCGTAACGAAAGGATCGATCAATAATGATAAGTACCTTGATAGGGTATCTTGCCGAGGGCCTGAAGTACCTTATGATATTCTGCGACAAAATAACGGGGCAGCGTTACTGGCTGTCTTTGCTTCTGTTCGCGCTTATCATAAAGCTCGTGCTTTTCCCGTTCGGCATCAAACAGCAGAAAAGTCAGCAGAAGCTGGCGAAGCTGCGTCCGAAAGAGGAAGCTATCAGACGTAAGTACAAGGGCAGAGAGGATCAGGAGGCCATGCGCAGCATGAACGAAGAGATCCAGCTCATGTACCGGGAGAACAAATACAGTCAGTTCGGCGGATGTCTGCCGATGCTGATACAGATGCCGGTGCTCTTCTCGCTGTACTACATCATACAGAACCCGCTTTATTACATCTGCCGCTTCGGAAAGGCTCAGATAGAGGTCATAATGGAGACGTTCAACCGTCTCACGGGTTATTCGGGAGCTTCCGCTTATCAGAACCTCACGATCAAAGCGACGAGCTATCTCAGCAGCGGTGAAAACCTGAACCGCCTGATAGACGCGCTCCCGGTCGACGGTACCGTACCGACCGGCGCCGCGGACGCCGCGGGCAAGGCGTTTGCCGATTACGGCGCGTTCCGCGCTGACCTCGCGTCTCAGCTTACCGGAAAAGCGTATCCGAATTTCAAAATGTTCGGATTTATAGACCTTTCCGTGACGCCGAGCGAGAAGTTCTGGTGGTATATACTCGTGCCGCTCGTGACGTTCGCCATACTCTGGGGCACCGCGAAGCTTCAGAAGAAATTCACGTATCAGCCGATCTCCGCCGAGACTCAGCAGAAGAACCCCACCATGAAGATGATGGAATTCGCCATGCCGGCGATATCCGCCGTGTTCGCGTACTCGCTGCCGTCGGCACTCGCGCTTTACTGGGTGTATCAGAACGTTCTCGGCTTCGGCCAGCAGGTGCTTCTGAATAAGATGTTCCCGACGCCCAAGATGACGGACGCAGAGATCAAGGAAGCCCTTCGTGAGGCTGACAGACAGGCGTACGAGGCGAGAAAGGCTGAGGAAAAGAAGAAAAAATCCATCCATGAAGAGGACAGGATGATGTCGGAGATGAACCGGAAGAACATCGTGCCCGAGGGATGGGTGGAGCCCATGGGACCGTCGTCTCACAAGAGCGAAGGCGGCGAGCCGAAGGGAAAAAAGAGCAAGGCGATAGGCCGTGCCGACATGAAAAACGATAAAGAGGAAGACGGCAGGGATCCGTCAAAGAAATAAAATGAAAAAAGAGATAACATTATCCGCGCCGACAGTAGAGGAGGCCGTGAAGGCGGCGTGCGAACAGCTCGGCGCAAAAGAAGAGGACGTGACGTACGAAGTCCTTACACAGCCGAAGAAGGGCTTTTTCGGCATCGGCGCCGTACCCGCGAAGGTAAGGGTCGAATACAATGTGAAGCCGTCGACCGCCGCGCTTGACTTTGCCGAGAAGCTTCTTTCCGATATGGAGATAGAGGCTGACGTCAAAACGAGCGTCAACGAGAACGGCGAGTACGTTATAGACATAAACGGCGAGGACGCGGGCGTCCTCATAGGACACCACGGCGAAACGCTTGACGCGCTCCAGTATCTCTGCAATCTCGCCGCGAACAAGAAGGAAAACGAGGATGACGACAGAGAATACACGAGAGTCGTCGTGGATATCTCCGGTTATCGCGCAAAGCGCGAGGAGACTCTCCGCACGCTCGCGAGAAGGATGGCTGAAAAGGCGCTCAAATACAGAAGGAGCGTCTCGCTCGAGCCCATGCCTTCAAGCGAACGCAGAGTCATACACTCCGAGGTCCAGAAGATAGAGGGCGTATCGACGAATTCCGTCGGCTCCGAAAACAACCGCAGGGTAGTCATATACCCCGACAAAAAATCACAGAATGAATGAGAGTTCCGCCGTGCAGCTGCACGGCGGAATTTTTCGGGAGAGGGTTATTCGTCGGGCAGCGCATAGATCACTCGAAGAATTCCCTCCGTCACGGCAGAGCCGTGCAGCATCCCTCGGAAGTGAGGCAAGAAATCCTTCGCTGCACTCAGTATGACAGGGCGCGGCGGCTCGACCGTACGTGCTCTGCGGCTTTTACGCTCTTGGGGGTCCCCACCCCTCAAAACCCCCAAACCCCCTCTTCCCCTCCATCAATTTCGTGAATTGATGGGGCGCGAGTCTCCGGGCGAAGTTTTACGGAGCCTGATTGAATCCCCGCTTGCGGTACCCGAAGAAGTCTTCGCGGCGCTGCCGCGCCCATGCTCGACTTATTCGACCGCGGCGCCTTCCTCGCCTTGCTTCATCCGCCCACGGCGGGAACCCCCACCGCTCACAAGTTCGCGGCGGGGAACCCCTTTGGCGGCGCAAGGCTCGTCATCCCCCTCTTCCCCTCCATCAATTTCGTGAATTGATGGGGCGCGGAAAAACGCGCGGAGCGCTCATAACTCATAACTGATAACTGATAACTGATAACTTAAACGGCTGTTTTTGCCTTTATGATCCGGCTCTGCCGGACCATCGCATTCGTGCCCGTGGGGAGAGGGCTCCGAACGCGGTTCGCGCGGCGGATCGGCCCGGCGTGCTTTGCGGCGGCTTTTGCCTGTCTTACCGTGTCTGTAAAATATTTCAACAAATAGGACAACAATTTTTACATTAGCCGCTTGATTTATCCCAGCGCACATTTTATTATAGTACTGTATGTAAAAAACAAACACTAACGTGTTTTACGAAAACAGGAGGAATGACTTATGGCAACACCCGTATTGATGCCCAACGTCGGTATTTCGGTCGAAAGCTGCATACTGACAGAGTGGCACAAGAAAAAGGGCGAGGAAGTCAAGGAAGGTGAGATCCTTTTCACCTACGAAACTGACAAGACCACCACGGACGAACCGGCTCCCGCATCGGGCACTCTTATCGACGTCTTCTTCGAGGAAGGCGCTGAGATACCGATAATGACCAACATAGCGGTCATAGGAACTCCCGGCGAATCCACCAAAGAATTTTTACCGGATATGCTCAAGGGTTCCGCTCCGGCGGAGGAAGCCCCGAAGGCTGAGGCTGCCCCGGCTCCGAAGGCCGAGGAAGCTCCCGCCGCTCCCGTCGTGACCGCTCCCGTCGCCGCACCCGAGGGATTCGTTCCCGCGTCTCCGCGTGCGAAGGCTCTGGCGAAGAAAGCCGGCGTAGACTACAGATTCGCGGCCCCGACAGGCGCCGAAGGCAGAGTCTGCGAGGCTGACGTCAGACGTCTCATCGAGAACGGCCCGAGCGCAACGCCCGCTGCCGCCGCCGCATTCAAGGGCGAGGCAGGCACCGGCATCGGCGGAAAGTTCTCCGTCTCCGATATAGACAAGCCCGCCGCTCCCGCACAGGCTCCCGCAAAGGTCGAGGAAAAGGCGGAATACGTCGACGAAAAGATGTCCGGCGTACGCCGCGCGATCGCGAAGAACATGCTCAACTCCCTCGCGACCACCGCACAGCTCACCAACACGTCCTCTTTCGACGCTACCGAGATCATGGCGTTCCGCGCCAAGCTCAAGGCGAACGCCGAAGCGCTCGGACTGCCGAACATCACCCTCAACGACATCATCCTTTACGCCGTTTCGAGAGTCCTTGCGAAGCCCGAGCACGCCAACCTCAACGCTCATCTGCTTGAGGGCGACGTTCTCCGTAAATTCACCGGCGTACATCTCGGCGTAGCGGTAGACACCGAAAAGGGTCTGCTCGTTCCGACGATCATGAACGCCGACAAGAAGTCCCTTGCCGAGATCTCGAAGGAAGCAAAAGAGCTCGCGAAGGCCGCTCAGGCGGGCACGCTCGCTCCCGATAAGATGAAGGGCGCGTCCTTCACGATAAGCAACCTCGGTTCATTCGGCATCGAGTCGTTCACTCCCGTTATAAATCCGCCTCAGACCGGCATACTCGGCGTCAACACCATAACCACCAGAGTCAAGGTCGTTAACGGCGAAATGAAGCCGTATCAGGCGATGGCGCTGTCCCTCACCTATGACCACAGAGCCGTCGACGGCGCGCCGGCGTCCAGATTCCTCAAGGATCTGTGCACCGCGCTTGAGAATTTCTCCCTTCTGCTCTGCAAATAAGAGGTGAGTTCAATGGAAAATTTTGATCTTATCATCCTCGGCGGCGGCCCCGCGGGCTACAACGCGGCTCTCCGCGCCGCCCAGGGCGGTCTGAAGACCGTACTTATAGAAAAGAGAGCTCTCGGCGGCGTATGCCTCAACGAAGGCTGCATCCCGTCCAAGGCGCTGCTCTATTCCGCGAAGATCTTCGATTACACGAAGCACGGCGACAAATACGGCGTCACCGTTACCGGCAGCAGCATCGATCAGAAAGCTGTCGTCACACGTAAGAACAAGGTCGTCAAGACTCTCGTCTCCGGTATAGGCGCTCAGGAAAAGCGCGCCGGCGTCACCGTCGTCATGGCTGAAGGCAAGATCTCGGGCAAAGACGGCGAGGGCTTCAAGGTCGAAGCCGACGGCAAGACCTACTGCGGCGTGAATCTTCTGCTCTGCGCGGGCTCGATGCCAGTCATGCCTCCGATCCCCGGACTGCGTGAGCTTTATGAGACCGGCTTCGTCATGACGAACCGCGAGGTCCTCGATCTCACCGAGATCCCGAAGAAGCTCGTCGTCATCGGCGGCGGCGTCATCGGTCTTGAAATGGCGTCATATTACAACTCCGTCGGCTCCGAGGTGACGATCATAGAAATGCTCGATCACATCGCCGGCCCCACGGATGCGGATATATCGAAGATCCTGCTCAACAACTACAAGGCGAAGGGCATAAAGTTCAACCTCGGCTGCAAGGTAACGGCAGTCCTCCCCGAAGGCGTACAGTTCGAGACGCCCGACGGCAAGGTCGAAGTCGCTCCCGCCGACAAGGTGCTCTGCTCGATAGGCCGCTGCGCGGTCACACAGGGCTACGGACTTGAAACGCTCAACCCCGTTATGGAACGCGGCGCCGTCGTCACCGACGATCAGATGAAGACGAGCGTACCCGGTCTGTACGCGGCGGGCGACGTCAACGGCAAGATCATGCTGGCTCACACCGCATACCGCGAGGGTGAGGTCGCCGTCAACACGATCCTCGGCAAGAAGGACGTCATGAGATACAACGCCATCCCGTCGGTCATCTACACGAACCCCGAGGTCGGATGCGTCGGCGAGACCGAGGCTTCCGCGAAGGCGAAGGGCTACGACATTGAGGTCAAGAAGCTTTCGATGGCGTACAGCGGAAGATATCTCGCCGAAAACGAAGGCGGAGACGGTATCTGCAAGGTGATCATTGACAAAAAGTATAACAGGGTCATAGGCGTACACCTGATCGCCAACTACGCGGCTGAGCTTATATACGGCGCCGCAATGATGATCGAGACCGAGATGACGGTCGACAATCTCAAGGAGATCGTCTTCCCGCATCCCACGGTATGCGAGGTCATCCGTGAAGCTTTATTTGAATAAAATTTATAATAATATAAATAAGGAGAACAACAATGCCTAAGTCAATGCTTGTCAATCCTGCGGACCAGTTCAAGAAACGCACGATAAAGTTCAAGGACATAAAGGTCTGCGAATACAACAAGACTGTTGCCGATGAGAAAGACAATTTTTCAAAGGAAGATTTCCTCGGAATGTATGCCGATATGGTCGCCATCCGTGAATTTGAGGAAATGCTGCTTGCTCTTAAGAAGAAGGGCGAATACAACGAGAGAAAATTCACGTATCCCGGACCCTCCCACCTCGCGCTCGGTGAGGAAGCCACCGCTGTCGGTCAGGCTTATGAGCTCGGCGTAAACGATTTCATATTCGGTACGCACCGCTCCCACCACGAGGTCATAGCGAAGGCTATGTCCGCCATCAAGAAGCTCTCCGACGAAGAGCTCACGAAGATCATGCAGGAATACCACGGCGGCGTTCAGTACGAAGTCGTAAAGAAGTATTCCACCGCCAAGACGGTCAAGGATCTTGCAAGAGACTACTTTATGTACGGTCTTATGTGCGAGCTCTTTGCCAAGAACATGGGATTCTCCCGCGGACTCGGCGGCTCCATGCACGCGTTCTTCCTGCCGTTCGGTATATTCCCGAACAACGCCATCGTCGGCGGAGCGGGCCCCATCGCTACCGGTGTCGCTCTTTACAAGAAATGCAACAAGCGTGACGGCATAGTCGTCGCGAACGCCGGTGACGGCGCCGCGGGCCGCGGACCTGTGTTCGAGGCTATGAACTTTGCGGCTATGGACCAGTTCAACGAGCTCTGGGAAGACGGCTACAAGGGCGGACTCCCGATCATATTCAACTTCAACAACAACCATTACGGCATGGGCGGCCAGACCAGAGGCGAGACCATGGCGTACGGCGACCTCGCGAGACTCGGCTGCATCGCACAGAACCAGCTGAACGCGGAGCGTATCAACGGTTGGAACCCGCTTGCCATCATCGACGCTTACAGACGTAAGATGAAGCTCCTCAAGGAAGGCAAGGGCCCCGTCCTGCTCGACGTCGTCACATACCGTCTCGGCGGCCACTCCACCTCCGACGTTTTCACCTACAGAACGCCCGAGGAAGAGGCACTCTGGCGCGCACTCGATCCGCTGACCGTTTTCCCGAAGCAGATCGTCGACGCCGGCGTAGCCACCGAAAAAGAACTTAAGAAGATCCATGACGCTGTCGTTGACCGCAACCACAGAATGTTCATGCTCGCGTCCGATCCGGAGATCGCTCCGTTCACGGACTACAAGAAGGATCCGCTGTTCCTTGAAAACTTCATGTACTCCAACCAGCATATCGCCAAGATGGACGATCGTCCCGTCGAGGTCAGAATGCCGAAGGAAGAGAACGAAAGAGTCAAGAAGATAGCCGGTCAGAGCCGTTACTACCTCGACAAGGACGGCAACCCCGTGTCGAAGATGAAGGCTTACAACATCAGAGACGGTCTGTTCGAGGCTATATTCGATAAGTTCTACGAGGATCCCACCCTCATCGCGTACGGCGAAGACGTCCGTGACTGGAACGGCGCGTTCGGCGTATACAGAGGACTCACCGAGGCTCTCCCGTATCACAGACTGTTCAACTCCCCGATATCCGAATCCGCTATCTGCGGCACCGCAACAGGCTACGCAATGGCAGGCGGCCGCGTTATAGTCGAGCTCATGTACGCCGACTTCATCGGCTGCGCAGGTGACGAGATCTTCAACCAGATGGCGAAATGGCAGTCCATGTCCGCCGGCGGTCTGAAGATGCCTGTCGTCCTCCGCGTACCGGTAGGCAACAAGTACGGCGCACAGCACAGCCAGGACTGGACCGCTCTCTGCGCTCATATCCCGGGACTCAAGGTCGTATTCCCCGTAACTCCTTACGACGCGAAGGGCCTTATGAACAGCGCTCTTGCCGGAACCGACCCCGTCGTGTTCTTTGAGAGCCAGAAGATCTACGACATGCCCGAGAAGTTCGTCAAGGAAGGCGTGCCGGAAGGCTACTACGAAGTGCCGATAGGCGAGCCGGCTTTCAGACGCGAAGGCAAGGACCTCACCATCCTCACCGTAGGCGCGACGCTTTACAGAGCGCTTGACGCCGCTCAGATCCTCGAAGAGAAATACGGCATCACCTGCGACGTGATCGACGCCAGAAGCGTTGTCCCGTTCAACTATGAGCCCGTTCTCGAATCCGTCAAGAAGACCGGCAAGATCCTGCTCGCGACCGACGCTTGCCTCCGCGGCAGCGTGATCAACGACATGGCGCAGAACATCACGTCGCTTGCGTTCGATTACCTCGACGCACCGCCCGCGGTTCTCGGCGCCCGCAACTGGATCACTCCGTCCGCCGAATACGATCACGACTTCTTCCCGCAGCCCGATTGGTTCCTCGATCTCATCAACGAGAAGCTCATCCCGCTCAAGGGCCACGTTTCCGAGAACAACTTCACCAACGAGGAAACGAAGAGAAGACTCTCCAAGGGTGTCTGATCACCGAAGGCAAATAACACAAAATAAAATGCTGCCGTTTACGGCAAACCGCAAACGGCAGCATATTTTAATGATACGACCGGTGCCATGAAAAAGCTGAAATTAACGTGTGTTTTCGTTATAATATCGCTTCTGCTGACCTCCTGCACCGTCTCCCGGTGGTCGAAGATAAAGGACACGAACGGAGAAGAGGACAGGACGCTGCAGACGATCACCGCCGAAGATATTTTGAAGCTGAATTCTTTTCTGTCTGTCATTTCGGTCACAAACCATAAAAGCGACGGCACGACGTCCGTAAGCATCGACAAGTTTTCCGGCGTCAAAACGCTTGAAACGTTCGGAAAAGGAAGGTACGATATAACCGTCGCTTTGAAATCGGATAACGGCAACATCAGACTCGTGCTCTGCGACAGAGAGAAGATCATTGCCGAATTCGAGGCGGACGGCGAGAGCAGTACGGTAGGTTTCGACTGCACGTCCGGTAAGGTATATCTGAAGCTGGCGGGAGAAGAAGCGCAGGTCGATCTTCAATACCATTACAAAAAGAAATAAACATAAGGAGCAAAAAATGAAAATTTTCATCGATACCGCCAATATTGAGGAGATAAAGAGCGCATACGAGCTCGGTATCGTCTCCGGCGTCACCACCAACCCCTCCATCATCGCGAGGGAAGGCAAGAAATTCGAGGACGCGATCGCTGAGATCTCCGCGATAGTCTCCCCCGAGACCCTTATCTTCGGCGAAGTCATCTCCCTCGAGGCTGACAAAATGGTTGAGGAAGGCCACAAGATCAACGCTATCCGTCCCAACATGATCGTCAAGATCCCGACCTGTGCCGAAGGTCTGAAGGCTGTCTCCAGACTGAGCAAGGAAGGCATCAAGACCTGCTGCACGCTGTGCTTCTCCGCGGGTCAGGCGCTGCTCGCCTCCAACGCCGGCGCGACTTACGTCGCCCCGTTCGTAGGCAGAGTCGACGACATAGGCTGGACCGGCATGGATCTCATCCAGAAGATCGCCGACATGTTCGCGATCCAGAACGCTCCCACGCAGATCGTCGCCGCTTCCACCCGTAACCCCATCCACGTTATCGACCTCGCTCTCGCCGGCGCGAACGTAGCGACCGTTCCGTACAAGGTCATAATGCAGATGATCGATCATCCCCTCACCAAGAGCGGACTCGACAAATTCCTCAAGGATTACGAAAAGATCCCGAAATAAGGCATAATAAAAGCCACGCTATGCCGACTGTTCTGAAGGACAGTCGGCAACGAAATCCACCCTGTCGGGTGGGTGAAATCGCCTGAGGCGGTGAAATTGCCCTGCGGGCAGTGAAATCCGCCTCGACGGCGGGTGGGTGGATTTCATTTCACCAAACGCGTCAGCGTTCGATTTCACCTGAGGGCGAAGCCCGAAGATTTCACCTTTTGCCGCAAGGCAAAAGATTTCACTGTTTTGACGTTTGGCACACAAA
>CACYWW010000031.1 GCA_902778145.1 uncultured Ruminococcus sp.
TCGCGGTGCAAACCTTGGGAGTCGCTTTGGGGTTCGTCGGCAACTACGCCCCACGTGGACTTTCACCACAGATTGACGGCGTGCCCGTCATACAAGCAAGCTCCCCACCGATCCCGGTGGGGAGCTGTCAAGAGATCGATCAGCCTTCAATGGCAATATGCTTCTTTTCCGGCAGCTGCGGCTTCGCTTCCTTCTTCGGGATCTGCAGCGATAGGACACCGTGCTCCAGTTTGGCTTTGATATCCTCTTCCGTGAGTTCCTCGCCCACATAGAAGCTGCGGCTCAAAGTGCCGGCGTACCGTTCCTGACGGATGAGTTTACCGGTTTTCTTATCCTTTTCGTCCTTGTCAAGACCTTTTGCCGCCGTGATGTTCAGGTACCCGTTCTCCAGGCTGAGCTGAATCTCATCTTTGTGGAAGCCGGGAAGCTCGATATCGACTTCATAACCGTCATCGTGCTCCCTCACGTCCGTTTTCATCAGGTTCTTGGCATTGTGACCGTAAAGCGGTTTCTCCATCCGAGCAAATTCACGATCCATGTCATCGAACCAATGATCCATCAGATCCTCACCAAAAATACCAGGCATGTACAACATAAGTAAAACCTCCTTTTATTTTCGGTCCTGGATGCTGTTCAGGGCTGTTGCTGTAGTATATGCCGCAAGGGAGATGAGGAAACCCGGAACCTGAGTTCCGGATCTTTTTCCCTTGTGCGAGTATGTTATACCACTATTTTTAGCACTTGTCAAGAGAGAGTGCTAATTTTTTTGTGAAGTTTTTGTGAACATTCTTATATATAATTCACGGCGAGCTTTTCATGGAATAATTGATTTCCCGGACTTGCCCTTGTTACAGCCTGGGAAACAGTGCACGCCGCTTCTGCAGAACAGCCTTTTTTGATTCGACTTCACAAGCTTTTTGCTCTGAGAACCCGTCAGCCGGAAACGCTCGGCGAAGATCACGCTTGCGGTAAAATCCGTCTGCGACTTGACAAAGCCGGAGGATCCGGGTATAATAGAGGAGGGATCAGGCGCGGCGGCTTCCGCCGATACCGCGGGCGGTCTCACGAAAGGCTTTTTGATCATGGAACATACCGTATCGTCCGGATACACGCTGAGACTGCTCGATCCGGATAACAAAGAAGAGTTGAAAGAGGTGCAGAGACTGCGTTATACGTATCTTTTGCGGGAGTTCGACGGGGAAAAAAGCGATCCCGACGGGCTTGACAACGACGGATACGACGCTTACGCCGACTCGATCGTCGTGACGGAGAACCGTACCGGCAGGATCGTCGGCACGTACAGGCTGGCGACGGAGGATACGCTTCGCGGGGCACCCTTCAAATCCGAGGAGGAATTCGACATCTCGCCGCTGAAAAAGGCGGAGGGCGGTATCGTCGAGGCGGGCAGGGCGGTGGTACACGGGGACTTCCGCAACGGCGCCGTGATAAGCCTTCTCTGGAAGGGTCTGATCTCGTACGCAAAGGACAGGGGGCTGCGGTACATCATCGGCACGTGCTCACTGCACGGAACGGATCCCTCCGTATATGAAGACTGCACGTCCGTCCTTCGTGAAAAATATCTGTGCGAAGACTTCGACATCCGCGCCGTCCGTGAGCCGTTCGAGTACGGGATGAAGACCGGCTTATCCCCGCGTGACGCCGGCATTCCCGGGCTTCTTTCGGCGTATCTCAGATTCGGCGCGGCCGTATCACGGAACGGCTTCATAGACCGCGCCTTCAACTGCTGCGACGTGATGATCGTGCTCGATCTTCGGAAGGCGAACGACAGGCTGATAAAGCGTATCACGGGATGACGGGCGGAGCCCGAAAAAAGGAGAAACTACTATGATAAAACCGTCGTTTTCATTTTCTTATAACGGAGTGCCGTTCGACAAGCTCGAAAAAAGGATCGAGGAGACGCCGGACGGATTTACCGTGACTCTCGCCGACGGGGTAAGAGTCGAATGTATCGCGGACTTTCACGAAGAATACGGCGTCACCCACTGGGTGAACTACTGGAAAAACCCGACGGACAGCCCGAGCGGACAGATCTCGGACATTTACGACTGCGACGTCACCGTGCCGTTCGATCCCGACCCTCCGGTCACGAGAAAAAACCGCCAGGCGACGTGGGAGCCGGAGACTTTCAGGGTCGTGAAGACAACCGGCGCAAACGTAAGAGAGGACGATCTTTCAACAAAGGAAGTGCGCCTGTGGGCGGGGCAGGAAACGGAATCGCACTGCGCGTACGGCAGGAGCGCTCTTGAAAACTTTCCCTTTTTCGATCTTACGCGGAAGGGGAAGGGCGTGCTCGTCGCCGTCGGCTGGACGGGTCAGTGGAAGGCGCGTTTCATAAGGAACGAGGACAGCTGCCGCGTCGTTTTCGGTATCGAGCACGCAAACTTTTATCTCAAGCCCGGCGAATGCCTGCGTACAGCGTCTGCGACAGTGCTTGAATACCGCGACGGGCAGGACAAAGCCCACAACGCCTTCAGAAGATATATAAAAGACGTCATCTCGCCCGTCGGCAAGGGGCAAAGGCCGCAGACGCCGCCGTTCAGCGGACTTTTCTGGGGCGGGGTGCCGTCCTCCGAAATGGTGCGGCGCTGGAACGGGATAATCTCGGAAAAGCTCCCTCTCGACACCTGCTGGATCGACGCGGGCTGGTACGAGCCTCTGCGCTCCGTTACGACGGCGACGCAGTCGGCGGACTGGCCGATCGTCGGCACCTGGCGCATAAACGAATTCTACCACCCGGACAGATACCGCGGGCTTTCCGAGCTGCTGAAGAAAAACGGAAAGAACTTCCTCATGTGGTTCGAGCCGGAGAGGATCCATTCCGACGTGGAAAAATGGACGAAGACCCTGATCAAAAACGACGACGGCAAGGACGGCAGCGTCATAATCGCGCTCAACGACGACGAGGTGCTTTCGGACCTTATCGAAAAGGTGTCCGCCGTGATAGAAGAGCTGGGGCTCGGCTGGTACAGGCAGGATTTCAACATACTGCCGCTCGATTTCTGGCTCCGCGCGGATGAGGAAGGGCGCAGCGGCGTCACTGAGATCAGGTACATAAACAATCTTTATAAATTCTGGGACAGCCTGCTCGAGCGGTTCCCGCGTCTTCTCATCGACGACTGCGCGGGCGGCGGACAGCGTATCGATATAGAGATGCTCTCGCGCTCCGTGCCTCTCTGGAGATCGGATTATCAGTGCATGTGGGACTGCGTCCCGGAGGCGAATCAGATGCAGAACACGTGCGCGGCGTGGTGGATGCCGTGGTCAGGCATAGGCTACGGTCCGACCCTCGGCGACACATACAGCTTCCGCAGCGCGTACACGGGCGGTATAGCCGTGAGGACGTGGGAGCACACCGATCCCGAGTGGAATTTCGAAAACGCGGACGTGCCGTTCGACTGGGCGCGGAAATATTTCAGCGAATACGTATCTGTCCGAAGATATTTCGGGGAGGATTTTTACAGTCTCATACCGAATTCAAAGGAAAACACGTCATGGAACGCACAGCAGTTCCACGATCCCGCGGATCAGAGCGGCGTGATCCTCGCGTTCAGGCGCGCACGCTGCCCGTTCTCCGTGCTGCACGCAAAGCCGCAAGGCTTTGACGCGGAGGCGGAATATGAATTCACGGACGAAGACTCCGGGCGCGTCTTCACGGTAAAGGGCAGCCGGCTTCTTGAAAACGGGCTCGATCTTACGCTCAACGAGCCGCGCAGCTCGCTTTTGCTCCGGTACAAAAAGCTGTAACGCCGGCACGGCGCGGCGATCATGCTTGCCGTGCTCGCGCTGTCCGTCTCCGAAATGATAAAAGCCGTACGGCAATACAAAAAAGAAAAAACAGGCTTATGACGAACATAAGCCTGTCAGAGTGAAGACAAACTCCCTCAGTCATCCGGGAAACTTCCCGGATGACAGCTCCCCCGAAGGAGGAGCCTTGTTTTGCCTCCCTCTTTGAGGGAGGTAAATAAAGAATAAATACTTTGTCTGCAAATTGACAGGTTTATGACGAACATAAGCCTGTTTTATTCTGCTTTAACGCGTACCGTCGCGCGTTTTTTTGTTACATGAGCGCGCGGTAGAGTATCGTCATCGTGCCGGCGTCGACCTCATGATCCGATATGACGACGAGTCCTTCGCCCGAGAACGATACCGTCCTGCCCGCCGCCTTGAGCGCGTCAGCCGGCATCACGTACGTTATACCGTAATGGTCGTACGTTTCAAGGCCTTCGCAGTCGAGTCCGAGTGCGGATTCGGCGAACGCCTTCGGTATATAGAATCTGCCGTCTCTGCCGAGCATAACGGCTTTCGTGCTCGACTCATCGAGTCTGACCTGCCCGCCATCTGAGAAAGCGTAGTAGGATCCGGCTTTCAGCACGGTCATGTCTTTTTTCAGGCAGTCCGGGAGCTTGACTTCTGTCTTTGTTGTCGTATAGCGGTATTTGAAGCGTCCGCTCGGCGCGGCGTCGCCGCGGTCGAGGAATTTCATGACGTCGCCGTCGTCGACGGAGTTGTCAGCCCATTTGAAATCGAACGTTTCGCCGAGCGGCAGAACGGATCTCGGGATCTTTATCTGTATGATCTTTCCGCGCAGGTCGTATTCCGCCTCGCCCGCCTTTTCCGTCTGCCACGTATTGCCGACAAAGCGTTGTACGGAGACCTTTCCGCCGTCCCTTTCGCGGTTTATAACGTAGTCAAAGCCGTACCAGCCCGTCTTTTCACTGCAGTCCGCGTCGATGAAGAGGTTCATCCACGAGGTGCCCTCGGGCGCCGTTATATCATCCGCGCATTCGGCGAAGAAATACAGGTTTTCCTTATCCGAGGAGACCTTGCAGGTCACGATGTCGTTTCTGCCCGTGTCGTTTGTATATCTGAAATTGCCGACGTAGGAGAAATGGTCGCGTGCGACGGTGTCGCCCTTGTAATCGCGGTATTCGGGGCCGACGATATCCCACTGACCGACGTCGCCTTTGATGTCTATCGCCCACTGTCCGAACGCCGCGTCCTGATTGCGGCTGCCCTTGTATCTGCGGACGTTCTGCACCGTCTGATAGAAGTAGTTGTCGTTGAAGCCGCCCGCCATCGGCTCGAGGTCGCGCGAATACTCCGTGTTGAAGTTATCCACGTAATACCACTGATATTTCGGATCCTTTTCGTTCACGACGTATTCGTTGCATATCGTCTGACCCTGCGCCGGGTTGTTGGCGGAGCCGCCCCAGCGTCCCGCCCACCATTCGTTCCAGCCGGTTATCATTATGAGCGGCGGATCCGTCTCGGCTGCGAGATCGAACTGCTCCTGATACGCGAGCCCCTGACCTGAGGTGGTGTTCATCAGCGCAAAGCCGAAATCCCACGCGCCCTCATGCTCCGGTATCCCGTTTTTATACGTGTAGCTTCTGCCCGCGTTCGTTCCGTAGCTGCCGTTCGCCCAGAAGCCGCACATGACGATCATCTGCTCGACCTCGCCGTCGGGCGAAAGTCCCGGCTTCTGCGGATACATGTCCGCCCACGCCCAGTGTCCCTTGCCGTTTTTCGCGGTGTACCACGTGTCGTTCGTGTTCGCCCAGCTCTGACGCGCGGTGAAGAAGCCCTTCATCTCCGTGCTTAGCTTCTTGCCGAGGGATTCGGGGTAGAATATGAGCGGCTTTCCGTCCCAGTAAAACCACAGATCGCTGTATTTTCCGACGGAATAATAGTTGTTCCAGAGGTAATTGAGCGACGCCGCGGCGTTCGTGTCGTCGTTGCCGCAGTGGAAGCAGATCTGCGGCGTGTTCTGGCCCTCGGCGCGCATCTTGCTCCATACCCTGAGCAGCGCCTCGAGCTGCTTCTCATAGATTATGCCGTTCGTCGCGTCAACGAAGATGAAGTCGACACCCGCTTCGCTCAGCATATAGCCGTGCTTGCGTATGACCCATTCGTCGTCGGAATTGTAATAGCCGAAATAAGGCTGCGCCCAGTAGTGCGCAAAGCCCATGCTGCCCTGCGGTATGAGCTTCCACACCGCCTCCGCGCCGCCTTCAAGATACGCGGCGGTATGGTCGTAAAGCGGGTATTGCCCCTGCTGTTTCGCGTTGTGCCACATAAAATAGAACATACCGACCTTTTTATCGGTCGCGGTGCGCGTGTCGGCGCCCGTCGGCGTGACTCTGCCGACGTCGTCCGACGCGACCCAGGTGTCCGAAAACACGTCCCGGGAATTCAGCATATCGACAGGTACGGTCGTCGTATACGTCGAGCTGCCGGAAATTTTAAGCTCCGAAATGACTGTTTTTTCTTTCATATGATGCGTCCATATACGCGAATATCCGGTCCTTGCCACCGGCTCTTTGAGCCTTTCGGTTATGTCCGGTCTTTCGCTCCCTTCAAGATAAAATTCAAGCTTGTCGTCGCTTATTACGAGCTTTGCGAGCGGGGCTTCGGCGCCGTTATCGTCGTATTTGACGGTTATGACGTTCGAGACGGGATCGTCCTCGAAAATGACGGTCACGCCCTGTGAAAAGTCTACCGGGGCCTCGACCATTTTGCAGCCTGGCCACGTTCCCGTGCGCAGTCCGATCTTTTTGTCCTTCATCAGGAACCAGACGCGCACCGATTCGTGGTTCGGCGCCGCTCCGGTGTTGCTCAGCCGCAGACCGAAGTAAGCGGCGTCGTAATCTGCCTCCGGGTCCGACGCCTGCAGTCTGAAGCTGTATCTCGACGTTACCGATTCATCGAATTTCACCCCTATGTTTACGGAGGCGACGGTATTTGTATCGAGCGAGATCACGCTGCCCTTCGCTCTGCCTTCTCCTATGGCGAAGACCGACCCGGATTCTTTTGCGGAGACAAATTCATACTCGTCCGTCACCGTTTTTCCGATGAGCCTGATCTCCTGCTCGCCGAAATCGAGACCGGTCGTCCCCGAAAACGGTCCCGTGCGCGGGACGTTCACGTCCTGTTCTGTCACCTCAGACTCCGCCGTGTCGGTCGGCACCGTCGTATCCTCCGGCTTTCCCGTGCACGCGCAGCCGAGTATCATCAGCGCGGCGGCGACCGCCGCGGTTATTCTTCTTGCGATCTTTTTCATGTCTCACTCCCATATCATCCGCGCCCGCGGCGCGTTCAAAGACGTTACCGGTCAGATACAGCGACCCGTTTTACGATCTCAAAGCCGTCGTCCGTTTCCTTAAGCTCGAACAGGCGCGGTCTTTCGTTCGGATTGACGTTCGTGCTGTGAAGGATAAGGTATGTCCTGCCGTCAAAGCCGTCGAATATCATGCCGTGGCCGCCGTCCTCGTCGTATATGAATTTATCGGCGTGGCGCCACGGGCCGAGGATGTTTCCGCTGTCGCTTATCGCGAGAGCCTGAACGTACCAGTACTGAGGGCCGGCGTGGAAGCCCGACCAGAGCATATAAAGCTTTCCGTTTTTGCCGCGGCGGAAAAACGGCCCGTCGGTCACGTAATTCCGACTGCTCGGATCTATGAGGGAATACGACCACGGCGCGTCGCCTGCGCGCAGTATCGTAACGGGATCTCCCGCCGGCGCGGAAAGATCCGGGGTGAGCCTCATCGCCTCCACGGTCCCGTCGCCCACCTGCGTCCACTCGTGGCAGAACGCCGTCCACGGATCACCGTTGTCATCAACGAAAAAGGTGGCGTCAAGACACGTCCAGCCGGGCGGCGTTATCGCCCCGTCGGTGAACGGGAGGAAGGGCCCCATCGGGCTGTCGCTTTTAAGTATCTGCGAGCAGCGCGGCAGGGAGCCGGCTCTGAAGCTCGCGAACATATAGTAAGAGCCCTTGTAACGGTATACCTCCGGCGCGAAAAAGTCTCTGTCCGCCCAGAAGTCGTCGGGCCGGGTAAAGCATTCGACGGGGTCGCTCCATTCAAGCAGATCGGTCGACGTATACACGTCAAGCCCCTGCCACGGTATGTGCTTCGTCTTTTCTCCCCTGCGCGTGCCGTACAGGTAATAAACGCCGTCCTCGGCGTACACGAACGGATCGCGCAGATGTATTTCGTCAAGTCTCATTATCGTTCTCTCCATAAAGCAGATCTGTACTTATTATACCGCGAGGAGGAGGAATTGTCAAGAGAATTCAGAATGCGGAATGATGAATTCAGAATGACTGGGGGCGGGGCAGCGCGGGGCAAACCTTCCCCTTTTGGGGAAGGGGGACCACGAAGTGGTGGATGAGGCGAACACCATACAACGGCGTGCGATGATGCCGAAGGAGCTCCTTCACCCCGCTCGGGATGACATGGCGCTTAACATTCATAATTCATAATTCTTCATCCCGCTTTACTCTGTCCCCGTACTTGAAATATTCATTTTTATATGTATAATATAATGTGGAGTATGTTATGCACGGGGTGCCGGACGGCTTTCCGGGCGTGGCGGAGGCTTCGATCAACGTATTGTACAGGTGAGACGATGAGGTTTATTCACGGGATAAAAATAGGCGGGCTGCAGCAGAAAATATTCAACCTTATGCTGATATTCATTGCCCTGCTCGTCGGGATTTACTCCACGGTCGGCGTGGTCCAGCAGAAATATCTTTCAAGGACCGTGGAGGAGGCGAGCGGCGAACAGCAGGCATCGATCAGGACGGTTTCGGAGAAAACGATGGAATCCGCCGTTTCCGCCTCGATGACGAAGACGACGGCGCTTCAGGCGTACATCGCAGACGATCTTTTCGGCGACGTCCGCACTGACGTTATGACTCTGCAGTCGATCGCGGCGCAGCTTTTCAGCCACGCCGGATCGGTCGCCCCGCGCGAAGCCTTCCCTCCGGACAAAAACAACGACGGGAAGGCCTCCGTTCAGATGCAGCACGAGCCGGGGGTCGATCCTTCCTCGTCATATCCGCTCGGCATCGCCGCCAATATGAGTGAAACGATGCTCTCCATGTTTGAGAATACAGACAGACTCAGCTCCTGCTTCGTTGCGACGCCGGACGGCTGCATACTTTACGTCGACGACCGCGCGGGCTCGTATTTTGACGAGAACGGAAACGTTTATGATTTCGACGTGCGCGGACGCGGCTGGTACAGGCAGGCGACGGAGGCCGGCGGGCTTATATTCACCGGCGTCGAATCCGACGCTTTTACCGGCATCAGCGGGCTTGTGTGCGCGGCGCCGGTATACGTTGACGGCGAGCTTGCCGCCGTTGTCGGTGCGGATATTTTTCTCACGGCGATCGACGAATACGTCCGCACCACCGCTTCATACGGCGGTTTCGTGTGCGTGGTGAACGAAAACGGTCAGGTCCTTTTCTCGCCGAACAGCGAGGGGATCTTCAAGCCGGAGCTTACAGAGAACGCGCCGGACCTCCGCGGGATCGGGAACGCGGAGCTTGCGGAATTCATCACCGCGGCGCTTTCCGGCAGGACGGGCCTGCACACGGTCACGGCAGACGGCACCGAATACTATATGGCGGGCGCTCCGATGCCGACGCTGGGCTGGACGGTGATCTCGGTCATCGACCGCGCGGCCGTCAATCAGCCGACCGTCGAGATGCTGAAGAGCTATGACGAAATTAACGAAAACGCCCTCTCCTCCTACCGCGGCAACTCACGCGGGGCGACGATCGGGCTCGTGATCGTCACAGCCGCCGTCTTCGTGCTCGCCGCCGTCGGCGCGCTCGCCGTGGCATCACGTGTTGTTAAGCCGATAGAGCACATGACGCGCCGTATCGGAGCTCTTTCCTCCGAGGACAGCGTTTTCGAAATGGAAAAGATATATAAAACGAACGACGAGATCGAAATACTCGCGGAAACGTTCGCTTCCGCTTCGGCGAAAGCGAGGGACTATATAAAGCAGATAACGGAGATCACGGCGGAAAAGGAGCGCATCGGCACGGAGCTGTCGCTCGCAAAGAGGATACAGGCGGACATGCTGCCGAACACGTATCCGGCTTTTCCGGACAGGGCTGAATTCGACATTTACGCGACTATGGATCCGGCGCGCGAGGTCGGCGGCGATTTTTACGATTATTTTCTCATCGATGACGATCATCTCTGCATGCTGATAGCGGACGTATCCGGCAAGGGCGTTCCGGCGGCGCTGTTCATGATGGCGTCGCGCATAATCCTCTCCGGCTACGCAAAACAGGGAAGGACCCCCGCCGATATCCTTGAGCAGACGAACGAGACTATATGCCAGAACAACCCGGAGGAGATGTTCGTGACGGTCTGGCTCGGGATCCTCGAGATATCTACCGGAAAGCTGACCGCCGCGAACGCCGGTCACGAATACCCGGTGATAATGCATCCGGACGGTGATTTTGAGCTGCTGAAGGACAAGCACGGCTTCGTCATCGGCGGTATGAGCGGGATGAAATACACGGATTACGAGCTGTCGCTCGAGCCGGGCTCACGCGTGTTCCTGTATACGGACGGGGTGCCGGAGGCGGCGGATCCCGAAAAAACGCCGTTCGGCACAAGCCGGATGCTTGCGGCTCTGAACAGCCGTAAGGACGCCTCGCCCGAGCGCATGCTCGGAGGAGTCAGGGAGGCGGTCGACGGCTTTGTCAGGGACGCCGAGCAGTTCGACGATCTTACGATGCTCGGGCTCGAGTATAAAGGAGGAAACAGATGAAAGAAGTGAGATGTGCCGTCGGTGAAGACGGGATAACGGTACGTCTTTCCGGAAGGATAGATTCAAACAACTCGCACGCGGTCGAGGAAGAGATCATGAACGCGATACCCGCGGGGCGGGCTCTGCCCGTGACGCTCGACGCCTCGGAGCTTCAGTATGTTTCGAGCGCGGGGCTCCGCGTGATCCTGCGCGTGAAGAAAACGTGCCCCGATCTTAAGATAACGAACGTATCGACGGACGTATACGACATCCTCGATATGACGGGCTTCACCGAGATGATGACGGTGGAAAAGGCTTACCGCGCCGTATCGGTCGCGGGCTGTGAGGAGATCGGACGCGGCGCCAACGGCACGATATACCGGATCGACCGCGACAACGTCGTGAAGGTATACAACAACGCGGACGCGCTCGCCGACATACAGCATGAGCGCGAGGTCGCCAAGCTTGCGCTCATACTCGGGATCCCGACGGCGATCTCATACGACGTGGTGCGCGTGGGGGAAAGCTACGGCTCGGTGTTCGAGCTGCTGAACGCGCGGTCCTTCTCGAAGATCTTATCGACAGAGCCGGACAAATTCGACTGGTGCGTAAAGGAATACGTCGGAATGCTCAAAAAGATCCACTCGACGGAGGTCCCCGCGGGAAAGCTGCCCGACATGAAGGAGACGGCTGTCTCATGGGCGGCGTTCATGCAGGATCATCTGCCCGCGGAATACGGCAAAAAGCTTTTATCGCTCGTCCGCGCGGTCCCGCACGACGATCATATGATCCACGGCGACTACCACACGAAGAACCTTGAGCTTCAGGGCGACGAGGTGCTGATCATAGATATGGACACGCTCGCCGTCGGTCATCCCGTGTTCGAGCTTGCGTCCATGTACAACGCGTTCGTGGGTTTTTCCGAGGCGGATCACGGCGTTATAAAAAAGTTTCAGGGCTTTGACTTCGACACCGGCCGCGCGTTCTGGCGCGCCTCGCTTTCGTCGTATCTCGGCACGGACGATCCCGTGAAGATACGCGAGGTCGAGGACAAGGCGAGGATCATAGACTATACGCGCCTGATAAGGCGCGGCATCCGCCGCGGCGGACTTGAGACGGAGACCGGGGCGGAGGAGATAAAGCTGTGGACACGAGAGCTGACCGAGCTGCTCGACCGCGTCGATTCGCTCACGTTCACGCCGTACGTGCTCGAGGTCGCGGCGGAAACAGACGAGCTTCCGCGCGTCATATCGTTCATCGGTCGTCACCTTGAGCAGGCGGGCTGCTCCCCGAGGACAGCGGCGCAGATGTCCGTCGCCGCGGAGGAGATATTCGTGAATATAGCAAGCTACGCGTACGACGGCGGCAAGGGCACGGCGACCGTGCGGGCGGACGTGGAAGACGGAGTCTTTACGCTGACGTTCACCGACAGCGGCAGGATGTTCGACCCGACGAAGGCGCGGGATCCCGACGTTACTCTTCCGGCGGACGAGCGCGGCACGGGAGGGCTCGGGATATTCATGACGAAAAAGATAACGGACGAGGTCAGATACGAGCGCGACGGCGAAAAAAACGTACTGACGCTGATAAAGAAGATATGAGATACCCCGAAAAGATAGATCTTCATATGCACACGACCGTCTCGGACGGGACGGATACGCCTCTCGAGCTCGCCGAAAAGGTGAGGGAGGCGGGGATAACGCTGTTTTCCGTGACTGACCACGACGCGGTCAAGGGCTGCCGGGAGCTGTTGAAGGCTGACGATATCCCGCATTTCATAACGGGCGTCGAATTCTCGTGCAAGGACGGCTGCGGAAACTATCACATCCTCGGTTACGGCTACGATCCCGACGCCGCGCCGATAAACGACGCGGTCTCAAAGGGCCACGAACTGCGCTCCGACAAGCTGAAAAAGCGGCTCGGCTTCCTTTCCCGGCAATTCGGTTTCACGTTCCGGGACGAGGACGTTCAAAAACTGTTCTCGCTGTACAATCCGGGCAAGCCGCACATAGCGGGCATGATGGTGAAATACGGCTACGCGGAGACTATCGATCAGGCGATATCCGGTTATCTCAACAAGCTCCGGACGGGAAACGAACACATATCCCCGGAGGAGGCGATCGAGGCGATCAGGTTGTCGGGCGGAGTTCCCGTCCTCGCACATCCGTCGTACGGGCGCGGAGACGAGCTGATACTCGGCGACGACATGGACCGCAGACTGCGCCGGCTGACCGGGCTCGGGCTCGAGGGAGTCGAGGCCTTTTACTCGGGCTTCACGCTCAAGCTGCAGAACGAGCTGCTCGGTTTTGCGGAAAAATACTCTCTGTACGTCACCGCGGGCAGCGACTATCACGGAAAAAACAAGCTCGTGCGGCCGGGCGACACGAATCTGACGCCGGCGGACGAATACCCGGAGGGACTGATCAGGTTCCTTCACCGGGTCGGATGGGATAATAACACAGGAGGAAATATATGAAATCAGACGTTATCAGGGTAATGAACACGGGCGAAGGCATCGAAACGGCGCTTTCCGCCGCGTCGGCGACGGCGCTTTACCGCGGACTCGGGCACAAGGAGGCGCTTCATCTGCGGCTGCTTGCCGAGGAGACTCTCGGCATGATGAGGCAGATCACGAAGGAGAATGAAGCGGATTTCTGGATCGATTCGAAGGGCCGTGAGTTCGAGCTCCACCTCGTCGCTCACCCGGCGGTCACCGGAAGTATGAGACGTGAGCTTCTCAGCGTATCGACAAGCGGCAAAAACGAGGCGGCGAAGGGCTTTACCGGAAAGCTGCGCGACATATTCGAGCGCGCGCTCACGCCGGAGACGGCTGACGACTCGGATTACTACGTACAGGGCCTGATCCTGCCTCCCGAATTCTGCGCGGCGGATCCGGCGGCTTTCTCCGTTTCGGCGGGGGTCGTGACCTGGTCTATGCAGAAATACAGGGACTCCGTAAAAGCGGAGGAGGAAAAGAGCGAAAAGGCGCGTGAGGAATGGGACGAGCTGGAAAAATCCATAGTCGCCAACATCGCCGACGAGATCAGGATATCCGTCACGAAGGACACGGTCGGGATGACCGTTTACAAGAATTTTGCAAAATAAAAGAGAGGTATCGGCAATGCTGAACATAACAAAATATAAGGAAAACGGCGCTCTCACGCTTGCGCTCAACGGCAGACTCGACACGACTACGGCGCCGGAATTAGAAGAAGAGCTGAAAAACTCGATCGACGGCGTATCCGCGCTCACGCTCGATCTCAGGGGACTTGAATACATATCGTCCGCGGGGCTTCGCGTCCTCCTTTCGGCGCACAAGCGGACGGCGGGAAAAATGAAGGTAAGAAACGCAAACGAAACGGTCGCGGAGATCTTCGATATCACGGGCTTTTCCGAGATACTGACGATAGAGTAGGGAATTAGGAACGAGACGGCGATACCGAGCGGCGTCATCCTGCATTCATAATTTCCGATTCTTAATTCCGAATTCTTATTTCTTCTCTTGAAATATGCAAATGTTTATGTTATATTGAAGTAAAGAGAATTGAAAGAGATCAAAAAATGAAGCGTAAGATAAAGAATATCTGCTTTGCGGCTTTCTGCATGGCGTTCATATCTTTAGTCATATATTCGATAAGCAGCGTCGGCGCCGTTTCGAAGACGAACCACTCTTATGAGAAGGCGTCGGAGAGGCTGTTTGCCGAGCCGGAGGTGCGCGCCGATTCGCTTTACTTCAACACACTGTCATCACGCTGTCAGTACGTTTACGACGTTCTGAAGGAGACGGTGGCGAAGGGAAAGCAGTACACGGAGCTCATGCCGCTCGTCCTGAGCGAGGGTGAGCTTTCCGCCGTGGTCCGCGCTCTGACGTACGACGATCCGTCGCTTTATTACGTCAACGCCGCCGCCTTCGATCTGAAGAACCACGGGTACACGGAATCCGCCAAGAGATCAGGGCGTCTTGTCGTTTTGCCGAGCATCGTCGACGACAGATACACCCGTATCTGGATCCCGTACACGGCGAACGACAGCGACAGCTCGAAATTCCTTGAAAAGTCTCAAAGCCGCTTCAAAGCGTCCCTGAAAAAGGCGGACGAGATGGTGGCGGACGTACGCGACGTTTTTCTCGCGTCTCAGTTGATCCACGACTACCTCTGCGGGATATGTGAGAAGACGGAATCGGGCGGCGTATACGCCGACACGGCGTACGGGGCGCTCGTCGAGGGCAAGGCGACCTCTCTCGGCTACGCGAAGGCGTTCAAGCTCCTGTTCGACCGTTATTTCGGCGTATCATTCATCGTGAACGGCGGAAAGGACTACTGGAACGCGGCGCTCATCAACGACAACTATTATAATATCGACGTATACGGCGACGACCTTGACGATATGCTCGGCTCGGTCGAGCTTCGCGGCGTCACATCTCACCTGTACCTCTGCCGCGACGACGCGACGTTTTATCTCGAACACGAGAAGGGCGTCGAGAGCGTGCCGGTCTGCTCCGACAAGACGACGTATTATTCGCACAACGGGTTCGACCCCTCGACGCCGTCCGAGCTTTACGACGCCGTGAAGCGTCAGGTGGAGACACAGCGCAAAACGAAAAACTACTATTTTGAGATATACACGGAGCTTGACGGAGCGGAGGGCCGCATAAGAGAGGCGACGCTCCGGGCGTTATCCGAGGATTACCCCGATTACGCGGATTCGGTACAGATATACAGGCTGTCCGACAATATCCCGGTATTCGTCGTACGTATGGTCAGGAGCGCGGCTCCGCGGGAGGAATGATATGATATTTGAAAAAGCCGTGCGGCTCCTCTCGCGGAAGGGGCTCCGCATCACGTTCGCGGAGAGCTGCACGGGCGGACTTATGGCGGCCTCCGTCACCGACGTGCCCGGCGCCTCCGCCGTTTTTCCCGGCAGCGCCGTAACTTATTCGAACGGCATCAAGATAAAAGCCGTCGCCGTCCGTCCCGAAACGATAGAAAAGCACACCGAGGTCAGCCGCGAGACGGCGCGGGAGATGGCGGCGGGCGCAGCGGCGTTTTTCGACGCAGATATAGCCGTTTCCGCGACCGGTTACGCCGGGCCCGGCGGCGGCACGGAAAACGATCCCGTGGGCACGGTCTACGTCGGGGTCTTCGTCCGCGGCAGGGTCGACGCCTACCGCCTGTTTTTCCCGGGGCGAGACCGCGGGCAGATACGGGACGCCGTCGTGCGCTTCGCCGCGTATATCACCGAATGTGAGGCGGCGCGGCTATGAAGGCGTGGAAGCGGGCGCTTCTGCTTTTCGGACTTTTCGCGCTGTTCGAGACGCTGTATCAGCTGGCGCTTCGCGCCGAGCGCAGGTTTTTCCCGCAGACGCCGGTCTGCGCGCTCATACTCGGCGCCGTCGTATCGGGGCTCTTGCTCGCGATCGTGATACTCAACCGCGGGTTTGACCCGTCGGACGTCACGGCCGACAGTTTTTTCCCGTCGCTTTCACGCGATGAGCGGGAAAAGCTCGCCGAGAAAGCGAACAAAAACAAAAAAACGGCGCGTTCCCTGATGAACGTTTTCATCCCGCTCGCGTTCGTTTTCAGCCTCGATCTTCTGGATCTGTATTTCGATATTTTTGACAGGATCAAAGGACTTTTCACCCGATGATATCAGCGTACACGCTTTTTTCGTCGTCCTCGGGCAACTGCACCTACGTTACCGACGGCGACGTATCGATACTTATTGACGCGGGAATGAACGCGAAGCACGTCGGCCTGGCGCTCGGCGCTCTCGGGACCTCTTTCGGGTCGGTCGACGCTGTTTTCATAACCCACGAGCACAGCGACCACACGTCGGCGCTGCGCGTGCTCACAAGAAAATACTGCCCGCGCATCCACGCGGCGGAGCCTTCCGCCCTGAAGATACCGGCGGAGCACGTGACGGCGCATCCGGTCATATACACCGAGCGCGTCGGCGGCTTCACGGTGAATAGCTTTCCCTGCAGTCACGACAGCGCCTGCTGCGTCGGCTATGTTCTTCGGCACGACAGCGGCGTGAAGATCGCGACGGCGACCGACACCGGATACGTCACCGACGGCATGAAAGCGGCTCTGGCCGGCTGTCAAGCGGTGATACTCGAGTCGAATTACGACGAACGGATGCTTGAGACAGGCCCTTATCCGTACGATCTGAAAATGAGGATAATGTCCGACCGCGGCCATCTCTCGAACACCGCCGCAGCGGGATTTCTGCCGTATCTTTACGAAAACGGGACGCGGCGCGTGCTTCTTGCGCACATTTCGCCCGAGAACAACACAAAGCAGAAGGCGCTCGGCGCGGCGCTTGAGTCGATCTGCGAAAACGGGCTTTCCGGAATGAGCGTGGACTGCGCCGACAGATACGAAATAACGAGGCTCATATGAACGTTACCGTCATACACGTAGGCGACCTGAAGGAAAAGTATTACCGTGACGCCGTTGAAGAATACGAGAAGAGGATCAACCGCTTCTGCCGGATAAAGAGCGTTGAGATAAAGGAAGAGAGGCTGCCGGACGACCCGTCCGAAAAGCAGATCGGGTCGGCGCTTGCGGCGGAGGGAAAAAGGATCTTACAGGCGATACCCGGGCGGTCGTTCATCACGGCGCTGTGCGTCGAGGGGAAGGAGCTTTCAAGCCCGGAGCTCTCAAGGATCATATGCGGAGCGGAGCGCGATCTTGCGTTCATCATCGGAAGCTCTTTCGGGCTCAGCCCCGAGGTGAAGGCGGCGGCGGATCTCCGGCTTTCCGTTTCTCCGATGACCTTTCCGCACAGGCTTATGCGCGTCATCCTCGCCGAGCAGATATACCGCGCGTTCTCGATCGCGGCGGGCTCCGCGTATCACAAATGAAGACGAGATATAGAGCGCGGAAAAACCCGTGGCCGTTCGCCGTTTTATGTCTTCTGACGGCGGCGGCAGGCGCCGCCGTCGGATACGCGGCGTTTTATCTCCGGTTTTCTCCGTTATATCTTGTTTCTTTTTCGGCTTTCATGTTTGCGGCGCAGATGTTTTCCGTGTTCGTTCTGCCGGCGTACGACTATGAGCTCGACGGTCCGTTCCTCCGGATATACAGGACCGCGGGCAGATCGAGCCTTTGCGTTTTCGACGTGGATCTTTCGCTCGCCTCGGCGATCCTGCCGTACGCGGAATACAAGGCGGGACGGAAAAAGCGCCGCGGCGGAAAAAGGCTCGTATGCCTTTGCGGCGTACGCAGAAAGCACGCGTACGCGCTGACGTACGGCGACCGCACGCTGATCTTCGCGCCTGATCGGGACTTCGCGGAGGCTGTAGGCAAGATCATCATCTCCGGGCCCTGACCGAAAGAAGCTGTCCCCGCGTGAATCTCGCGTACGGGTCGCGGGTCCGGGCTTTTATGATCCTTCCGCGGAAGAGGACGAGACCGCCGGACCGGTCGACGTCCGTGACGGCGACGCCGAACCGTTCCTTTTCGGGAGAATAACGCTTAATCAGGCACCCGACGGCGACAGCGGCGCAATAGATGAAGAAGAGGGCTGTCTGTACCCTTATCGGCGCCCCGGTGACGGACGGCGCGAACGCGAGCGCCGCCGCGCCGCATCCGAGTAAGAACACGCGGATATGAAAGAAAAGATAGACCGCGAAAAATAAAAACGAAAGCAAAAACCACAAAGACGGCATGACGTCATAAACAGTCACCGTATCACCTCCTGTCACTGATATCATTTCCTGTTTTTTCCGGGAGTATACAATGTTTTTTTCAAAAAGATCAGATTACACGTTTCTTCTCGTCTGTCTCGGCAACCCGGGCAGACAGTACAGCAAAAATCATCACAACGCTGGTTTTCTGTTTGCGGAATGGCTCGCAAAGGAACGCGGCGTCCGCATCCGCCGCGCGAAATTCGACTCGCTTTACGGTGAAATAAAGCTCGGCGGCAGAAAAGGGCTCATCGTCCTGCCTCAGACGTACATGAACAACTCCGGCATAGCCGTCAAGGGCTTTGCCGCGGCGTACGCGATCAAGCCCGCCGACGTGCTCGTCGTCGCCGACGACATAAACTTTCCCGTCGGTCAGATGCGGATAAAGCGGAAGGGCTCGTCGGGCGGCCAGAAGGGCGTCGGCAGCATCATAGAGATGCTCGGGACCGAGGAATTCCCGCGGATAAAGATCGGCGTCGGCGGAAAGCCGGAGAACGGAGATCTTCGTGATTTCGTCCTGTCGGATTTCACGCAGGACGAGCTGAAAACGCTCAACGTCATGTTCTCCGACGTCTGTGACGCCGCCGACCTGACGCTCGCCGGCAGGATCGACGAGGCGATGGCAAAATATAATTGAATCCGGAATAAATAACGAAGTATGAGGACCGGCGCACCGTCATTCTGAGCGAAGCGAAGAATCTTTGAAACGCAGAATGATGAATGATAAATGATGAATGAGGACGGGCTGATAAAGGCTCTGCCCCGACCATTTGCTCACAGCGGCTTTTATGCTCTTGGGGGTGCCCACCCCTCAATCGGGAACCCCCACCGCTCACAAGTTCGCGGCGGGGAACCCCTCATAACCCCCAAACCCCCTTACCCCTCCCACAACTCCGAGTGAGTTGAGGGGGTCGCTCACCGGCCTGCTGTCAAAAGCCCCAAAAAAAATTTTGGGGGGATGGCGGGGGTAAGGGGGTGGAAAAGGGGGGCGGGGGAACCCCCTGACCCGGCTGACGATTCGCAGAGAGTTTATGCTCGGAGAACCCGGCGGAAGACTCTGCCTCGACCGTTTACTCGCAGCGGATACAACGCCGGGGGAGCTGTCGGCGCAAGCCGACTGAGGGAGTTATTCTTCAAACAGTACCGCTGCCGTTCGATTAACTCCCTCCGTCACGGCAGAGCGCCGTGACACCTCCCTCGGGGAGGGAGGCGAGAGCTCCTTCGCCGCGCTCGGGATGACAGGGTATCTATAATTCCGCATCCACAATTCATAATTCTTAATTCTCAGAGGTTTTTATGAAGCTGCTTGTTATAAACGGGCCGAATCTGAATATGCTCGGCGTCAGGGAGCCGGAGATCTACGGCAAAGGGACGCTTGCCGATCTTGAAGCTCTGATAAGATCTTACTGCGGCGAAAAGGGCGTTCCGGTCGACTTTTTCCAGTCGAATCACGAGGGAGATATCGTCGACGTCATACAGCGGGCGTACGGTAAATACGACGGTATCGTCATAAACCCGGCGGCTTACACTCACACGAGCGTTGCGATACTCGACGCGCTGAAAGCCGTCGGCATACGCACGGTGGAGGTCCATATCTCCGACGTGTCGGCGCGCGAGCCTTTCAGGCAGATCAGTTACGTGGGGCTTTACGCCGAAAAGACGGTCAAAGGGCTCGGCTTTGACGGATATCTGCGCGCGATCGATCATCTTCTGTCATGAACGTATATATTGAAAAAAGCCGCGCCTGCGGCACGGTCAAGGCGCCGCCCGCGAAAAGCTATGCGCACAGGATGCTCATCTGCGCGTCGCTTGCGGATTCGCCCGGCGTGATACACGGGATATACGGAAGCGAGGACGTTCTCGCGAGCATAGACTGCTGCCGCGCGCTCTGCGCCGGCGTTGAGCTCTCGGGGGATACGGCGTACGTCACCCCGTCCGGCGGCTCGGGCGGAGAGCTCAACTGCCGTGAAAGCGGGAGCACGCTCCGTTTCTTCATCCCCGTATGCCTCGCGCTCGGGCAGCGGCGCGTTTTCCGCGGATCCGGACGGCTCATGCAGCGCCCTCTCGGCGTCTATGAGAAGCTCTGCCGGGAGCGCGGCTTCACGTTTGAAAAAAGCGGCCCGACGCTCACGGTCGGGGGCAGGCTCTCCGACATGGATCTGACGGTCGACGGCTCGGTTTCAAGTCAGTTCGTCACCGGTCTTATGCTCGCCGCGCCACTGACCGGACGCGAGCAGAGGATAAGACTGTCTTTACCCGTCGTTTCACGGCCGTATATAGAGATAACTCGCAAAGTTATGGAAAGATACGGCGTGAAAACGGAATGGGAAGATGAAAAAACGATCAGGATCGACAAAGGGTCTTACCGCGGGATCGACAGCCGGGTCGAGGGAGACTGGTCAAACGCGGCTTTCCTTTTCGCGCTCGGGCTTTTCGGCGACGTTGCGGTGACCGGGCTCGATCCGGACAGCGTCCAGGGCGACCGCGTCTGCGTGAGACAGCTTGAGAGCCTGCGCGGCGGGTACGCGGAGATCGATATCACGGACTGCCCCGACAACGGGCCGGTGCTTATGGCTGCCGCCGCCGCGCTTCACGGCGCGAGGCTGACCGGCACGTCGCGCCTTCGTGCAAAAGAAAGCGACAGGGGCGAGGCCATGGCTGCGGAGCTGCGGAAATTCGGCGCGGAGGTCACCGTCTTCGATGATGAAATAGAGATAAAAAGCGGGATACGGCGCCCGGATACGGCGTTGTACGGTCATAACGATCACAGGGTCGTCATGGCGCTGTCGGTCCTGCTGACGCTTACGGGCGGCGCGATCGAGGGCGCTGAAGCGGTAAAGAAAAGTTACCCCGGGTTTTTCGGCGATCTTGAAGATCTCGGGATAGGAGTCGGATATGAAACTTGATAAGGATACGAAAATACTGATCGTCGGTCTCGGACTGCTCGGCGGTTCGTACGCGAAGGCGCTGACGAAAAAGGGCTTTACGGTGACTGCGATAACACGCTCGCAGTCGTCCGTCGACTACGCACTGTCAGAGGGCATGATAACCGAGGGCAGGGCGGAGCCGGATCCCGGGCTGATCGGCCGGGCGGATCTGATCGTCTTCGCGCTTTATCCGCACGTTTTCGTCGAATGGATCGAAAACTACGGGAAGTACATAAAGCCGGGCACGGTGATCACGGACGTGACGGGCGTCAAGGGATGTATCGTATATAAGATACAGAATATGCTGCCCGAGGGCGTAGAATTCATCGCCGCGCACCCGATGGCGGGTCGTGAGGTCTACGGCGTGAGAAACAGCGACGATTCCATTTTCAGGGACGCGAACTACATCGTGACGCCGACGGAAAGGAACACGCCGGAAGCGATAAGGCTGTGCAAGGATCTCGGCCACACGCTCGGCTTTGCGCACGTGGCGGAGCTTACGCCCGAAAAGCACGATGATATGATCGCGTATCTGTCGCAGCTGACGCACTGCATTGCCGTGTCGCTTATGACGTGCAGCGACGTGCCGAAGCTGAAGGAATACACGGGCGACTCGTTCCGCGATCTGACGCGTATCGCGCGGATCAATGAGGATATGTGGTCCGAGCTTTTTCTGCTGAACAAAAAGTCGCTCATATCGATGATAGACGAATTCTCCGGCGAGCTTTACAGGATGAGGACGTATATAGCGGACGATAACGTTGAGAAGCTGAAGGAAATGATGAGGATGTCCACCGAGCGCAGAGCGGCGTTCGACAAGACGAAGATGCAGGAGAACTGATATGAATATGATGTTCAAGCGCAAGCTCCCGATCCCGCAGGAGATAAAGGGGATGTACCCGCTGACGAATGAGCTTGCAGAGGTGAAGCGTGAAAGAGACGAGCAGATAAAAGCCGTCTTTGCCGGAAAAAGCGACAAATTCCTGCTTGTCATAGGCCCGTGTTCAGCCGATTCGGAGGAGCCGGTGCTCGATTACGTGAACAGGCTGAAGCGCGTCCAGGACAAGGTCGCCGACAGGATCATAATAATACCGCGCATATACACGAACAAGCCGCGCACGATAGGCGACGGATACAAGGGCATGCTCCACCAGCCCGACCCGACGAAGGGCTCGGATCTGCTGAAGGGCATAATCGCGATCCGCGAGGTGCATATGAGAGTGCTCGAGCAGACGGGGCTTTCGTCCGCCGACGAGATGCTGTACACGGAAAACCACAGATATCTTTCGGATCTTCTGAGCTACGTCGCGGTCGGCGCGCGGAGCGTCGAGGATCAGCAGCACCGCCTCACCGCGAGCGGGCTTGACATCCCGGTGGGTATGAAGAACCCGACGGGCGGCGATATTTCGGTGATGATGAACTCGATAACGGCGGCACAGCATCCGCACGCGTTCATCTACCGCGGCTGGGAGGTAGAGAGCACGGGGAACGAATATGCCCACGCGATCCTTCGCGGATATGTCAACAAGCACGGTCAGTCCCTGCCGAATTATCATTACGAGGATCTCATATCGCTGTACGATACGTATATGGAGAGGGGACTGAAGAATCCGGCGGTCATGGTCGACACGAACCACGCGAATTCAAACAAGGATTTCAGGGAGCAGAAGAGGATCGCGAAAGAGGTTCTCCAATCATGCCGGTATTCCGGGGACGTCAAGAGCATCGTCAAAGGACTGATGATCGAAAGCTATATAGAGGAAGGCTGTCAGCCCGTCGGAGGCGGCGTCTACGGAAGATCGATCACGGACCCGTGCCTCGGCTGGAAGGATACCGAAGAGCTGATATACGAGATAGCGGAGGAGCTATGAATTCATTACTTTCCTGCTTTTCCTTTTTCGCGTAAATTTACACTTTTCCGTTGATTTGGCGGCGGGCGTGTGATATAATTTAACGATATTAACCCGGGAGTATTACGATGGTTGACAGGACCGAGAGGATCTCAGAAGAGAACATACAAAGACAGCGCGATTTTGCCGATAAGGTACGCACCGTCATATCCGCGCTTGCCTCGGAGAGGGGCAGGCTTTACAAATTCCGCGTCGTGACGTACGGATGTCAGCAGAACGAGGCGGACAGCGAGCGTCTTGCCGGCATGCTGTCGTCCATGGGTTACGAAAAAGCGCAAAGCGAGGCCGACGCGGATCTGATACTCGTCAACACCTGCGCCGTGCGCGAGCACGCGGAGATCAGGGCGCTTTCCGTGACCGGTCAGTACAAGCATCTGAAGGAGAGGGATCCGGAGCTTATCATAGGCGTCTGCGGCTGTATGGTCTCGCAGGAGCACAGGCTCGACGACATAAAGCACAGGTATCCGTACGTCGATTTCGCGTTCGGAACGTCGTATCTCTGGAAGCTTCCGGAGATCCTGTACACTAAGCTCACGAACAAAAAACGCATGTTTCTGCCCGACGCCGACGCCGACGGCAACATTGCCGAGAACATCCCGGTCATGCGTGAAAGCAGCTACCGCGCGTGGCTTTCGGTCATGTACGGCTGCAACAATTTCTGCACCTACTGCGTCGTCCCCCACGTCAGGGGACGGGAGCGGAGCAGATACAAGGAGGATATAATCGCCGAGGCGGGAAAGCTTATCGCCGACGGCGTGAAGGATATAACGCTTCTCGGTCAGAACGTGAATTCATACGGCAAGGGGCTGTATGAAGGATACGGATTTCCGGAGCTGTTGGAGGAGATCGCCTCGCTTGACGGAGATTTCACGCTCAGGTTCATGACGTCGCACCCGAAGGACGCGACCGAAAGGCTTATCGACGTGATGGCGCGAAATGAAAAGATCGCTCCGCAGCTCCATCTGCCGCTCCAGTCCGGCTCAGACCGCGTGCTTGAAATGATGAACCGCCGTTACACGCTCGACTCATATATCCGCCTCGTCGACTACGCGAGGGAAAAGATACCGGGGCTTACGCTCACGTCGGATATAATGGTAGGCTTCCCGGGCGAGACGGAGGAGGATTTTGAAGATACGCTTTCCGCGCTGTCGCGTATAAAATACGACATGGTCTTCTCGTTCATCTACTCGAGGAGACGGAACACGCCGGCGGCGGAGCGTCCGGATCAGATACCCGAGGACGTGAAGGGCGAGAGATTCCGCCGGATGCTTGCGCTTCAGAGCGATATCGGGCTTGAGATCAACCGCGGCTACGTCGGGAAAACGGTCCGCGTTCTGTGCGACGGCGCGAGCAAGAACGACCCGGACATGCTCGCCGGAAGGACCGACGGCGGAAAAAACATCTGCTTCAAGGGATCATGTCCCGAGGGCGGGTATACGTATGTAAAGATAACGGACGCAAGGCCTTTTGTCCTTATGGGCGAGGAGAGCGTCGGATAAATATGAGGTTTATATGACTGTTTTTGAAAAAGCCGCGGAGCTCGGCGCGATGATCCGCGACACGGAAGAAAAAAAGAGGCTTGACGAGGCGACCGCCGCATACGAGGCGGACGAGGACCTGAAAGCCATGATAGAAAAATACAACGAACACAGAAAAAAGGCGCAGAGCGATCTGAGAGAAAACAAGATCACCGACGTCGTGTACGCGCTCTGCCAGCAGCAGCTTTCCGACATGTACGCCATCATCATGGAGCGCCCCTCGATGGCGCAGTATAACGCGGCAAAGCAGGATTTCGACGCGCTCATGCAGAGAGTATACTCGGAGATCACATATCAGATCACCGGCAGCGCCCCCTGCACGCACGACTGTTCCAACTGTCCGTCAAACTGCAAATAGAATTCAGAATTCAAAAAGATGAATGAAGAATGAGAGGGAGCGGGACAAAGCGGGTCGGAATTCCGGATTCAAGTGACAGGTGATCAACGGGGCCGGCTGATGAAGGCTCCTGCCTCGACCGTTCGTGCCCTGCGGCCTCAACGCCGGGGGAGCCCCACCCCTCAAAACTCCCCCTATCCCCCTCTTACCCCTCCCTCAACTCTGTAAGTTGAGGGGGCGCGGCAAACCTTCCCCTTTTGGGGAAGGGGGACCACGAAGTGGTGGATGAGGCGAACACCATACAACGGTGTGCGGCGCTGACCGAATAAGTCTCAGCAAACTCAATCGGACGAAAACGCGCGAAGCGCTCATAACTCGCCGCAGGCGATCATAATTCATAACTCATAACTCATAACTGAAAACGGCGGGAGCAAGCCCCCGCCCTACGGCGAAGCGCGGCTGAAAACGCGCGGAGCGCTCATAACTCGCCGAAGGCGATCATAACTCATAACTCATAACTCATAATTTCCTCGGGAGGTCTTCTATGACTCCAATGATGCTTCAGTATTTCGAGATAAAAAAGCAATATCCGGATCATATCCTCATGTACCGTCTCGGTGATTTTTACGAGATGTTTTTTGACGACGCGAAAACGGCGGCGCGTGTGCTCGAGCTGACGCTCACGGGGCGCGACTGCGGCGAGGAGGAGCGGGCGCCGATGTGCGGCGTACCGTATCACAGCGTCGAGCCGTATATCGCGAAGCTGGTGAACAACGGATACAAGGTGGCGATCTGCGAGCAGCTTGAGGATCCGGCGACGGCGAAGGGTATCGTCAAGCGCGGGATCATCCGCGTCATAACCCCAGGCACGGTGACGTCGTCCGAGATGCTCACCGAGGACAAGAACAACTACGTCTGCGCGATCTACATAGGCGCCGACGGCGCGGCGCTCTGCTTTGCGGACGTTTCGACCGGATATATCGGAGCGTGCACCGCCGAGGGCGACGACGTACAGCGGCGGATCATCAACGAGCTCGCCGCTTTTTCGCCGAAGGAGCTGATCACGAACTTTCCCCTCTCCGAGCAGAGCGAGCTTGCCGACCACATAAAGAACCGCATGAACTGCACCGTGAACGAGAACGAGCCGGAGCGTTTCTGGGAGCTCAGCGCGTCAGCGACATGCAGAAAGCAGTTTCCTTCGGAGGATATACAGGCCCTGCCGTCGCCGCTCGTGTGCGCTGTCGGCGCCGCGGTTGACTACATAAAAGAAACGGCGAAGACCGATATATCGTATATGGACACGCTGTCGCTGTACGAGGCGGACGGCGCGCTCGAGATAGACGCGAACACGAGGCGCAGTCTCGAGCTTTGCGAGGCGATGCGTACGGGCGAGAAAAAAGGCTCCCTGCTCTGGGCGCTCGACTGTACGAGGACAGCCGGCGGCGCGAGATGTCTGCGCAAGTGGGTGGAGATGCCTCTCTGTTCCGTCGCTGAGATACAGCGCAGGCAGGACGCGGTCTCCGATCTTTACGGTGATTTCATGCTCCGCGAGGAGCTTTCGGAGGGTCTGCGCGGCGTGCTCGATCTTGAACGTCTCGCGGCGAAGCTCGTTTACGAGACCGCCGGCGCGCGTGATCTGCGGGCAATAGCGCAGTCGGCGTCGAAGATACCGAACGTCCGCTCGCTGATATCGGGCTGCGGCAGCGATCTGCTCCGTCAGATATACGGGTCGACGGACGATCTTTCCGATCTGCGCGAGCTGATAGAGTCGGCGATAGTCGAGGAGCCTCCGTTCTCCGTGCGTGAGGGCGGCTTCATAAAAGAGGGTTATTCCGCCGATATAGACTATCTGCGGAGCATAATGAAGGACGGAAAACGCTGGATCTCCGAGCTTGAGGCGGCGGAGCGCGAGAAGACGGGCATAAAGAACCTGCGCGTCTCGTACAACCGCGTTTTCGGCTACTATATAGAGGTGACGAAATCGTTTGCCGATCTCGTCCCCGAGAGATACATAAGAAAACAGACGCTCACGAACTGTGAAAGATACATAACCGAGGAGCTCAAGGAGCTTGAATCGTCGATGCTCGGCGCCTCCGACAAGGTCGTCAAGCTCGAATACGATCTTTTCGTCGCGATCCGACAGAAGCTCTGCGAGAACATAGCGCGAATACGCGCGTCGGCTGACGGGATCTCGCGCCTCGACGCTTTGCTTTCGCTCGCCGTCTCCGCCGAAAAATACGGATACGTGCGGCCGGAGGTGAATTACGGCGACGTCATCAGCATCAAAAACGGCAGGCATCCGGTAGTCGAACGCTTCACGGACGACGCCTTCGTCCCGAACGACGCCTATCTCGACTGCGGCAGAAACAGAGTCCTTCTGATAACCGGCCCGAACATGGCGGGCAAGTCGACGTATATGCGTCAGGTGGCGCTTATCACGATAATGGCGCAGATCGGCTCGTTCGTGCCGGCGTCGGAGGCGCTCATCGGCGTCACCGACCGCGTTTTCGCGCGTGTCGGCGCGTCGGACGACCTGGCGTCGGGGACCTCCACGTTCATGCTCGAGATGAACGAGGTCTCATACATACTGAAGCGCGCGAGCAAAAAGAGCCTGATAATATACGATGAGATAGGGCGCGGCACGTCCACGTTTGACGGCATGTCGATCGCTCGCGCCGTCGTCGAATACACCGCCTCAAAGCTCGGCTGCAAGACGCTTTTCGCGACGCACTATCACGAGCTGACCGAGATGGAGGGCACGGTGGACGGCGTCGTCAACTACAACATAGCCGCGAAGAAGCGCGGCGACACGATAAGCTTTTTACGCAAGATAGTCAAGGGCGCGGCGAACGACAGCTACGGGATAGAGGTCGCGGTACTCGCCGGAGTGCCCAAAAAGGTCATAACGCGGGCGAGGGAAGTCCTCGCCGAGACCGAGGCAAAGATGCCGGAGCGGCAGAGGACGCGCCCGGTCGAAACGCTCGAGGATCTGAACGTGACCATGGAGACCGTCGTGTCCGACGAGATACGCGAGGCTGTGGAGGCGGTCGATCTGAACACGACGACGCCGCTTGAGGCGTACGATCTGCTCCGCAAACTGAAAGGAATGCTCTGATGTCAGCGATCAACGTTCTTGATTTCAAGACAGCCAACCTGATAGCCGCCGGAGAGGTGGTCGAAAGACCCGCCTCCGTCGTGAAGGAGCTGGTGGAAAACTCGATAGACGCCGGGGCGCACAGGGTCACGGTCGAGATCCGCGGAGGCGGAGTCTCGATGATCCGCGTCACCGACGACGGCTGCGGTATGTCGGCGGAGGATCTTCCGCGCTGCATACTCCGCCACGCGACGAGCAAGATCTCGACGGGGGACGATCTCGCCGCGATCGGCACACTCGGCTTCCGCGGCGAGGCTCTCGCCGCGACGGCGGCGGTAAGCCGCATGAAGATCGTGTCGAAGATGCGGCACGAGGCGACCGGTCATTCGATAAACGTGACGTACGGCGTCTGCTCCACCGTATCGGACGCGGGCTGTCCCGACGGGACGGCTGTCACCGTTTCGGAGCTTTTTTCAAACGTTCCGGCGCGGCGCAAATTCCTGAAGCAGGACAAGACCGAGGCGGCGGCTGTCGCGTCGGTCTGTGAAAAGCTTGCGCTTTCTTCTCCGGACATCGCGTTCACGTTCATATCGGACGGGGTAAGGCGGTTCGCCACCGCGGGTGACGGGGAATTCAGAAACGCGGTCTATTCCGTATTCGGTCGGCAGACCGCCGCAGAGATGATCCCGGTCAACGGCACGTCCGGCGGCATAACCGTTACGGGCGGCGTGGCGTCGCCGGTGCTCGCACGCGCGAACAGGTCGATGGAGCTGTTTTTCATAAACGGAAGATACGTCAAAAGTCAGGTGATATCTTCCGCGCTCGAGCAGGCGCTCGTATCTTTCATACCGGCGGAGCGCTTCCCGTGCGCGGTGCTGTTCTTATCGATGCACCCGTCGGTCGTCGATGTGAACGTACACCCGTCGAAGCTCGAGGTCAAGTTCTCGTCCGACCGTCCGGTGTTCGAGGCCGTATACTACGCGGTCAAATCATGCACGCAAAGCGGACAGCGCCCGGAGCTTTCGCCGTCCGCGGCGGAGGCGCACAGGCCCGCCGTTTCTCCGTTCCTTCCGGTCGAGGATGACCCCGAAAAAGCGAGAGAGGCGGCAAAAACGGCGCAGGTGACGGCATTCGATCACGGATACCGCGCGGAGGACGAGACCGTCCGCCGCGATCCGGAGCGTGAGACGTCCGGCTTCAGTCTGCGTTCTCCGTCATTCGGTCAGGCGGCAGAGGCGGAAGAGGTCGTATCCGACAGCTACGGTGCGCCTCTCAGGCCGGATCAGCTTTATTCGGCGAGCGAAGCGGAGGAGCCCCCGCGTGAAAAGGCTCCGGAGGAATGGAAATTCATAGGAGAGGCGTTCGACACGTATCTTTTCGTCGAGTCGGGCGACGACGTCCTGATAATAGACAAGCACGCCGCGCACGAGCGGCTCAGATTCGAGACGCTGAAGGCGGCGATGAAGGATCACACCGCGTCGAGCCAGCTGCGCATGCTCCCGATCTCGGTGCGGATCACCGAGGAGGAGGCAGACGCCGCAGAGACATACAGGGAAGAGCTCGAGGCGACGGGCTACGGCTACGAAACGGAAGACGGACACGCCGAGATAACGCAGACGCCGTCGAACCTCGACGACCGCGAGGCGGAGGATCTTTTCGTCGGCATGCTCGCGGAGCTGTCCGAGACCGGCGCCGAGCCGGGGATAGCGAAACAGACGCTTTTCGAGCGCGCGCTCTATCAGGTGAGCTGCAAGGGCGCGATCAAGGGCGGCGACAAGAACGACAGGGAGGCGCTCGAGGCGCTGATCCGCGACATCTTCGCCCATCCGGACGTCACCTATTGCCCGCACGGCAGACCCGTGGCGTTCAGAATGGCAAAGGCGGCGATCGAGAGAAGGTTCGGGAGAACGTAGGGAATTCGGAATGAGGGACAACACAATGCGTCATTCCGACCACGGCGAAGGAGCTTTTCTGAATTCAAGTGTTAAGTGATCAGTGATCAACGCGAAACGGGGCGGATGCCCGAAAGGCTCCTCCTTCGGGGGAGCTGTCGGCGTAAGCCGACTGAGGGAGTTATTCGTTGAACGGTGCTTCCGCAGTGAGTTATTCGTTGAACGGTGCTTCCGCAGTTCGATCAACTCCCTCCGTCACGGCAGATCGCCGTGACACCTCCCTCAATGAGGGAGGCGTGAGCTCCTTCGCTCCGCTCAGGATGACAGGACACTTGTCATCCTGAATTCAAACGCAAAGTGATCAGTGATCAACGGGTCCGGCTGATGAAATCCGCACCTCGACCGTTCGTGCTCTGCGGCTTCTAAGCTCTTGGGGGTGCCCACCATATGCACTAATTTAACTGCAATTTACGGGTAGAACGCCTTCGTTCTACTTCAAAATTGCGGGATACTCTTTTAAATTCCTTT
>CACYWW010000032.1 GCA_902778145.1 uncultured Ruminococcus sp.
CCGAACCTGCTCGATACATAGAAATAAGCGTGAAAACAAAAGAAAATCGAGTATCGAAAACTGAAGTCCGTTATCGATACTCGATATGGTGCGAGAAACGGGACTTGGTCTCGAATTTTGCAAGGCATGAGTGCAGACTTTTTTGTGTATGCCTTGCAAAATTCATCGGTCATCGCTAAAAACGCTCCACCGGAGCGTTTTTTTAACGCTCCCTTCAAGTCCCGTTTGTGTAATTGCAGACCAATGAAAAAGGACGCTTGCCGCGTCCTTTTTCATTGGTGCGAGAAACGGGACTTGAACCCGTATGGATCGCTCCACACGCCCCTCAAACGTGCGCGTCTGCCAGTTCCGCCACTCTCGCAAATGGGCCGCCTTCTCAAGCGGCGAAGACTATTATACATATTTTTCGCGATTTGTCAAGCCCTTTTCGAAAAAATTTTTCCGTGCCGCCGAAAAAAATCTCCGGCGCTTGACAAATACATAAATTGATGATATCCTATAAACAGGATGATATCCGATGACGGAGGTATTGATATGAAGATCTGCGCAAGCACGTACAGCTTCGGCTCATACAGGAGCCGCGGCATAGATTTCATGATAGAAAAGGCGGCGGAGCTCGGCTTTGACGGCATCGAGATCGTCGAGGGAACGTTCGAGGGCTCGGACAACGCGGCGGTCGCGGCTGAAGTAAAAAAGAAATGCGAAGAAAAAGGGCTTTCCGTCGCCTCTCTCTGCACGGGTGCCGACCTGCTTTACGGCGACCCGGAGGAGCAGAAAAAGCGTCTGTGCGCGCTTGTTGACGTGACCGCGGCGTACGGCGCCTCCGTGATGCGCCACGACGTCTGCTACGGCTTCCGCGGCGAGAAGACGCACAGAAGCTATGACGACGCGATCGTGAGGATCGCCCCCGTCTGCCGCGCGGTCTCGGAATACGCCGCGAGCGCCGGCGTCGTCACCTGCACGGAAAACCACGGCTTTTTCTCGCAGGACAGCGCCCGCGTGGAAAAGCTGATAAACGCCGTCGGCTGCGATAATTTCGGCGCACTTGTGGACATAGGCAACTTCATGTGCGCGGACGAGGATCCGAATTTCGCCGTGGGCGTCATGGCGGGCTACGCGAGACACGTTCATGCAAAGGACTTTTATCTGAAATCCGGCAGCGTGATCGACCCCGGAGCCGGATGGTTCCGCACACGCGCCGGCAATTACCTCAAGGGCACGGTCATAGGCCACGGCGACGCTCGTGCGGCGCAGAGCCTCGGGATCCTCAAAAGATCCGGCTACGACGGCTGGATCTCCGTTGAATTCGAAGGTATGGAGGACAATCTCACCGGGCTGAAGCTCGGACGGGATAACGTCGAAAGATTCTGGAGGATGTTCTGATGAACAGCAAGGAGATAAAACAGCACGACGCGGAGCAGGAGCAGATCGCCCGCGCGCTCGACGCGAAAAAGCGTAAAAAGAGACTGATCAGACTTGCCGTCACCGTCGGCGCGGCGCTCGTCGTTCTTGTCGCGCTGTATCTCATCCTGCGCAGATGCGGCAGCGGTGAGAGACCGTCGTATTCCTACGATCCACTTTCCGAGGACAACGGCGAGGGCTTCGTCTCACAGAGCGTGGATTTTGACATTTTCACGGACGAGGAATACGCGGACAAGGATCTGGGCGTCAACTTCTACGCGGACAACGTCGGCGAGTATTTCACGGTCGACGACCTTGAATACGCGTCGTATCAGGCGCGGCTTTTCGTCGAATACTTCGACGCGGCGATCCGTGGCGACGGCAAAAAGCTCAATACGCTTTTCACCGATGAGTATTTCGAAAACGACGGCAGACCGATCAAAAAATACCCGGACAGGTTCCCGATGCAGAAGATATATGCGATAAAGGTCGAGAAGACCGGTGTCGGCAAGACCGAGAACACCGTTGAAGGTACGATGATATACGAATACTACAAAGTGTCGTTTCTGATCAAGGACAACAACGGCGCGTTCCGTCCCGACCTGCCCGAGCCCGACGGCGGCAGCATACCGCTGATTTTCGACGTTATCACGCTCAAGGGCATATCGAAGATCAACCGGATCTCGCAGATAGTATACAATAAATAACAAAATGGAGGATTTGTGCAGTATGAAACGGACGGTATGTATATTATGCGTTTTTGCATTCGTATTGCAGTTATGCTCGTGTTCGGCGGAAAGGCCGTTATATGATGATCGCCATGATGAGAACATTTTTGTTTCTTTTAAATACGCGTATTATGAATACGACGGCAAAACGATAAAAAGGCTGTCTGATTATGACGCCAATTACAGTTTGTATAATAATAACGAAAATTATGAAGATGAGATAAAAAGGATAACCCCGTTTCTTGAAGGCGTTAAAAACGGGAAAACAACAGAAGTTTCCTCCGGTAACAGATCAGACGGTTATTCTTTCAAATACAACGACGTTGTTTATTGCCTTATGTACGATACCGAAAACAAACGTCCGGTAATTTACGACGGCGACTGTTTTCGTGAAGCGGACGGCGATTTTGTCGGGATACTGACGTCAAAGGCGCCGAATTGCGAGATAATAATAACGGAAAACGATCGATACGCTGATAAAAACAACGGAAAAAAATCGGACAAATTCTTTTATACTCTGTATCTTGCCGATTATGAAAGCAACCCGTTTTATATACCGTTTAACGATAACGGCTCTCAGGACAAAACAGTAAAAGACAGAAATGAAATAGAACGTATCGCACAAAGCAAAACAAGACACTTTTATGATAGCGTCGAACTGTACAGAGACGATGATGCGCAGATGTGGTGTGCGTATCTGTATGACGAGAATGTGCTTGACGGCGAATGCGTGATGTATATCGACTATACCGGCGTTATAAAGGGTATCGATTATACGTGGTGTTATACCGAAATGGAAAGCTATCCCGATCTTGATTTCATATCACAGCGCATATTGAAGGAATATGACGGTTATTACGTAACGTCAGGCGTTACCGATTTCAAGGATAAAGAGCTTTGGTATGTTGAATCCACAGTACGGACAGATGAAAATACGGAGGAGTATTTCACCGTTATATCGCTTGTAAAAGACGATAAAATACTGGCGTCAGAACCGTGTTATAAGGATTTGAGCTGGCAGGAGCTTGACGATATGTTTAAAGAACTGTATAAAGAATACGAAGATAAGAAATAGACAACAAGATTTTCAATTTACAATTTACCGAATGCAGAAGATATACGCGATAAAGGTCGAGAAGACCGGTGTCGGCAAGACCGAGAACACCGTTGAAGGTACGATGATATACGAATACTACAAGGTGTCGTTTCTGATCAAGGACAACAACGGCGCGTTCCGTCCCGACCTTCCCGAGCCCGACGGCGGCAGCATACCGCTCATATTCGACGTGATAACGCTGAAGGGCGTATCGAAGATCAACCGGATCACCCGGATAACGTACACGAAATAACAAACGGTCAAGAGGTTGCATTATGAGAATTCTTTACGTGGTCAACAACTATTACGCTCCGGGCAACGGTCTGTCCGCCTCCGCGCGCCGCACCGTCGAAGGCTTAAAAAAAGCCGGGGCGGATGTACGCGTGCTTTCCGCCGCCAACGGCGATCCCGACGGTCCGCAGCCGGAATACGTGCTGCCGGATTATCACGTGCCGATCTTCAACGGCCTGATTAACCGCCAGGGTTATTCTTTCGCGGCGTCAGACGTTTCCGTTATGAAGGAAGCGGTAAAGTGGGCGGACATCGTTCACCTTGAAGAGCCGTTCCACATACAGCACGAGGTATGCAATATCGCCGAAAGGCTCGGCAAGCCCTGCGTCGGAACATATCATATGCATCCGGAAAACCTGTTCTCTTCCGTCGGAATGAGAAAGGATCCGCTGATAAACGGCACTACGCTGAGCTACTGGAGGCACAGCATATACAACAGATGCGTCATAATCCAATGTCCTTCCGAGAACGCGCGCGCACGTCTCGCAGGGCGCGGCTTGAAAGCGGAGCTGCGCGTGATTTCAAACGGTATGTCCGATGACGTGACCTCGGATATCCCTGAAAAACGCAGAAGGAACGACGGCACATACACCGTGATAACGACCGGCAGATACTCTGTAGAAAAGGACCAGATCACGCTTTTGCGCGCCATGAAATACAGCGCGTACGCCGACAGGATCCGCCTGATCCTAGCAGGACGCGGACCGAAGGAGAAAAAGCTCCGGGAGTACGCGGACAAGCTGGTGAAGAAAGGCGTGTTGTCAATACCGCCGGTATTCGGATTCTACACGCTTGACGAGCTGAAGCAGCTTTACGCCGAATCCGACCTTTATATCCACTGCGCCACCGTAGAAGTGGAGGGGCTTTCCTGTATGGAGGCGATACAGACCGGGCTCGTGCCGATAATCGCCGACGCCGGGCTGTCCGCCACCGCTCAGTTTGCGAAAAACAGTATGAGCGTATTTCCGGAGCGCGACGCTAAAGCGCTTGCCGAAAGGATCGACTACTGGCTGTCCGACGACGCGAGAAGACACGCCGAGGAGAAGAAATACGTTAACACCGGCGCCGAATACGATATAAAATACAGCATATCGGATCTGATGGAAATGTACGAGGACGCGATAAAAACGTACGACGCGCAGCTCGCGTAACGAAAGCGCCGCGAGCTTAAAAACAATGAGGGGTTCCGCCCGCCGAATACAGAAAAGACGTCGAAATCTTTCCGCGTTGCCGAGATTTCCATAACGGTACGGCGGCGAGCCTGCCGACGCGCGGATTCAAAAATCTTATCACATCCGATACAGCGAGATAATCCGGGTCGTCAAAGGACGATATAATAAGCGGCGCGGCGCAGGGGGGCCGGAACGGTAATAAGCCGCCAGAATTTACAAATAATTTAAAAATGTTTATAATACCCTCTTTACAAATCCGGATTTATAGTGTATAATTCTGTTTCGGTATGAGCTTTTACCGCACGCTGGGTCTTCGGGTACACGATCACCCGCCGATCGCTCGGTGTACGGAATAATTATTTGAAAGGTGATATTGAAAATGACCAAAGACAAGAAGCAGGAAATCATCGCCGCGTACAAAACGCATGAGAGCGACACGGGTTCGCCCGAGGTACAGATCGCGATACTCACGACCCGTATCAACGAACTCACCGAACACTTAAAGGTCAACAAAAACGACCACCACAGCAGACGCGGTCTGCTCAAGATGGTCGGTCATCGCCGCAACCTCCTCGGATATCTGAAAGACAAGGATATCGAGCGTTACAGAGCGATAATCGATAAGCTCGGCTTAAGAAAGTAAAAAAGCAAAGTCCGTCTCTCTTTCATACCGGGGAGGCGGGCGACGTTCGGAGAGCTTCCGCTTTTCGCGGGAGGTCTCCGAATTTTGCGGTAAAATACGGAGCGTCTTAAGTGTAGCAGTTACCTTTGCGCCGGTAGCGTCACCGGCTTGAAGGTAAGTGTTATACCTAAGGCTGTCTCCGATAAAATAAAGGAGAAAAAAAGAAATGTTCGAAAACTACAAGGTATTCAACTACGAGCTCGCCGGCAGACCTCTTACGATAGAGACCGGCAAGATGGCGGGCCTCGCAAACGGCTCCTGCCTCGTCCGCTACGGCGACACCTGCATCCTCGCCTGCGCGACCGCGTCGGCAAGACCGAGAGACGGCATCGACTACATGCCACTGTCCGTTGATTTTGAAGAGAGACTTTATTCCGTAGGCAGGATCCCCGGCGGCTATTTCAGACGTGAAGGCAAGCCCACCGAGAAGGCGATACTCACCTCCCGCGTGATCGACAGACCGATCCGTCCGCTGTTCCCGAAGGATCTTCGCAACGATATCAACCTCAGCATGACCGTTCTCGCGGTAGATCACGACAACAGCCCCGAGATCGCGGCTATGATCGGCGCGTCCATCGCTCTGTCCATTTCCGATATTCCGTGGAACGGACCTATCGGCGGCGTGTTCGTGGGCATGGTAGACGGCAAATTCGTCATCAACCCGAACGTTGAGCAGAGAGAGCGCAGCACCCTTGAGCTTACCGTTGCCGGCACCGAGAAAAAGGTCGTCATGATCGAAGCGGGCGCGAAGGAAGTATCCGACGAGGATATGTTCAACGCCATCATGTTCGCGCACGAAGAGATCAAGAACATCGTAAAATTCATCAATTCCATCGTCGCCGAGATCGGCAAGCCCAAATTCGAATACGAGCATCACGACGTTGACCACGAGCTGTACGACAAAATCGCGGCTGAGTTCACCGAGGACGTAAAGCTCGCGCTCGACACCGACGACAAGACCGTCCGCGACGCGGCGATCGACGTTATCAGAGGCAAGATCTACGAAGAATACGACGAGGAATATCCCGATCAGCATCCGATGATCGAGGAGATCCTTTACAAGCTGCAGAAGGTCATCGTCCGTGAATGGCTGCTTCAGGGCAAACGTGTTGACGGACGCCGCCTTGATCAGATCAGACCGCTTGCCGCCGAGGTCGGACTTTTCCGCAGGACCCACGGCTCCGCACTCTTCACCCGCGGTCAGACTCAGGTCATGACGATTGCCACGCTCGGCTCCATTTCCGATATGCAGGAGCTTGACGGCATAGATCAGGAAGAAGAAAAGAGATACATGCACCACTACAACATGCCGGGTTATTCCACGGGCGAGGCGAAGTCCTCCAGATCCCCCGGCAGACGTGAGATCGGCCACGGCGCTCTCGCCGAAAGATCCCTTGTTCCGGTGCTCCCGTCCGTTGAGGAATTCCCGTACGCGATCCGCCTCGTATCCGAGGTCATTTCGTCCAACGGTTCCACCTCGCAGGCGTCCGTCTGCGGTTCCACCCTCGCTCTTATGGACGCTGGCGTGCCGATAAAGGCGCCGGTCGCCGGTATCTCCTGCGGCCTTATCACCGAAGGCGACCGCTGGATGACGATGGTCGACATCCAGGGTCTTGAAGACTTCTACGGCGATATGGACTTCAAGGTAGCCGGTACTCACAAGGGCATCACCTCCATTCAGATGGACCTCAAGATCGACGGTCTTACCCCCGAGATCATAAAGAACGCTCTCGAGACCACCCACAAGGGCAGAGATTATATAATCGACGAGGTCATACTCAAAGCGATCGACCGTCCGCGTGACGACGTTTCCGATTTCGCGCCGAAGATGATCAGCATGCAGATCAATCCGGACAAGATCCGTGAGGTCATAGGCACGGGCGGCAAGGTCATCCAGAAGATCGTCGCCGACACGGGCGCCAAGATCGACATCGAGGACGACGGTTCCGTATTTATTTCTGCAGTCGACAAGAACGCCTGCTACGCCGCGAAGGCGATAATAGACGGCATCGTGTTCGAGCCTGTCAAGGGCGCGACCTACACCGGCAAGGTCGCCGAGATCCTGCCGATCGGATGCAGAGTTGAGATCGTTCCCGGTTACCTCGGTTTCGTACACGTACGCGATCTTGAATACAAGAGAACGGAAAATGTTGAAGACGTTGTCAAGATAGGCGACGTCGTCACCGTCAAGTGCCTCGGCACCGACGAAAAGGGCAGGATAAACTTCTCCCGCAAGGCGGCTCTCCCGAGAAAGCCGTTCAGAGCGGACAAGCCCGAGGGCGAGGAAAAGCCCGCGGCCGATGAAGTCAAGGAAGAAGAATGACGACAAAAGAGCCTTTGAAAAAAGGCTCTTTTGTAAACAGGAGCTGTTATGATCAAAGCCGCGATCTTCGACGCCGACGGCACGCTGATCGATTCGCTCGGAGGCTGGCGCACGGCCGTTTCCGGGTACCTCGGATCAGTCGGCGTGCCGTTTGACGAGGACGTATATAAAAGAATGCACAGACTGACCGCCGAAAAGGCGATATCGTATCTGAAAAGAGAGCTGTCTCTGAAGGATCCGGAAAGCGTGATAAGAGAACGCGTATTCGCGTCGCTTGAAGTCTTTTACAGGGAAAAGACGCGGATCATCCCCGGCGTCCCGGAGCTGCTCGAAGCGCTTGACCGTGCGGGCGTCGTCATGGCTGCCGCAACGTCAAACAGACGCGATTTTGCGTTGTCTGCGCTCCGCTGCCATAAGATCGACCGGTATATCAGCCGTATAGTGACGTGCGACGACTTCGGAACGACGAAAAGCGAGCCGACGGTATATCTGAAGGCTGCGGAGCTTATCGGTTCCTCACCGTCTGAGACGGTAGTGTTCGAGGATTCGCCGCACGCGGCCGATACGGCGCGCAAGGCGGGCTTTCAGGTCGAGCTTGTTTCGGGCGATCTGACGGACTGCGCAAAAAGAGCGGCGTTGCTTTGCCGTGAGGGGGCAGAGCTATGATCAGATACGCCGTATTCGACGCCGACGGCACGCTTATCGACTCACTCGGAGTGTGGCGCGCGGCGGACGACGTATATCTTGCGTCAAAAGGCAAAAGGATGACAGACGAAATCTACCGCGCGTTCATGAAGATGACGTACGGTGAAAGCATAACGTTCGTAAAGGATCACTTTTCGCTGTCCGACAGCGAGGAGCGTATCTCGGCTGACATCATGAAGATCGTGACGGAAAAGTACGCCACGGAGGTCAGAGCGATGCCCGGCATCATCTCCCTGCTCGACCGTCTCAAGGACAGAGGGATCCCGATGGCGGTGGCGACGGCGAACGAAAAAGAGCTTGTGACAGCGGCGCTTTCGTCAAACGGTATGCTCGGATATTTCAGACACATCGTCACGTGCGACGAGCTCGGTACGAGCAAGCGCACGGCTGACGTATACGTTCACGCGGCTTCTCTGCTCGGCGGCAGACCCGCGGAAACTCTTGTCGTGGAGGACGATCCGAACTATGTTGAAATGGCGCGTGAAGCGGGGTTTTACGCCTTGCACGTATCAAAGATCGGAGGGATAGAACTTGAATAGCAAAAGATGCGTCGTGGTAGGCGCGGCGAAAATAACGAAATACAAGGAAATAAAAAAGTATCTGAAAAAGGACGACTTTTTCATCTACTGCGACGCCGGGCTGTCTCATGAGGAACGGCTCGGTCACAGGGCGGACATGATAGTCGGCGACTTCGATTCGTCGGAAAATCCCCTCCGCCCGACGGAAACGGTCGTTCTTCCGCACATCAAGGACGACACCGATACGGCGTACGCCGTAAAGGAGGCGATGAGGCGCGGATTTACCGAATTCGTGCTCGTCGGGGTGATCGGCGGAAGGCTCGATCACACGCTCGGAAACGTCGCGCTTTTGAATATGATCGCGTCGGCGGGACTTCACGGGATCGCGGTGGACGATCATTCGGAAATAGAGATAGTCACGGACAAAGCAGAGGTGGAGCCGGTTTTCCCGTATTTCTCGCTGCTGAACATAACCGGACAGTGCGCCGGGATAACGATAGAGAACGCGCTTTATCCGCTTGACAACGGCGAGCTTACGGTAGATTTTCCGCTTGGTGTCAGCAACGAGCCGCTTCCCGGAAAGACCGCGAAGATCACGGTAGGCAAGGGCCGCGCGCTGCTTATCAGGGTACGCGGAGAATGAACAGAGTCACGGTCGCCGGGGGCTCCGGCAGCGGAAAGAGCTTTTTTGCGCGGAAACTCGCCGATATCCTGCGCCTGCCGCTCTATCATCTCGACAACGTATTCTGGAATCCGGGCAGAACACACGTGAGCCGCGAGGTGTTCGACAGACGGCTTGACGTCATTCTCGGGTACGAAAGGTTCATTATCGACGGAGAATACGGAAGAACGCTCGAAACGCGGATCAGAGAGTCGGACACGGTGTTTTATTTCGATATACCGCTCGCCGACAGGCTCGAAGGCGCCGCCTCGCGCGTCGGCAAAAAGCGCCCGGACATACCGTGGATCGAGGACGGGTTCGACCCGGATTTCAGAAAGTACATAGAGTCCTATGACAAAGAACAGCGCCCCGTAACGCTTTCGCTGCTTGAGAAATACAAAGAAAAAGATATTATTATATTCAAAAGCAGAAAAGAAGCGGACGATTTTATTCGGAATTATAAATTTTATTGCCCCACCCGATAAAAAACGCCTTTTGATCGGTAGTATATAAGTGAAGGCGGTGATACAGTGGAAGACGAAAAGATAATCGAATTATTTTTTCAGCGCTCGAACGACGCTTTGGAAGAGCTTGACAAAAAATACGGCGCCGCGATGCGCAAACTCTCAAAAAATATACTGGGCAGCGACGAGGACGCGAAAGAATGCCTGAACGACGCGTATTTGGGCATCTGGCGCGCCATACCTCCGGAGCGCCCGTCACCGCTTTTTGCATACGTCTGCCGGGTCATACGCAATATTTCGCTCAAACGCCGCCGCAGAGACACCGCCATGATGCGCGACCGGAGGCTCAACGTAAGCCTTGAGGAAATATCGGACGTGATACCCGACGGCGCGGATATCGCTGAGCAGATCGAAGGATCGGAGCTCACGGCGACACTAAACGGCTTTTTAAAAACGCTCGACCGGACGAATCTGTATATTTTCATGCGGAAATACTGGTATTTCGATCCGGTATCAGAGATCTCGTCACGTCTCGGCATGACGGACGCCGCCGTGTACCAGCGGCTCGGGCGTATGAAAAAAAGCCTGTACGATCATCTGGTAAAACAAGGGGTATTGAAATGAAGAACGATAAACTGAACGAGGCTTTTGACAACATCGACGGCAAGTATGTTTCGATGACGCAGAAAGCGCCGGGCAGAAGCCGCGCGCTGAGGCTGGCGTTCATCACCGCCGCGCTCGCGCTGCTCGTTGCCGCGATATCCGTTATAACGGTGATGAGCAGAAGAAACGATATTCAGAACACCGGGGAAGATAAGGACTCCGCTTCCGCGCCTTCGGACGAACAGCTCGCCGAAAACGTGACCGGGGAAAGCACGGGCAAGGTCGCCGAAAACGTGACCGAGGAAAGCACGGACAATGTCGCCGAAATAATCCCGGCAGCCGATACGACCGAAAGAGTACATGAAGTATTCAGCGGCGGACCCGGCGATTACAGCGGCGCGAAATTCATAAGCCTTGCCGACACATCGAAAAATTCGGGCACGGTCTACGGCTCCTCGCAATACGAAGCGATGCAGGATTACCGCGAAAACGCGAAAAAGCTCAGCGGCTTTTTTGACGCGCTGACCGGAAAGATGCTCGACGGCGAAAACAGCGGCGTCGTATCGCCCGTGAACGTCTATATGGCTCTCTCTCTTCTCGCCGAGTGCACGGGCGGCGAGTCGCGGAAGCAGATACTCGACGTCATAGGGGCGTCTTCGATCGAAGAGCTCCGCGAACAGTCGAAGCTGCTGTGGCTCTTCAACAGCCGCGACAACGAATGCGGCAGATCCCTGCTCGGCAATTCCGTCTGGCTTTCAAGCGATCTGCCGGTCAAGGAAAATTGCGTGGACATCCTTAAAAACTACCATTTCGCTTCGTCGTTTACCGGAGATTTCAGCGATGAAAAATACAAAAACGCGCTGAGACAATGGCTTTCGGATCAGACGAACGGCCTGCTCGACGACAGTATAAACGATCTTGAAATACCGGATGAAACGGTCGCCATGCTCGCGTCGACGCTATATTACAAAGCGAAATGGTTCCGCGGATATTATCAGGCAGAAAACGGAGTCTTCAAAGGAGCGGGCGGGGAGTCGGAATGCGTCTTCAACAAAAAAACCGTCTCAAACGCATATATTTATGAAGGCAGCGGATTCACCGCTTTCCGCGACGGGCTCTCCGACGGTAACGTCATATGGTTTTTCCTGCCTGACGACGGCAAGACCGTGTCCGACGTCATAAAGACCGATCTCGTCTCCTACGTCAACGGCAGCCGTGACGGCAAGCGCTATGACGTGACGGTCAGGATGCCGGATTTCGACGTGAATTTCAACAGCTCCATAAAGGAAACGATGAAGGATCTCGGTATAACTTACTGTATAGAGCCCGGAAAGGCCGATTTCTCTTCGCTTTCCGACGACGATCTGTACGTGAGCAGCGCGGTACACGCCGCGCGGTTCAAGGCGGACAAGGAAGGCGTGGAAGGCGCGGCGTACACGGTGATCATGGTTGAGGCTACGGGGGAGCCCGTTGACCTTCCGGATTATGATCTCACGCTCGACAGGCCCTTCGCGTTCATGGTGGAAAACAACGGCGTACCGCTGTTCACCGGCTGCGTATGCGGACTTGACTGAAACAACAAAAAAGACCGGAGATGATCCGGTTTTTTTACGGCATGAAATGCTCGAATATGATCGCGTCGTATCCGTCGCCGTCGCCTTTTTTGCGGCAGGTCCACGCGAATTTCATGGCGCCGAGCGCCTCCGCCGTGCGGACGGAAAACGTCTTTTTCCCGATCCGGTGGGCTATGAACTGCGGGCGCGCCGCGAAATCGAACAGGACTCTGCCGAGGATGAAGGATTCGGCGCCGTTTCTGCCGGCGCGCCGGAATTCATCCGGAGTCTGCGTCAGCTGTCCGCGCAGTATATCGCGGGCGTGAAAACGGAACCACGCGACGATGAACGGATTGAAGCTCTCGATACAGAAGTCGCCTTCATATCCGCGGAGCAGCGCGAGAGTTTTTTCGCAAAGCTCCCCGTTGCGCTTTCCGTTTTTCAGCTCGACCACGAGCGGCACCTCGCCGCCGATAACGGAGAGCACTTCGCTGAAAAGCGGTATCCGGTGCTCCGTTCCGAAAAGCGAAAGCGACGAGAGCTCGCCGTACGTCAGCTCGTCCGCGCGTTTCTCTTCTCCGCATGCCCGCGCGAGCGTGTCGTCATGGAAGACGATGACCTGCCCGTCCTTTGAAAGCTGTACGTCGAGTTCTATGCCGTACCCCGCCCCGACCGCGCGTTCAAACGCGGCAAGCGAATTTTCCGGTATCGACTGATCCTTTGTATAAAGTCCTCTGTGCGCGATCTTTCCGCCCATGAACGGCGCTCTTTTCTTTTTTGACGAGGCGCCCGGCGCGACGAGGAACAGATAAAGGAGCATGACCGCGGACAAGACGATCAGTATGATGAAAACGGGGTGCATGTCAGTCTCCGTCTATCGCGTCGAGGCCGTGCGTGTTTTCGACCTTCTTCGCTTTTATATTCTTCACGAGCAGGGAGAAAACGGCGAAGCTCAGCGCGAACAGCGCCGTGGCGTATACGGGCAGCGCGCGCCACGCCCCGGTCATTCTGAAAACGAGTCCGAGGAGCACGGGCGTCACCGTCTGCGCCGACATGCTTGCCGCGTAATAATAACCCGTGAACTTGCCGATACGGCTGTTCGGGCAGAGCTCTACGACCATCGGGAACGAGCAGTTATGCACGAGCGCCATACCGAAGCCCTTTATCGCCCAGATGAGATAGAGCAGCGGCGGGAACTGATTGTATCCGGTCGCCTCGTTCACCGCCATCGGCTTGGCGAAGCACATCAGGAAAAGCCCGGCAACGGTTATGCACAGTCCGGACGCTATCGTCCATTTTCTTCCGATCTTATCGGCTATCAGGCCGGCTGTCGCAAATCCGGCGACGCTCGCGACACCGCCTATGATCGTCAAGAGCATCGTCGCGCTCGACGCGGAGCCGAGGTAGTAAATAACGTAGTTGCCTATGTAAGTGCCTATCGCGTTGTCAGCCATGAACCAGAGGAATTCCGCGCCGAGGATCGCCAGAAGCATTCGTCTGTTCGCGCGCGACATCGGCGCGTCGTCGCTTACGGGCGTCTCCGTCGCCGCGAGCGCCTCGCCGAGCGCCATCTCGTCCTTCAGCTCTTCCGCGAGCTTGTTCTCTTTTATCGTAAAGAACAGGACGAAGGCGGAAATGACCATCAGCACGGACGCCACGACGAACGGGATCTCTATTATCCAGAGCTTTCTCGCCTCGTCCTTCGCGGTTATGTAATCGGAGAGCTTCAGGAATATGCCGAGCACCGTTGCGAACGCGCCTCCGAAATAACCCATTATATTGATTATCCCGTTCGCCTTCGCGCGCAGAGGCTTGGGCGTTATGTCCGGCATAAGCGCGACGGCGGGGTTGCGGTACATCATCATGAATATGAGCACCACGACCATCACCGCCACCATACCGAAGACGTTGTTGTAATGGAACAGGAGCGGTATGAACGGGAACGCGATCGCCGAGACCATCGTCCCCGTGAGGATGAACGGCATACGCTTGCCGATCGGCGTCCTCGTCTTATCGGAAAGATTTCCGAATATCGGCAGAAGGATCAGCGCCGCCAGATTGTCGCACGCCATGATTATACCGACGATCCACTGAACGTTCAGTATCTTTTCCGCGGCCGCCTCCTTGAGCTCCGCGGAGCTCATGCCGTACATGCGGCGTGCGAATATGTCCGTCAGGAACGTGGGGCACCAGGAGTCGTAGACCTGCCATAAAAGCAGGATCCCGAAGAACGCGAAGCCTATAAGGAAAGTTCTCTTTAAATTGAGCCTGAGCTTGCCGACAGGATTTGAAGTCATTGCCGTTTCTCCTAACTTTGGTTTTCATACCCCATTTATACCACAAATCTTACGGTAAATCAATCGTCTTTTATTAATAATATTCGTCAAGATATATTCAAGCTTTTTTTACATTTTCATATTTATTCGCTTGCACATTTGCAGTATAATAAATATAAATAATGAGAGGTATTCTGATGGAGGTATCATGAAAAAACTGATTTTGTTATGTCTGATCGCGTCTGCTTTCATTTTTTCAGGATGCTCAACAAACGCGGAAAGTGAAACAACGCCCGGGGAAAGAGCCGAAGTATCGGATATTACCGAGACGGGTACAAACACAACAGCCGAAAACGAGACGGACGCCCCGGATCCGACCGGAACGGACGCGGCGGATGACGGCAGGATCGTTTACGCAACGGAATACGTTACGGTCAAAGACGAGGACGGCGAAACGGTCATTTATAACAATGACGGCGGCGCTGTTCTGCTGAGAGACCGCTTTGACGACGTATCGGAATTATCACCCGGGATCCTGTCCGTTGCCAAAGACGGCAAAAAAAACATATTTGACACGAGCTTTAACGGTTTCAACAACGGCACAAGGCTTATAAGAGGTCTTATGTTCGACCGTATGTACGATGATATCGAGATTATCGAAAACAGCCCGTCATATGCCAAAGCGTTCGTCGTAAAGGATGGGGAAATAAAACATCCGTCTTTGAACGGCATCGTTTATAAAGAGATAGACTGTACGGACGAATGCCGTCTTATCAACGGCTTGCTGTGGGCGTACGGCGACGTCATGAAATGCGGGCTTTATCATCTCAACGGAAATAACGATCATTACAACGTGATCTTTCCGTGCGAAGCGGAAGAGATAATCTGCGCGTCGGACGGGCTCACGAACGGGGCTGTCTACGATAACATGGAGCCTTATACAGAGCGTTATTTATTCGTTTGTCAGAATCACAAATGGGCGCTTTACCACGTTTCGGATTATTACACGGAAAGCGCGGCGCAGCTGACCGATTATATATATGACAGCATTACGAGAAAAGCGGACGGCATCACGTACGCCATGAAGGGCGACGTTCAGTATATCATAGACGGCAATGGCGGCGAAACGGAGGCGGAATACGTAACGCTTGAAGAAGCGGGCGGGCTTTACGTCGTAATGTACGCGTCGGACCCGTTCACTCACGGCGTTGTGAATAAATCCGGAGAAAGAATAATCCCGCTTTCATACCGGAATGTGGAATATATCGACGGCAGCTTTTTCTGCGGCGGTCTTAAAGGAGAATACGGAGTCATTATAGATAAAAACGGAAAAGCAATTACAACTCCGGATGTCTTTGAAGATTTGAGATTCGTACACGGATATCGCGCGCCGGATAATAAAAACACCCTCGTCATAGCCGAGTACAGCCTTAAAGGCGGTACAGGTATCAAATCGGGGCTTCTGAGTAGCAAGGGAGAAATAATATCTCTGCCGACAGATCATGCCGGTATAGAATACAATGAAAACGACACGTATACCGTGTACGATAAAGACGGCGGATCATATACGGTAAACAACAGGGGCGAAAAAATAAAATAATATTCTCCGGCGCGGAAATCGGAGCTTCCGCGCCGGAGACTTGTTTTTTTATTTTACGCTCTTTGTCGCTATAACGTCCGTGCCCGTGCCGCAGACGTTTTCTATTATGACGTCGCCGAGGTTTACCGGAGCTTTGACTTTTGTTTTGCGGATGACCTCCATCACGTCAAAGATCTTTTCCTTCGGTATATCCGTTCTCGTTTTCACGGAAAGGCGCGGTATCTCGCCGTCCGTGACAGGCACGGTAGATGTCACCGTGCGCGACGGATGCGTGACCTCCTTTATCCCGTAGACCCTGCCGCGCGGGCAGGTGTTGCCTGTCACCGTGACGTTTTCACCGTCGACCGTGACGGTGAGAGCGCACCCTATCGGGCACTGTATACACGTCAGTTCATGTTTTTCCATCGTCAGTCCTCCACAGCTATGCGTATCTCGGATACCGGACGGTCAAAGGAGCTCTTCTTCAGTATGAGCTCTTCCATCTCGCCCGGCGCCATGATGCGCTTTTTCCGTTTTGATATGAGCCGTCCGTCGTAGTAGAGTGATACGCTCCTGTCGCGGTATACGTCGCTCACGCGGAACCTCACCTTGACGCTCTCGTCCATCAGTCCGGCGTCAAGCGTCTGCGGCACCGTGTATCTGACGCCGGGGCCGGCCTTCAGCACCGTCGCCTCCCCGTCAGATCCTTCGCCCTCCGCGACATAGTGAGCGGCGTTCTTCCCCGCTCTTTCCGCCTCTTCCGAGACGAAATCGACGAGGTCGTGTACGTGGAGCACGTTTCCGCAGGCGAAAACGCCGGGAACGCTGCACTGCAGCCTGTCGTTCACGACGGGGCCGCCCGTCACCCTGTCAAGCTCTATGCCGGCGGATTTTGAAAGCTCGTTCTCCGGCAGAAGTCCGCAGGAGAGCAGCAGCGTGTCACAGTCGTAATATTCCTCGGTACCCGGTATCGGACGTCTGTTTCCGTCGACCTCCGATATGGTGACTCCGGTCACGCGTTCTTTTCCGTGTATCATCGTCACGGTATGGGAGAGCTTCAGCGGTATATTGTAATCGTTCAGGCACTGGACGATATTGCGGTTCAGACCGCCGGAATACGGCATGAGCTCCGCGACGCCGCAGACCGTCGCTCCCTCGAGCGTCATCCTGCGCGCCATAATAAGTCCGATATCGCCGGAGCCGAGCACGAACACGCGGCGCCCCACGAGGTATCCCTCGATATTCATCAGCCTCTGCGCCGTGCCGGCGGTGAAGATGCCCGCCGGACGGTATCCCGGCAAACCCAGCGCTCCGCGCGGACGCTCACGGCAGCCCATCGCGAGGATGATCGCCTTTGCCTGTACCGTAACCGCGCCCTCTTCGCCGTTTACGTACGTCACGCGTTTATTTTCGTCTATATCGGCGACTATTGTGCGGAGCTTGTACCGGATGCCGCGCTCCTCCACCATGTTGATATATCTTTCCGCGTATTCGGGACCGGTCAGCTCCTCGCCGAACGTATGGAGCCCGAAGCCGTTGTGTATGCACTGATTCAGTATCCCGCCGAGCCTGACGTCACGCTCGAGGATGAGTATGTCGCGCGCTCCCGCGTCGTATGCCGCCTCCGCGGCGGCGAGCCCGGCGGGTCCTCCGCCGATTATCACAATGTCATGACTCTGCATTTTCTCACCCCTTTATCTGCTCTGAGCCCGGACGGTTCTTTGTGACGTCCGTCATCTTTATCCCGAGCTCCTCGGATATTATCCGCATCGTGAGCGGCGTGCAGAAACCCGCCTGACAGCGGCCCATACCCGCTCTGACCCTGCGTTTCACGCCGTCGAGACTCACGGCTCCGGGAGTTCTGCGTATCGCCTCCCTGATCTCGCCCTCGGATATCGACTCACAGCGGCAGACGATGTTGCCGTAAGCCGGATCACGCTTTATCAGTGCGGCGCGTTCCTCAAGCGGCAGCTTTGAAGCCTGCGGTATGCCTCTGCGCTCCGCCTTGAAATCCTTTTTCCGCGCGGCTCCCGCCTTTTTCGCAAGCTCCGCCGCGATATACTCTCCGATCGCCGGAGCGCTCGTGAGTCCGGGAGACTCTATGCCCGCCGCGTCGAAGAAGCCCGGCGCGTCGTCAGGCTCGCCAATGATAAAATCGTCCCCCGCCTCATGCGCGCGAAGCCCGGAAAAGCCTGTTATCGTCTTGTTGTACGGCACCGAAGGCACGCTGAGAAGCGCCCTCTCTTTGACGGAAGCGGTGCCGTCCGCGGTCGTCGACGTATCCTCCTTATCATCCGTGTCGTCGGCGCTCGGGCCTACGAGCAGGTTCCCGTGTACCGTCGGCGTCACAAGGACGCCCTTGCCGTACGCTCCCGGAAGCTGGAAGACCGTGTGAGACACGAGATCCCCCGCCTCGCGGTCGAGCAGGACGTATTCTCCCCTTCTCGGCGTTATGCTGAGCTTTTTTCCGCTCACCATGTTGTGGAGCTTATCCGAATAAACGCCCGCGGCGTTGACCACGTATTTCGCGCGGAAAACGCCCTTGTCCGTCTCTATCTCAAATCCGCCGTCCGTCTTTCTGATATCCGTGACGGCCGTAAGGAACCGGAAGACGACGCCGTTTTCCGCGGCGTTTTCCGCGAAGGCGACGGTCATTCCGAACGGGCAGACTATACCGGCGGTCGGCGCGAGAAGCGCAGAGACGACGTTGTCCGACACGGCCGGTTCAAGCTCCTTCACCTGCTCTTTTGAAAGGATCCTCAGGCCTTCGACCCCGTTTTTCTGTCCGCGCTCGTACAGATCGTTGAGCTTCGGCAGATCCGCCTCGTCGAAACAAAGCACGAGCGATCCGTTTTCACGGTAGCTGAAATCGAGCGTTCCGGAAAGCTTCCTTATAAGCTCCGCTCCGCGCACGTTCATCCTCGCCTTGACGGTGCCGGGCTTCGCGTCGTAGCCCGCGTGGACTATGGCGCTGTTCGCTTTGCTCGTCCCCGAGCAGACGTCCTCTTCCTTCTCTATTACACATACGCTGAGATCGTACGCCGAAAGCTCTCTCGCCACGGCGCAGCCGACGACGCCGGCACCGATCACACATACGTCAAAATTCTCATTCATCATCTTCACCTTCTTTTGCCCAATATACGGCGCATTTCACGGCGCGATCCCAGCCGCGGAGCAGCTTTCCGCGCTCCTCCGGCGTTATACGCGGGTAAAACTCGCGCTCGCAGCGCCAGTTGCGCCTGATCTCGTCCCTGTCAGCCCAGAAGCCGACCGCAAGCCCCGCAAGGTAAGACGCGCCGAGCGCCGTCGTCTCGACGCAGCTCGGTCTTTCGATCCGGGTGTCGGAGATATCCGACTGGAACTGCATCAGAAAATCGTTCGCGGAGGCTCCTCCGTCGACCTTGAGCGAGCTTATCGCCATACCGGCCTCCTCCTTCATCGCCCTGATCAGATCGTTCGTCTGATAGGCGAGAGATTCGACCGTCGCGCGTACGAAATGCTCCTTCGAAACTCCGCGTGTCAGTCCGACTATCGTGCCGCGCGCGTACTGCTGCCAGTACGGAGCGCCCATCCCGGAAAACGCAGGGACTATATATACGCCGTTCGTATCGCTTACCGCGCGGCAGTATTCCTCCGACTGAGCCGACGTGCGCAGCATCCTCATCTCGTCACGGAGCCACTGTATCGCGGCGCCCGCGACGAAAACGCTGCCCTCGAGCGCGTACTGTACGGAATCCTCTCCGCTCGCGGCGACCGTAGTCAGAAGACCTTTTTCGGATCTCACGGCGTCGGATCCCGTATTCATCAGCATGAATCCGCCCGTGCCGTACGTTGTCTTCACGTCTCCCGGTCCGAATCCGCACTGTCCGAAAAGCGCCGCCTGCTGGTCGCCCGCTATACCGGCTATCGGCACGTCTCCGCCGAACTTATCAGTGCCGCCGCATACGGCGCAGGACGGTACGACCTCCGGGAGCATGCTCTCCGGGATGCCGAAATATGAAAGCAGTTTTTTGTCCCATTCGAGTCTGTGTATGTCGAACAGCATCGTCCGTGAGGCGTTCGTCCGGTCTGTCACGTGGACTCTGCCGTCAGTCAGGTTCCAGACGAGCCAGCTGTCCACAGTGCCGAATCTGAGTCTTCCCGCCTCCGCCTTCTCGCGGGCGCCGTCCACGTTGTTCAGTATCCACGCGATCTTCGACGCCGAGAAATACGCGTCCGGTACAAGTCCCGTCTTCTCACGCACGTAATCGCCCATGCCGTCCGCCTTGAGCTTGTCTATCATATCCGACGTTCTGCGGCACTGCCAGACTATGGCGTTGTACACCGGACGTCCGGTCTCCGCGTCCCATACGACCGTCGTTTCGCGCTGATTTGTTATGCCTATCGCCGCTATCTCGTCCGTTTTCGCGTCTATCTTCTGTATCGCCTCCATGGTGACGCCCATCTGCGTCGACCAGATCTCCATCGGGTCGTGCTCGACCCAGCCGGGCTTCGGGAATATCTGTCTGAATTCCTTTTGTACCATGCTGACGATCCTGCCCTGCCTGTCGAAAAGCACGGCGCGAGAGCTCGTCGTCCCCTGATCCATCGCTATGACGTATTTCTTTTCCATAAGGTGACTGCCTTTCCGTCTTTTATAGGGCGCGCCGGGGCGCCCGCTCTGTATATTTTACCGTTCAAAACCGTCTTTGTCAATATTTAAATCATATATTTTGTTATTTTTGACAAAAATAGGCGCTCTTGCTTGACAAAGCCGCACTTTCTGATATAATATAGTCGTACCTTTGAAAGGAGGGACTGACACTGCAAATGAAAAAAACCAAACCGATAAACGCGGCGTTATCACTTTTGTTGATAATGCTGTTCATCACGTCCGCGGTGATACCCGCGGCGGCATCGTCTGATAACGGAGGTATAAAAATGGACAGACCCGCGCTTGAGCTCGTTGTGGGCGAGACAGACAAACTCACCGCGAAATCGTCGTCTGACGTCACATGGTCATCCTCGGATGAAAAGATCGTCACGGTCGACGCGGAAGGAAACGTACGCGGCATCGCCGTCGGTCAGGCTGTCGTGACCGTGAAAAACGGTTCCGGCTCGGTCAAAGTGCCCGTGTACGTCGTTGAAAAGGAATACGGCTTCGACGACGATATAATGATCTCCATATTCTGGCCGCCCACGGAGGAATATCTGACGGACGAGCAGTATCAGTATATGGAAGACGCCGGGATCACCTGGCAGCTCTCCGCCGGCGACAACTCCGGCAAAAAAAACGTGATAATGAAAATGACCGAGCTTGCATATAAGCACGGCATACATACGTCCATCGGCGACAACCGTCTGGGCGGAAATCTGCTCTCCATGCGTGACAGCAGGATAAAAAGCGTCATAAGCGAATACCGCAACGTTCCCGGCGCAAACGGCTATTACATGCTTGACGAGCCGTTCAACCCCAATGACTTCATAGACGCTTACAGATCGCTGAAGGAAGCGGATCCCGCGTCGTATATGCATCTGAACTTCCTGCCGTACGCCGCGTATCCTTCAGTCAAGGTGTACATGAGTCAGATGAACGACTGGCTCAGGCTCTGCGAGGCGTCGGGATATCCGCAGGATTATCTGATGTACGACCTTTATCCGTTCGGCATCTCAGCGGGCTCCTTCAACCGCGGCGGATTTCTGACGAACATCGACGCCGTGCGCCGCATCGGTCTTCAGAACAACGTAAAGACCGGCACTTACATACAGACCGTCTGCATACCGGGAGCATACAGATCGCTCACACGCGCCGAGACTCTGTATGAGATCAACATGGCGCTCGCGTTCGGTATAAAACAGCTCTCGTATTTCACCTGGTTCACCCCGCACGACAGGAGCGAGCCGTTCGAGGACGGTATAATTTCCGTTGACGGGAAACCGAACAAAAAGTACGAATTCATCTGCGAGCTCGGCAGGATGGTGCACACGGTCGGCAAGACGCTCGCGTCATGCGACGCGCTCGAGGTCTATGAGAGCCGCGACCCGTCGGGAAGCTCCGTTGAGCGCATACCGAGGGGATATTTCGTCACCGCGGCGAGCACAAAATACGACTTCACCGTCTCGTATCTGAGAGACAGAAAGACCGGCAGAAATTACTGCATGGTCGTCAACAACAGCTTCTCAAAGCCTCAGGAAATACAGCTGAAATTCGATGACGCCGTATCGTCACTCGAATATCTCTCGTATGAGGACGGACAGCTCCATCCCGTGGAGATAACAGACGGCGTCGTGACGCTCGACTGCGAGGCGGGCGGCGCGTACATACTCGCCCTCCCCGAGGGATACGACCGCGGAATACCGACCGCAACGCCCGAAAAAGGCGAAAATCTCGCAAAATACGCGCTCATCACCGCCGACAGCTCGAGCGGCTCGGGCGGCTGGTACATGGACAACCTGAACGACGGACAGAGATTTTCATCCGGTTCGGCAAACGGCTGGCAGTCAAGGAGCAAGGACGGACTCGGAAGCATAGTCGTCGATCTGAAGGACGTGAGGACGTTCGACCGTATCGACCTGTATCCCGCGGGATCGTCGGATAAATACGGCGAGCATTTCCCGACGTCGTTCTCCGTGTCCGTATCATCCGACGGGTCAGACTGGGAGCTCACCGCCGAGGCGGAGGGCTTTGAGATAATAAACAAGACCGTTCCGTCGCTCAGATTCGGTAAGACCGAGGCGAGATATATTAAGATAGACGTGACGGGCTGCAAGGGCAAAAAGAGCGAGCTCTGCGAGATCGAGGTCTATGAAGACGGCGCATCGGTCCCCGAGCCCGAGAGGATAGACGTGGCGCAGGCTCCGGCGGAGCGCGGCACATATGAGATCAAATACAAAAAGGATTCGAATATAGCGAAGGGCAAGAGCGTAACCGTGTCATCGTTCCCGGCGTCGGACAGCTACCGCGTCTGGGGCTGGCATCCGGACTTTCTCGTGAACGGCGGCGACGGCGGCTGGACGTCGGACGTCAAGATCCACATGAGCGATCCGGATTCGACCGAATTCGCGATAATAGACCTCGGCGACTTCTTTGAGATAAGCCGCGTAAACACCGTGGCGCAGGGCTGCTGGCCGGTCGATTTCAACATCGCGGTCTCCGACAACAACGTTGAATGGACGGTCATAGCAAGTGAGAAAAACAGCACGGACGAGAACGGCGGATACGATCTGGTGCTCGATACGCCGGTCAAGGGAAGGTACGTTAAATTCACCGGTACGAAGCTGCGCAACACCGCGGCCGACGGCTATATGCTCCAGCTCTCGGAGATAGAGGTATACGGCACACCTTACAAGGATACGGCGGAGGCGGCGGAAATGATCGCCGCGTACGTCAAGGCCGGCGGCGCCGAAGACAGCGCGTCCGTATCGGCGGTGAAGGCGCTTATCGGTGACGAGAACGCGACGCAGTCTCAGCTCGACTGCGCGATGAAGAAGATGCTCGACGAATTCGGGCTCACGCTCAAGCCGTTCGAGACGCCCGAGGTCGCGGAGAACGCGAAGTATGAGTTCAAATTCTTAAGACAGACGGAATACTCGCCCGCGGTGACGACGGACGACGGTACGGACACGGAGCCCTCGCCCGATACGGAAAGCACCGCAGATCAGACGTCCGATCAAACGACTGAACGGTCAGTCGGAACGGAAGGCGAGCCCGCGAAGAAAAAGACGAACACCGCGGCTGTGATCGCCGCCGTCGCCGCGGGCGCCGTGATAGTCGGCTCCGTGATATCGATCATAATAAACGGCAAAAAGAAAAAATGATCACATAGGAAGTAGGAGCGGCAGCATCTCAGGGATGCTCAACAGCATACTCCTGCCCGACACGCTTTACAGATCCGCCGAAGAAAAACGCGAGATCGTTCTTTGAAACCGCGCGCCGGCGATCACCGGAAACAAAACCGTCGTTTAAAGCATCGTACTCTTAAGGACAGCAAATAAAAACCGGCTGAGATATGTACTGCCCCAATTTGTACGGACAGCACAAAAGAACCACCAATGGCATAATATTTAGTTATCAAACAACAGACTGATGTCGAAATTCCATCGGCGT
>CACYWW010000033.1 GCA_902778145.1 uncultured Ruminococcus sp.
CCAAAGCGGTGAAGCAATCTATAACCTTCCCCTGTTGGGGAAGGGGGACCGCTTGCGGTGGATGAGGCGAACGAATTACAGCAAATCAAAATTGAGGCGAAAAACCTTCCCCTTTTGGGGCGCGACGCGTTAAGAAAACTCCACGGTGTGGAGTTTTCAGCCAAAGCGGTGAAGCAATCTATGATTGCGAACCGGTGAGCGGTGGGGGTTCGCGGATTGCGGTGGATGAGGCGAACGCCCGCAGCGATCGAAAATGAAGGAGATCTTTTTATGTCGGAATACGATAACGGCGCTGATATTTACGATTTTTCGTGGAAGACGATGAATCAGACCATGGTGAACGCCGAATCCGGCGGATTCAGCTCCGCGGTCCACAAAGCCGCTCAGAAGGTGAGGGACCTGTGCATCAGCAACAGCTACGACGAAACGGCGAACGAGTTCAACAACGTCTGCAGGAACCTGCTCGGGAGAAACAGCTGGATACAGCAGTACTATTACGCAAACGAGAAGACCTTTGCGCCGTATATGAAGAACGATTCGAGACCGTCCGGCTTCTATGATATGTCGGGCGAGGATCAGATCGCTTTTGACTACGGCCTGAAATGCCAGAAGGACGCCTCCGCCTGCTGCAAGCCTCTCGATCAGCTGCAGCTTCTGATGATGACGGTACCGCTTAAATCTACGTTCCGGATCGTCCGCGCGACGATCAATCTTGACGACGCCGGATTTGACGAGCCGCTGTACAAGCAGATCGACGACGACGTCCGTGAGATAGCGGTTTTCGTCAACAAGAACTGGGATTCGTTCGAGCGTATCTCAAATTCCGCGTCGGAAAGGTTCTATAAAGAGAACAAAGGGAGGATGTCTCCGTCCGATCTGCAGGCGGGGTACCGCAAAGCGAGGCTGAGGGATTACAAGACCACGTTTGAAGCCTACTGCGTAAAGGCGAGCAAAGACTTCAAGTGCAACGACTACTGCACCTTCAGCATGGATCTCAACTATTACGCTTGCATGATGGTCATCGACGAATACATGAAGGACGTTGCCGAGATTGTGAAGGGCGACTTTGGCGAAAAGCTTGAAAACAGCATAAAGGAAAGTCAGAAGCTTGCCGCCGTGTTCAATTCCAGAATGGCAAAATGCAAGGAAGACGCCTTTATCATGAGCATGACCGCCGCCGAAACCCTGAATTACGCGATCGGCGAGTTTTGTCAGCTCGGTCTCGATATATTCAATAACTATAAAAGTCTTATATCCGCCGCGCCGTACTGCTTCATGAAGAAGCTGCCGTCGTCCGACAGCCTCAACTCGAAATACGGTCTTAAGCCGATGAGCGGCGATCCGCTTTCCGAAGGCACGCACTACGCGCCGCTCATATCTTCCGCGGCGTCCGCGCTGACGCAGCACTGCCGCGATTTCGTATATTCGCACGGGCGCAAGGATATGATGTGACCGCCGACCTGCAGTCCCGTGATCCGACGGGACTGCTTCGGCAGAGCGGAAAAAGATACCGAAAACTTGACCCCGCGTTGCCGTAAACGCTTGACTTGAAGGCGTTTTTGTGTTAAAATGGAAAAAACGACCTGATCATAAACGAACACGATTCAGAAAGGATGATAAAGATGGTAGACAAGAGTATTTTCACTGTCAACGAGTCCAATCTCTCCATGCGTATCCAGCAGGCCGAGGTATATCTCAGGGAATTCGAAAACGAAGTAAAAAGGGCGAGCGGCGCTTCGGGCCTTTTCCGTTCCAAAGAGGACGCGCTGTCCCGCATCATGATCCTGAACGAGTTCGCGCCGAACGATCCGAGAATAAAGGAAATGTTCGAGCGGGCGAGAAAATGCATCGTCGGTTCCACAGGCAACTTCATCGACGTCACCCACGACATGATAGTCTATCTCGAAAACGAGGAGAACCTCCGCAGGATGTACGCCGAGAAGAGCGAAAAGGCGTGGGGCGCGCTCCTTGAAAAGTATAAGGACAAACTGCTTGAAAAGGTCTTCCCGGCGCCCGACGTGCTGAACGTTCCGATGGACGATTACGTAGGCAAATACGTCGTGCTTGACGAGGTCAGATACCCGTTGAACCAGTTCATGGGCGTCACGGGTGAGTACATACACGTCGGCAAGCGTTCGAGCGGTATGTATTTCGTCAAGATCGATTCGAGAAAATGGCTCGGCCCGTACGAATCCGTCAAACGTTACAGAAGACTTGTCGACACGACCATGATGGAGGTCGACAAATGGACGCTCCTCGGCGAGATCAAGGATATCGCCATGGAACAGCCGGAAGCCGGTCAGAACAAGGTCGGACCTCCCGTATTCGCGCCGGTGGTGGATCCTGTCGCGCTTTACGTGCCCGGTCACGTGCTCGGATACTACAACGCCGAAATGGAGACAAGCGGATATTTCGAAGGCGAGGATGAAGTAGCCGGGATCAAAGAGGGCTGGTATACCGAAAAAACCGTGCCGGAAGACGTCACACCGGAAAAACTCGTGGAGATTTTCCGCCAGGCGATCAAGGAAAAGAACTACGATCTGTATACAAACTGCATCCAGCCGGAAAGAAGGCAGAACCCGATACAGGAATCTCAGCTTCTCTATTACTGGGATCTGCATCAGGAACGCTTCCACGGCGAATACGTCCACGCAAACGTTGTGCCCGAGGCAACGAAGATAACCGTCGTCAAGGGCTACAGCGACGAAACAGGTCTCGACTCCTACTTCCTGTCAAAGGAGGAGCAGGCTAAGATCGCGGAGAGATACGGCGAAAAGGTCGAATACGCCTCCGTTCAGACCGTCTCCTTCGACAAGAACGGCAAGCAGCTCGGCAGCCCCGTCAGACGCAATCTCATAAGAACGAACGGCGGCAGATGGTACGTCCGCGATTACGAGATCAGATTCTGATGCGGCGTCAAAAATAAAGAAAAGGAGAAACCATCATGGCAGGACTTGATTTCAGCAGTGCGGAAGATCAATATTTGCTGGGAAAAGAATGGGATGAGATCAACGACGATCTGAGAGCATGGAAAAACATCAAGGAACAGTCGTTAAGCGACGAGTTCTTATACGTCGACCACAGGATCATGGTGGTGGCGAAAGCTTTTGAGAACCTCTCGTACGATCTCGAGATCGACGAGCTGAAAAACGAAATGAAGCTGGTGCTCGAGCAGCAGCTCAGCTCAGCCTGCTGGATCGCTCAGTTCAAGAGGACCAACCGCGACGACTTCCCGAACGTCGTGCCTGCGCCCGCGGCCTCCAAACCGAGCTTTTACGGCACCCTGACTCCGGAAGAGAAGAAGCAGTACGACATGGTATTCAATTACCATCAGGAGGCGATGCTGTATGAGAACGTCTCGGATTACGTCGCGATGATGCTCCGCAAGCTGCCGCTTGATGAAAGCATCAAGCTTTTCCAGATCAAAGAGAATTTTGAAGAAGCGCAGTTCAACAAATCCTTCTACGATAAAGTCAACGCGGATCTCCAGTCCATATCCGACAGGATCGATCAGGACTGGTATTACCTCGAGAAAAGGGCGAAAAGATCTCAGGATTACGTCGATAAATACGCCGGAAAGATATCAAAGGACAAATTCATATCCGGATACCGCAAGGAAAGACTCAAGGATTACCTGGATGACGTGAAAAAGTGCTCGTTCTACAACAATCTGCAGAGCCGTACGGACGGTGTCTTCGAGTGCAGACCGGACGTCTATGCAAGAGCGAGCGCCGTCGACGACTATACTTACGAGATATCGCGTCTGAAAGGCCTTGACGAAAAGCTCCAGAAGTCGATAGACGAATGCGTAAAGCTCAGGAGCAAGGACATCCTTCCGGCTGAGAAATACTCCAAAACGATCCCGGGCAAGAGCGTTTTCGGCGCGCTTGACGAGCTGGTGAAGTCAGTACAGGAGTACCTTGAGGAGGCACTTACCGAGTATAATCTGTTCAAGAACTGCGACAGCAACTCCCCGTACTGCTTTATGAAGAAGCTGCCGGGATACTCCTCCATGAGCAGTAAATACTCGTTCAGCAGTCAGCCTTACGCCGATCCCTGGGATTCGGGCACGTATTTTATCAACGTCTACTCTTTCGGCAGAACAGCCCTTGAAAAGCACTGCAAGGAATTTGTGGAAGACCACGGCTACAAGATCAAGGACTGACGCAATTGTATAACAAAAAAAACGGCGGAGATCTCCGCCGTTTTTGATTTTTGTATATTACAGCTTTTCGATTTCGATATAGACCTGATCGTCGGAGCCGTCGGAGATCTCTATCCCCATACTGACCGAATATCCGTCCTCGATAAAGCCGTAGGTGAACGATACGAACGTCGTATTATAAGATACCGTGAAACCGTCCTCTTCCTCCGACTTGCCTTCAAGAGCGGCGATCTGCTCCGCGCTGAAGCCCAGCCGCTCAAGCGCTCCGACCGGCGTCATATCGATGCTCAGACCGTACGGAAGCTCAAATCCGGAGAATCCCGGCCGCAGTATCAGCCGCGCCTCTCTTACCGTTTCCGCGTCGTCGTTTTCAACGAAGCAGGTGAGATCGTATCCTTCGTTGCCGTAACGCATGAATGTTCCGTCTTCACCGTACTCGATCTGCTGATATTGGGCGGCCCGGATGTCGTTTTTGATCTGATATCCGCCGGTCTCTATGTTCCATACCGTCTGACACAGATCCTCAAACGTCATTTTCGGCTGCAGTTTCGTCAGAAGCCATTCTCTGAATATCTGAGGCGGCAGTTCCTTGCCGGTATCGGTTTCCGCGCCGGGTACCGTCGTTTCCTCGGACAGTTGTTCTTTGATCAGGCTGAAGCCGAATACGAATACCGTCTTGTCAGCGGCCGTGTCCCAGGCCAGTTCCACTTCAACGTGCGCCGTACCTTCCGCGTTTACCGCGTGTTTCAGCGCGTCTTCAACGGTGTCGAACTCGTGCACGCCGTCCGTATCGGTCACCGTCGCTTTGTATATATGCCACACCGAATAGATGCCGTTCTCAAAAGATACGGGTTCCGTGCCGTTGATGATTAACAGGGTGCCGGTCGTATCATAATTCTTTACGGTCTTTTTATCGCCTCTGTATACGGTGCTGCTGATGAGCTCGGGATGGAGCGTTTTATCACCGATCACCAGATTCACGTACGAGCTTATCCGTTCCGCTTCGCCCGGTCCTTCGACAACGTTTTCCCTGTTGATCACACGGAACGCGAACGTGGTTTCCCATCTGTCCGCATCGGGATCCCGTATTGCCGCCGCGTCCCAGGTTATCACGTATTCCACGTATACCGACTCGACGCCGTTCCCGACGACCGAGCGGACGTATTCCAGCGCCTGCGCGGACGAGCTGAATTCCTTTTTATGGTCTACAGTGATCTTGCAGATACGCCATTCCCCGTACCCGGCTTTTCTCGCCGTATTGAACGCGGCAAGCTCGTCTCCGCTGCGGTATTCTATTTCTGTCGGGACCGTTTCGAAGAACTCTTCACTGTAGGCTGTACCGCCGACGACAGCTTTTCTGCTCAAAGGCGACGGATAATAATCGTTTTCGCCCGATCTGATCTTTAGCCAGCCTCCCGAAAGGTATTCTTCGGGCAGGTTTACGCCCGGGTCCGGCGAGCTCTGTTCATAGTCCGGCAGATCTCTGAGCGCGTATTTTTCGCCGTCCCAGACGATCGCGTCGCTGTGGATCATTTTGTCAGCCGTCAATTCCCCGCCGGTAACGCTGCCGGTCGTTTTTTCATACACGTTATAGAGTATCTCCCCGGTGCTTTCAGAGTACGACAGAGAAGCCTCCGTATCAAGCGTGTCGGAGCCGTAAGCGTTCGGTCCCGTTGCCCCAAGCTCCGTTATCTGTCCCGTCACAAGATCGCACGCGTAAAGACACGTCCAGCTCCAGTCGGGACCGGAGAGCTGCTGAGTGGCGGTGAAGAAGAACGTCTGATGACCGGACGGCGTCTCGCCCGCGTATAACAGACGCGTCGGCGGCAACAGCAGGTAAGCGGGTTTGAAATCCATCACAAGTCCGCCTTCCTTGTCGAGCACGCATATGCCGCCGTGATGAGCGGAATTCCTGTCGACGTATATGAACACGTCGAATCCGAGCTTGTCGGCTTCCTCGGAGGATACTTTATAAACGCTCTTATATTCTCCGTCGATCGGAAGCTCCGCGTCGGTAAATATCATGCTCGAAAGCCTGAATTTCATGTGTTCGTCATAATACTCAATAAACCTGACTTCGCCGAAGCGGCTTGCGGACTCGCCCGTCTGCGTATTCGCCTTAACGACAAGCGTGAACGCTATGCCGTACGTCGTGTAGCTGTCTCCGACGTTTTCAAGCCTGCTGCCAGAGCCGTCCCACGTCGCCTCGACAAGCACGAAAAATTCGCTGTCAGCCGTAACGGACCTGAAATACGACGCGGCCTCGTCTGCCGTCCTGAATTCGGTCCTGTCGTCGCCGTTATAAACGTTGACCCTGATCACTTCCATATCCGCGCCTTCGACGTTGTCGTATATCACAAGATCGCCGCCGAACTCGCATTTTTCACTGTACAGGAAATCCTGTTCGAAAAGCCCGGTCTCGATCGTGTCGACCGACGTTTTTTCGGTCACGGCGTATTTGTATATCTCCGCGTTGTGATATATCCTTCCGCCGGTGAGCACCATGGCGAATCCGTCGGGATCGCTGTCGGGCGGCACCTGCGTACACTCCGCGAGAAGTGATTCGTAATCGTAAGGGAAGGATTCGTTATCGCTGCGGGTATCATTGTTCGTATCCGCGGTACCGGGCTGCTCGGACTGACTGCCCTGCTGGACCGATATCCGCGACCCTCTGTATTCCAGGTATTTGAGCGCGCCGAACGTGCCGCCGCCGACGATCGCCGCCGCGAGGAACGCGCCGACTATCTGCAGCGCCGGCGAATGCGCGCGCTCATTCGTACCGTTATTCCTGGTTTTTTCTCTTATTTCCGCCGATCTCACGGCGCCGGAGTAATTCACGTCTTTCTCAAGTCTTGCGGCTTTATCCGACATGAAGCTTTCTATTTCATTGTAACCGGTTTTTTTCATTGCCGTTTCTCCTTATTTCAACAGGTTTCTGATTTTGTCGAGCGCTCTGTAGTACTTTGTCTTTACGGTGGATTCCGGGATATCCATCAGTTTTGCCGTTTCAGCCAGATCGTATCCGTAGAAGAATCTCAGCATCAGTATCCGGCTGCTTTTGCCGTCGAGCCTTGCGCTGCTGATAAGATCGAAGAACTGAAGACTCGAATCGTCCGCGTCCCGGGAAAAAGAATCGTCGATTTCGGACAGGCTCACGTATTCGTTTGCGTGTCTTCTCAGTTTCTTTGCTTCGTTATACGTTATCCTGAGGAGCCAGCCGTCGAATTTTGCCTCGTCTTTCAGCGTATCGAGCTTTTCCCACGCGTGAGCCACCGCGGCCGCAACAGCGTCTTTCGCGTCCTCGGTATTGCGCACTACCGACAGCGCCGCTATATACAGCTTTTTTTCGTTTGCGGTGACCGAAGCTGCAAACTCATCCCTTGTCATCTTTGTTCTCTCTTTCGTTATCAGACTGATCTGTATATCAAGATCCACGAAACGGCAGGAAAGTTTCAAAAACCTGTAAAATTATTATATTTCTTTTTTGACCGTCTGTCAATACCCGGCACGGATCGTCCTTTGAAAACGTAATATACGTGAGAAACGGCGTAAAATAAATGTGAACAATCAGACGCGTTACTTGACATTATATTACTTTTATGATATTATACATACAGAATAGAAAACGGCGCCGCAACTGACGGAAAGCGGACAACCGCAAGGGAACGTCGCCGGATAATGTCGACCGTCTGGGCACACTTGAACGAAAGTCCGAGTGTGCCCTTACGTATTTTCGGAGGGAAGATGAAAAAAGTCGGTATAATTATGGGATCCGACAGCGATCTGCCTGTCGTAAAAAAAGCGACGGATATGCTCACACAGCTCGGCGTTCCGTTTGAGGCGCATATATATTCGGCGCACAGAACGCCCGCCGAGGCGGCGGAGTTTTCAAAAAACGCGCGTGAAAACGGATTCGGCGTCATAATAGCGTTTGCCGGTATGGCGGCGCATCTCGCCGGCGCGATAGCCGCGAACACCACACTGCCCGTCATCGGCGTGCCGTGCGGCGGCGGAGCGTTCAACGGGTTTGACGCGCTGCTTTCAACGGTGCAGATGCCAACCGGAATCCCCGTGGCGACAGTTGCGGTCAACGGCGGCGGAAACGCGGCGCTGCTTGCCGCTCAGATAATAGCCGTCGAAGACGGTGAGCTCCGGGCGAAGCTCGAAGAAAAACGTAAAAAAGACGCGGAAACCGTCCTTGCAAAGGACGCCGCGCTTAAAATGGAATAGGAGATCATATGGGCGGTTATTTCGGTATCTCGTCAAGACGGGATTGCATGTACGACGTGTTTTTCGGAGTGGATTATCATTCGCATCTCGGTACGAAGCACGGCGGACTTGCCGCGTATGACAGAGAAATAGGACTTCAGAGAAAAATACACAGTATAGACAACTCTCCGTTCAGAACGAAGTTCGAACACATTTTCAGCGAGATGAAGGGCACGTCGGCGATAGGCTGCATAAGCGACACGTATCCGCAGCCTCTGCTGCTCCGCTCGCGCCTCGGCAGCTATTGCATATGCGTGACGGGCGTCATAAACAACGCGGATGAGCTCATTGAAAAATATCTCGGCTCGTCGGGCGGACATTTTGACGCGATGACGGGAGGCAAGGTCAATTCCACGGAGCTTTTCGCCGCGCTGATGGATCAGAAACCAAGCTTTGAGGAAGGCATAAGATACGCCCAGGATCTTGTCAGCGGTACCGCATCGGTACTCATCCTGCGTGACGACGGAACGATAATCGCCGCCCGCGACAAATACGGCAGACTGCCGATACAGATCGGCAGAAACGACGACGGCTTCGCCGTTTCGTTTGAGGATTTCGCGTATCTGAAGCTCGGTTACACGCATTACGGCGAGCTCGGACCGGGCGAGATAGTGAGGATAACGCCCGACGCGGTGATCAGGCTCTCGGCGCCCGGCAAAAAGAAACGTATCTGCTCGTTTTTGTGGAGCTATTACGGATATCCGACCTCGACGTACGAGGGCGTCAACGTAGAGGCGATGAGATACAAAAACGGCGAGATCATGGCGGAGTACGACGAGGCGCACAAAAACGCCGAAAACGTCGACTACGTCGGCGGCGTTCCGGATTCCGGCACCCCGCACGCGATAGGATATTCGAACAGGAGCCACAAGCCGTTCGCCCGCGCGTTCATCAAATACACGCCCACGTGGTCGCGCAGCTTCATGCCGGCGAACCAGTCCGACAGGGACAAAATAGCCAAGATGAAGCAGATACCGGTGCACGCGCTGATAACGGACAAAGAGCTGCTCTTCGTCGACGACTCGATAGTCCGCGGCACTCAGCTGCGTGAGACGGTCGAATTCCTGTACGAAAACGGCGCGAAGGCGGTGCATATGCGCTCCGCGTGTCCGCCGATAATGTACGGCTGCAAATTCCTCAACTTCTCGCGCGCCACAAGCGATATGGAGCTTATAGCCCGCCGCGTGATAATGGAGCTTGAAGGCGAGGAGGGCTTTGAACACATAAAGGAATACAGCGACGGCAGAACGGAACGCGGAGCGGCGCTTCGCCGCGCGATCTGCGAAAAATTCAACTTCGCCTCGCTTGAATTCCAGACGATAGACGGAATAGTAAAAGCGATAGGCATAGACAAATCCGAGCTTTGCACGTATTGCTGGGACGGGGAGGAATAAAAATGGTGGAGAATTCAAGATCTGAAGCGTACGCCGCGTCGGGCGTGGATATAACGGCGGGCTACCGCGCCGTTGAACTCATGAAAAAACACATAGCGAGAACCGCTGTGCCCGGAGTCGTATCCGGAATCGGCGGCTTCGGCGGACTGTTCGAGCTCGATCTGACGGGTATTTCAAAACCCGTGCTCGTGTCAGGTACGGACGGCGTCGGCACAAAGCTGAAGCTCGCTTTCTTAGCGGACAAGCACGATACGGTCGGTATCGACTGCGTGGCGATGTGCGTGAACGACGTCATCTGCTGCGGCGCGAAGCCGCTGTTCTTCCTCGATTACATAGCCTGCGGCAAAAACGTTCCCGAACGCATAGCGGACATAGTCAAGGGCGTCTGCGACGGCTGCGTTCAGTCCGGCGCCGCGCTGATCGGCGGCGAGACGGCTGAAATGCCCGGTTTTTACCCCGAGGATGAATATGACCTCGCCGGTTACTGCACCGGCGTCGTCGATAAGGATAAGATAATCGACAACAATAAAATGAGACCCGGCGACGTTGTGATCGCCCTGCCGTCGAGCGGCGTACATTCGAACGGCTTTTCACTCGTCCGCCGCGTATTCGAAGTGGAGCACGCCGATATAAAAACGCCGCTTCCGGAGCTTGGCGGAAAAAGCGTGCTCGATACGCTTCTGACGCCGACGAAAATATACGTGAAACCCGTTCTCGCTCTGCTTGAGAAGGTCGAGGTGCACGGTATATCCCACATAACCGGCGGCGGCTTCTACGAAAACATACCGAGATCCGTGCCGGACGGCCTGGGCGTCGTGATAAAAGAAAAGGACGTAAGGGTACTTCCCATATTCGATCTGATAGAAAAGAAAGGCAGCATCAGCCGCCGCGATATGTTCAACACGTTCAATATGGGCGTTGGTATGGACGTTATCGTGCCCGCGGAGCAGGCGGATACGGCTTTACGGATACTGAAAGAATGCGGCGAGGACGCTTATATCGTCGGCGCAGTGAAAGAAAGCGAAGAAAAGATATGTCTTATCTGAAAAAGATATTCTCCGGCGTCTGCGCCGGTATCCTCATCAGCATAGGCGGCGCGGTGTTCCTCGCCTGTGACAACAGGTACGTCGGCTCCGTGATGTTCACCGTCGCGCTGCTCTGCATCTGCCTCAAAGGCTATTCGCTTTACACGGGCAGGATAGGCTTCATAGTCGAGTCTCACGATAAGGAATATTTCGGCGGACTCACGCTCGGACTGCTCGGCAACGCGATCGGCACAGTCGTCTGCGGTTACGCGATAAGATACGCGCTGCCGAAGCTCGGCGATGCGGCTCAGGCTCTCTGCGAGGGCAAGCTCGGCCAGAGCTTTCCGCAAACGCTCATCCGCGGCATATTCTGCGGCGTGCTCATGTATTTAGCCGTAAGCATATACAAGGAGAAAAACAACGTCATCGGTATCATATTCTGCATACCCGTGTTCATTTTAGCGGGCTTCGAGCACTCGATCGCCGATCTGTTCTACTTCGCCGCCTCCGGCATCGTATCGGCCAAAGCCCTCGGCTTTATATGGACGGTGATCTTAGGCAACAGCATAGGCGCGGTGATTCTGCCGTTGTTGAATCTAAAAAAATCAAAATAACATGAGAAAAAGGATTTTTGATATCATTGAAGCGTCAAAAGACGACGACTTTGCCAGTCGGATTTATGATGTTTTCATGATTATCGTGATAATAGCAAGTTTAGTTCCGCTTGCATTCAAACATGATTATCCAGCATTTGTAGTGCTTGATAAAATATGTGTAGCAATTTTTATTGTTGATTACATTCTTCGGCTTATTACAGCAGATTATAAGTTTGAAAAAAGGAGTGTAATATCATTTATAAGATACCCGTTTTCATTTTCCGCTCTTGTTGATCTGATATCCATTCTTCCGTCGCTGACGGTTCTCAACAGTGCATTCAAAGTCCTTCGAATAATGAGAATGCTTCGGGCTGTGCGAGTTATAAGAGTTTTCAAAGCTGCACGATACTCTAAAAGTGTGCAAATCATATCAAGAGTTTTTAAAACTTCAAAAGCACCGCTTGCAGCTGTCGGATCTCTTGCAATTATTTATATTCTTGTATCTGCTCTTATAATCTTGAATGTTGAACCGGATTCTTTCGATAATTTCTTTGATGCGATATACTGGGCAACTGTGTCGTTAACGACAATGGGATATGGGGATATATATCCGGTAACAACGATAGGACGACTCGTTACAATGATTTCGTCAGTATTCGGAATTGCAATAGTAGCATTGCCGTCAGGTATTATCACAGCTGGGTACCTTGATGAAATAAATAAAAAATCAGAAGACGAACTTGCAAAAGACATAGATAAAGACATAGATAAAGAATAATCAAATCAAAAAAAGGATCACTGAATGAATAGAATAGTCAGAATCGCCGTTCTCGTTTCGGGCGGCGGCACGAATTTACAGGCGCTGATAGACGCCGAAAAGAGCGGTATAATATCAAGCGGAAAGATCGTCTGCGTCATCTCGAGCAAGCCGGGCGCGTACGCGCTTACAAGGGCGGAGAACGCGGGGATCGACGCTTACACCGTATCGAAAAAAGAGTGTAAGGATCAGGCGGAATTCGAGGATAAAATCGAGCGGATCATACGCAAAAACGGAGCGGAGCTTATAATTTTAGCCGGCTTCATGTCGATACTGAGCGAGAATTTCACGAAAAAGCACGAAAAACGCATTATAAACGTCCACCCGGCGCTGATCCCGTCGTTCTGCGGCGCGGGCTTCTACGGGCTTCACGTCCACGAGGCGGCGCTCGCGTACGGCGTCAAGGTCAGCGGCGCGACGGTGCATTTCGTAAACGAGGTGCCGGACGGCGGACAGATCATTATGCAGAAGGCAGTCCGCGTACACGAGGGCGACACGCCGGAAAAACTTCAGAAAAGGATAATGAAGCAGGCGGAGTGGAAGATACTTCCCGCCTCCGCCGAGCTTGTATGCAAAAAAATATTAACGGGTGAGGTGTGATCATGGATATCTATAAGAAGCACGATATAAAAGCGCTTATTACCGGCAATCCCTACGTCGGACGCGGCATAATAGCCGGACTTTCACACGACGGGAAAAAAGCCGTCGCCGCCTATTTCATCATGGGCAGGAGCGCAAACAGCAGAAACAGGATCTTCACAAAGAAAAACGGCGAGATATTCACCGAGCCTTTCGATTCATCAAAGGTCGAGGATCCGAGCCTCATAATCTACGCGGCGCTTCGCAAATACGAAAACAAGCTGATATTCACGAACGGCGACCAGACCGATACGATATATGAAGGCGTAAAATGCGGAGCGACGTTTTCGGGCGCTCTGTCGACGCGTGAATTCGAGCCGGACAAGCCGAACTTCACGCCGCGCATCAGCTGCATGATGACGCTCGGCAAGCCGCTCACATATGAGATGAGCATACTCAAATCCGAGGATCCGGACGGCCGCGACTGCTGCCGCTTCACGTTCTCATATAAAGCTCAGCCCGGACTCGGTCACTTCATACATACGTACGTGACCGACGGCAACCCCATTCCCACGTTCCAGGGCGAGCCGGAAAGACTCGATATCCCGGACGATATAGACGAATTCACGGACGCGATCTGGGAAGGGCTCGATGAAAACAACAAAATATCGCTTTACGTAAGATACACGGATCTGTCGACGAAAGAAGAGACCGACAGACTCATAAATAAAAACAAATGAGGTGCGAAATGAAAGAATTTGAACTCAAATACGGCTGCAACCCCAATCAGAAGCCCGCGAAGATATTCATGCACGACGGAACGGATCTGCCGATAAAGATACTGAACGGCAAGCCCGGATATATAAACTTCCTTGACGCGTTCAACTCCTATCAGCTCGTAAAAGAGCTCAAGGCGGCGCTCGGAATGCCCGCGGCGACCTCCTTCAAGCACGTTTCGCCCACCTCCGCGGCGATAGGACTGCCGCTTCCCGAAAAGCTGAAAAAGGCATGTTTCGTCGACGACGTCGAGGATCTTGACAGATCGCCCCTCGCCTGCGCCTACGCGCGCGCCCGCGGCACCGACAGAATGTCGTCCTTCGGCGACTGGATAGCTCTGTCCGACGTTTGCGACGTCACCACCGCGAAGCTCATCAAACGCGAGATATCCGACGGAATTATCGCCCCCGGCTACGAGCCCGAGGCGCTTGAAATACTGAAATCGAAGAGAAAAGGCGGCTACAATATAGTCGAGATCGACGAAAACTACACGCCCGATCCGACCGAGCACAAGCAGGTATACGGAATAACGTTCGAGCAGGGCAGGAACAACTTCAAAATAGACAAAGAGCTTCTGTCAAACGTCGTGACTGAAAACAGGGAGCTTCCCGACGGTGCGCTTGCCGACCTCATCATTTCACTCATAACGCTCAAATACACGCAGTCGAACTCCGTCTGCTACGCCTACGGCGGACAGGCGATCGGCGTCGGCGCCGGTCAGCAGTCGAGAATACACTGCACAAGGCTTGCCGGAACGAAGGCGGATACGTGGTTCCTCCGTCAGTCGGACAAGGTGCTCGGCCTGCAGTTCAGGGACGACATAGCCCGCCCCGACAGAGACAACGTCATAGACGGCTATATAAATCAGAACGAAGAGGACGTCTGTGAGGAAGGCGTCTGGCAGAAATACTTCAAGGTCAGACCCGAGCCCTTCACAAGAGAAGAGCAGAGAGCGTATCTTGACACGCTTGACGGCGTAGCGCTCGGCTCCGACGCGTTCTTCCCGTTCGACGACAACATCAAACGCGCGAAAAAGAGCGGCGTTAAATACATAGCCGAACCCGGCGGCTCCATCCGCGACGATCTTGTCATCGAGCGCTGCAACGAATTCGGCATGGTAATGGCGTTTACCGGCATGCGTTTGTTCCACCATTGAAAAATCAAGAATTAAGAATTCAGAATTAAGAAAAAATGAAAAAGTATTTATTCACAGATGTTGACGATGTGACAGATGAAGATATTGATATCAAAGGCGAAGAATACGCTAAGCTGATAGACAGGCTTTTTCAATACGGAAAAATCTTTTCACTGCAAGTCCCGTCTCACCATATGGATTACATTGATGAAATAAAACGCTTTGCCGTAACGCCGAAACTCAACGTGGATAAAATATGGACGTTTGAGGCGGATGACGGTCTGCATAACGTACATACACGCTATTCGGATTATAATCTCAAATTCTTTCTGTGCAATGATATAACAAAAGAATTTCTGATAAATAGAATCGGCTGCATATTTGAATATTTATGGCCAAACGGCAAATACAGTAATGATGTTCCGATGGATCTTGAAGTTTACAGAGATTACAGAGATTATCTGAATGCATACTACTCTTTAAATTTATATTTTTCGACAACTCACGAAGGCTACGCCGTACTTACCATAAACGACGATGAAGATTTTTCCGATTTGTTATCAGAGCACTGGAAACAAGTCGATATTGATTTTATTCCGTTTTGGGGATAAAAACTAAATAAGGTGTCGGCTCTGCCGACAAAATGTGGGGAGTCCCCACCCCTCATGGCGCGTACCGCGCCACCCCCCCATACCCCCCTGTTCCCCTCCATCATAGATGGGGCAGCGCGCGGGTGGTAGGGCGGGGGCTTGCTCCCGCCGTTTTTGATCGGAATTGTAATGGGCTTGTTTGCGAAAATGGCGATCGCCTCATCCACCGCATCCCGCGAACCCCCACCGCTCACCGGTTCGCGGCGGGGAACCCCGGCGCGGTCCCCCTTCCCCAACAGGGGAAGGCAAATCGCCTCATCCACCGTGCAGAGCACGGTCCCCCTTCCCCAAGAGGGGAAGGTAGACCGCCGCAAAAGTCCCCGAATTTAAAAGCCCCGATATTCGGGGGGAGGCGGGGGTTTGGGGGTGGATAGGGGGGTGGGGAACCACCAATCGCGGCGCAAGCCGCACAGATCGTCGCGAAGCGACTCCTTATTCTGAATTCTTAATTCTGAATTTTTATAAAAAGAGGTACAAATTGAAACTAATAGTAGTAGGCGGCGGAGGCCGCGAGCACGCGATAATAAAAAAGCTGAAAGAAAACAAAACGGTAGAAAAGATCTACGCGCTCCCCGGCAACGGGGGCATAGCGGAGGACGCGGAATGCATTGATATAAAAGCGACGGACATCGAGGGCATCGTCAGTTTTGCCGTGCATCACGATATTGATTACGCCGTGGTCGCGCCGGACGATCCGCTTGTGCTGGGCTGTGTGGACGCGCTCAATTTCGTCGGGATCCCCTGCTTCGGACCGACGGCGTCAGCCGCGATCATAGAGGGAAGCAAGGCTTTCGCAAAGGATCTGATGAAAAAATACGGCATCCCGACGGCAAAATACGAGACCTTTGACGACGCAGAAAAAGCGCTTGAATACGTAAGGAACGCGCCCCTGCCCACCGTCATCAAGGCGGACGGGCTCGCGCTCGGCAAAGGCGTCATAATCGCCGAAACGAGAGAGGACGCGGAGGCGGCCGTAAGATCCATAATGGAGGACAAGCGCTTCGGCAGATCCGGCGACAGGATCGTCATTGAAGAATTCCTCGAAGGACCCGAGGTGTCCGTGCTTTCGTTCACGGACGGGGAGACCGTCGTCCCGATGATATCCTCGATGGACCATAAGAGAGCCAAAGACGGCGACAAGGGGCTGAATACCGGCGGCATGGGCACCGTGGCTCCGAACCCGTATTATACGGAGGAGGTCGCGGCGGAATGCATGGAAAAGATCTTTCTGCCGACGGTAAAGGCGATGAGAGCCGAGGGCAGGACGTTCAAGGGCTGCCTTTACTTCGGTCTGATGATCACAAATGACGGCCCGAAGGTAATAGAATACAACTGCCGCTTCGGCGACCCGGAAACGCAGGTCGTCCTTCCGCTGCTCGAATCAGATCTTTTGACGGTCATGAAGGCGACGACGGAGGGAAGGCTCGCGGAAACCGAAGTAAAATGGAGCAAAAAGCACGCCTGCTGCGTGATCGCCGCTTCAAAAGGATACCCGGAGCATTACGAAAAAGGCTTTGAGCTGACGCTCCCCGCGGACAGAGATGGCGTGTACGTCGCCGGCGCGGTGAAAAAGGACGGCAGACTGCTCACCTCGGGCGGACGCGTCATCGGCGTGACGCGCGTCGCAGATACGCTTGAAAAAGCGATAGAGGAAGCGTACCGCGCGCTTGATGACGTCGGCTTTGAAAACAAATATTACAGAACGGATATAGGAAAAAGAGCGCTTCAGGCACGGGAGAAATAACATGGTTTACAGGATTTACGTTGAAAAAAAGCCGGGACTTGACAACGAGGCGAGGGCGCTTTTATCCGACGCCCGCACGCTGCTCGGCGTGAGGGGACTTGAAAAAGTCAGGCTTTTTAACAGATACGACGCGGAAAACATAGACGCCGAGCTTTTCGCACGCGCGGTACGCAGCGTATTTTCCGAGCCTCAGCTCGACGACGTTTATGACGAGCCGGAGCTTGACGGAGCTTACGTTTTCGCGGTGGAATATCTGCCCGGTCAGTTCGATCAGAGGGCGGATTCCGCGGCGCAGTGCATACAGATAATATCGCAGAAGGAGCGTCCCGATATCCGCTCCGCCAGGCTTTACGCGCTTTACGGAGATCTGAGTTCCGAAGATATCGCGGAAATAAAAAAATACGTCATAAACCCGGTGGAGGCGCGCGAGGCGTCGCTTGAAAAGCCGGAAACGCTGAAAACGAATTTCACCGTCCCTTCAACCGTAAAGACGCTTGAAGGCTTTACGAGTCTCGACCGCCCGGCGCTTGAAAAATTCGTGTCAGACTACGGGCTCGCGATGGACGGGGACGATATAGAATTCTGTCAGAAATACTTTATATCCGAGCACAGGGATCCGACGATCACGGAGATCAGGATGATCGACACGTACTGGTCGGATCACTGCCGCCATACCACGTTTCTGACGCATATAGACAGCGTTAAGTTTGAGGACGAGACCCTTCAGAGGGCATACGACGATTACGTTTCAATGAGAGCGGAGCTTTGCAGGACGAAGCCCGTCTGCCTTATGGACATAGCGACGATCGGTCAGAGATATCTGAAAGCGAAGGGAAAGCTCCCGAAGATCGACGAATCGGATGAGATAAACGCCTGCACCGTAAAGATAAACGTGACCGTGGACGGGCGGACGGAGCCGTGGCTTCTGCTTTTCAAAAACGAAACGCACAACCACCCCACGGAAATAGAGCCGTTCGGCGGCGCGGCGACCTGCATCGGCGGCGCGATCCGCGACCCTTTATCCGGCAGATCTTACGTATACGCGGCGATGAGAGTCACAGGCGCCGCGGATCCGACGGTACCCGTATCGGAAACGCTTGAAGGCAAGCTCCCGCAGAGAAAAATAGTAACGACAGCCGCGGCGGGCTACTCGTCGTACGGCAACCAGATCGGTCTTGCTACCGGTATCGTGGATGAGATATACCATCCGGGCTACGCCGCGAAGCATATGGAAATAGGCGCGGTCATAGCCGCGACCCCGGCGGAGAACGTAAGACGTGAGACGCCGGCTCCCGGCGACGTCGTCATCCTTCTCGGCGGCGCGACCGGACGCGACGGCATCGGCGGCGCCACGGGCTCCTCCAAATCGCACAACGCGCATTCCGTGGAGGAATGCGGCGCGGAGGTGCAGAAGGGCAACGCGCCCGAGGAGAGAAAGCTTCAGAGGCTTTTCAGGAACAAAGAGGCGTGCCGCATGATCAAGCGCTGCAACGACTTCGGCGCGGGCGGCGTGTCCGTTGCGATCGGCGAGCTTGCGGACGGGCTCGACATAGATCTTGACGCCGTCCCGAAAAAATACGAGGGACTTGACGGTACGGAGCTCGCGATAAGCGAATCGCAGGAAAGGATGGCGGTCGTCGTCGAGGCAAAGGACGTCGACGCGTTCCTCGCGCTGTCAAAGCGCGAAAACCTCCGCGCCTGCCCGGTCGCGACCGTCACCGAGGATCCGCGTCTTGTGATGCGCTGGCGCGGAAACACGATAGTTGATATAAGCCGTGAATTTCTTAACTCGAACGGCGCAGAAAAGCATATAAACGTGACGCCGGAGAAGCCGCGCGTGTTCAAAAAGGATATCAGGGGCACGTTCACGGAAAACATGAGATCAACGTTAACCGATCTCAACGTCTGTTCCAAACGCGGACTTTCCGAGCGTTTCGACTCAACGATAGGAGCCGGAACGGTGCTGATGCCGTTCGGCGGAAAGTATCAGATGACGCCGATACAGGCAATGGTACAGAAGATCTCGGTCGAGCGCGGACACACCGACGACTGCTCGTTCATGAGCTGGGCGTACGATCCGTTCATATCGGAGAAGAGCCCTTATCACGGCAGCTATTCCGCGGTGCTCGAATCGGTCGCCAAGCTCGTGGCGACGGGCGCGGATCTTGAGGATACTTATCTTACCTTCCAGGAATATTTTGAAAAACCCGGGCGCGACGGCGCGCGCTGGGGCAAGCCTCTTTCGGCGCTGCTCGGCGCGCTTGAGGCCCAGCGCGACCTCGGCATCGCGGCGATAGGCGGCAAGGACTCCATGAGCGGATCGTTTGAAAAGCTTGACGTTCCGCCCACGCTCGTCTCATTCGCCGTCACGGTCGACCGCGTCGATCACGTAGTATCGCCCGAATTCAAATCCGCGGGTCACAGGCTCGTTCTGCTCGAACCCGAATACGGGAAAAACGGTCTGCCGGAAAAGGACAGCGTCCTCGCCCTGTATGACAGGGTAATAAAGCTGCTTCGTGAAAAGAAAGCCGTCTCCTGTTACGTCACCGGTATCGGCGGCGTGGGAGAAGCGGTGTTCAAGTGCGCGGTGGGCAACGGTATTGGCGTAAAGCTCGACGGCTCGCTTACGGTGGAGGAGATCTTCCGCCGCAGGATCTGCGCCTTCCTGCTCGAAACGGTCTGCCCGGTCGACGGGATCGCGATCGGTGAAACGGTCGACGAGCCCTGCATATCCTACCGCGGCGAAAAAGAAACGCTCGCGGCGCTGACGAAGCTTTACGAGGACAGACTCGAGGGCGTTTACGCCTGCAATATAAAGGACGCCGACACGCCGCTTGAAAACTTCAGCTTCGAGTGCGAAAACAACAGATCCGCGGCGGTGAAATGCGCAAGACCAAAGGTGCTCATCCCGGCGTTCCCGGGTACGAACTGCGAATACGACAGTGCGAAGGCGATGGCTGACGCGGGCGCGGATCCCGAGATAATAGTGATAAACAACATGAGCTCCGACGGTATATCCGCAAGCGTTGAGGAATTTGCGGAAAAGCTCCGCGGCGCACAGATGATATTCGTTCCCGGCGGCTTCTCGGGTGGCGACGAACCGGACGGCTCCGGCAAGTTCATCACCGCGTTCTTCAGAAACGAGGCGGTGAAGACCGGCGTCCATGAGCTGCTCGATCACCGCGACGGACTGATATGCGGCATATGCAACGGCTTCCAGGCGCTTATCAAGCTCGGACTCGTTCCGTACGGCAGGATCCTCGATCAGACGGAGGAGACAAGCCCCACGCTCACGTTCAACACGATAGCCCGCCACCAGTCGAGGATCGTCCGCGTCCGCGTCGCATCGAACAAGTCGCCGTGGCTGCGCCGCGCAAAGGTTGGCGAGATCTACAGCGTGCCGATATCTCACGGCGAGGGCAGATTCTTCGCGGATCCAGCGCTTGTGAGGAAGCTTGCGGAAAACGGACAGATCGCGACACAGTACGTCGATCTTTCGGGCAACGCCTCGTCCGATGTTCACTTCAACCCGAACGGTTCCGTCTACGCGGTGGAGGGCATAACCTCACCCGACGGAAGAGTCTTAGGCAAGATGGGACACAGCGAGCGCAAGGGAAGCGGACTTTACAAAAACGTTATAGGTGAGTACGACATGAAGATGTTTGAATCAGCCGTGGAGTATTTTAAATAAAGCAGGTGTTATATGAACTTTTTTGACGAACTCAAAAACTACGACGAAGACGTTTTCGCCGCGTGCGACGCGGAGCTTGCGAGACAGAGAGCGAACATAGAGCTGATCGCGAGCGAGAACATAGTATCGAAAGGCGTGCTCCTCGCCGCCGGAACGGTGCTGACGAACAAATACGCGGAGGGCTACCCGTCGAAGCGTTATTACGGCGGCTGTCAGTGTGTCGATGTGGTCGAGGAGATCGCGCGTGAGCGCGCGAAGAAGCTGTTCGGCGCGGAGCACGCGAACGTTCAGCCGCATTGCGGCGCCTCGGCGAACCTCGCCGTGTTCTTCGCTCTGCTTCAGCCGGGCGATACTGTCATGGGCATGAACCTGCAGGAGGGCGGACACCTCTCGCACGGCTCGCCCGTCAATATCTCCGGTAAATATTTCAACGTCGTACCGTACGGCGTCGATCCCGTTACCGAGATGATAGACTACGACGAGATGGAGCGCATAGCGAAAAAGTGCCGTCCGAAGCTCATCGTCGCCGGCGCTTCCGCGTATTCGAGGATAATAGACTTCAAACGCTGCCGTCAGATCGCCGACGAGGTCGGAGCGTATCTGATGGTCGACATGGCGCATATCGCCGGGCTTGTGGCGGCGGGCGTCCATCCGTCTCCCGTACCGTACGCTCACGTCGTTACGACTACTACTCACAAGACGCTGCGCGGCCCGCGCGGCGGCATGATCCTCTGCCGTGAGGAGCTCGCAAAGCAGATAGACAAGGCGATATTCCCGGGAACGCAGGGCGGTCCGCTCATGCACGTCATAGCGGCGAAAGCCGTTGCGCTCGGAGAGGCGATGACGGATGAGTTCAAGGAATACGGAAGACAGATCGTAAAAAATGCGGCGGTCCTCTGCGACGAGCTGAAAGCGCGCGGGATGGAGATCGTCTCCGGCGGCACCGACAATCACCTCATGCTCATAAAGCTGCTGAAAAACAACATCTCCGGCAAGGAGCTTGAACACCGCCTCGACGAGGTGCACATCACGGCGAACAAGAACACCATTCCGAACGACCCGGCAAGTCCCTTTGTAACGAGCGGTCTCCGCATCGGCACGCCCGCCGTCACGACGCGCGGCTTCCGCGAGCCTGAGATGAGACAGATAGCCGGTTTCATAGCAGATATTACGTATGATTTTGAAGGCAACCGTGAAAAAGTAGCGGAGCAGGTAAGAGAGCTCTGCGGAAAATATCCGATCTATTAAAAGGAGAATGAAGTTATGGCGTACCTGACAGATATCGAGATAGCGCAGAGATGCGAGCTCAAGCCGATCGCAAGGATCGCGGAGAAGGCCGGGATCGATGAGAAATACGTCGAGCCGTACGGCAGATACAAAGCGAAGATCGACCCGCGCGCGGCGGAGGGAAGAGATAAAAACGGCAAGCTGATCCTCGTCACCGCCATCACGCCCACGCCCGCGGGCGAGGGCAAGACCACGACGACGATAGGCCTCGCCGACGGCCTTTCGAGAATAGGAAAAAACGTGAACGTCGCCCTGCGCGAGCCGTCTCTCGGACCCGTTTTCGGCGTCAAGGGCGGAGCCGCCGGCGGCGGATACGCTCAGGTCGTCCCGATGGAGGACATAAACCTTCATTTCACGGGTGACTTTCACGCGATAGGCGCGGCGAACAACCTGCTCGCGGCGATGCTCGACAATCATATCCAGCAGGGCAACGCGCTCGGTATAGATCCGCGCAGGATCACATTGCGCAGATGCGTCGATATGAACGACAGACAGCTCCGTTTCATTGTCGACGGTATGGGCGGCAAGGCAAACGGCGTGCCGAGAGAGGACGGATTCGACATAACGGTCGCCACAGAGATAATGGCTGTATTCTGCCTGTCCTCGTCGATATCGGATCTGAAACAGAGACTTTCAAGGATCATAGTCGGCTACACCTATGAGGACAAGCCGGTGACAGCCGCGGATCTGAAGGCGGTCGGCGCCATGACCGCGCTTCTGAAGGACGCGCTCAAGCCGAACCTCGTCCAGACGCTCGAGGGTACGCCCGCGTTCGTGCACGGCGGACCGTTCGCAAATATCGCGCACGGCTGCAACTCCGTGAGCGCCACGAAGCTGGCGCTGAAGCTTGCCGATTACACCGTTACGGAAGCCGGCTTCGGCGCCGATCTCGGCGCGGAGAAGTTCCTTGATATCAAATGCAGATACGCGGGGCTCACGCCTGACGCCGTTGTGATCGTAGCGACGGTCAGAGCGCTCAAAATGCACGGCGGGCTCGCCAAAACGGAGCTCGGACACGAGGATCTTTGCGCGCTTGAACGCGGTATCCCGAACCTGCTCCGCCACGTGTCGAATATAAAGAACGTATACGGACTGCCCTGCGTCGTCGCCGTCAACCGTTTCCCGACGGATACGGACGCGGAGATCGGATTTATCATGAAAAAATGCGCAGAGCTCGGCGTGAACGTCAGACTTTCCACCGTATGGGCGGAAGGCGGCAAAGGCGGCGAGGATCTCGCACGCGAGGTCGTCAGACTCTGCAATGAGGAAAAGGGAGATTTCCGCTTCAGCTATGAGCTCGATATGAGCATAAAAGAAAAGATCGAAGCCGTTGTAAAGAGGATATACGGCGGCTCCGCCGTGAACGTCACGCCCGCTGCCGACAAGCAGATAAAACAGCTTGAATCGCTCGGCTTCGGCGGACTTCCCGTCTGCATCGCGAAGACGCAGTACAGCTTCTCCGACGACCCGACAAAGCTCGGCGCGCCGGAAAACTTCACAGTCACCGTCAAGAACGTGAAGGTATCGGCGGGCGCCGGATTCATCGTGGTGCTCACCGGCGACATCCTCACGATGCCGGGACTTCCCAAATCGCCCGCCGCAGAGCGCATAGACGTGGACGACGACGGAACGATCCACGGTCTGTTCTGATAACAAAATGACCCGCCTGAAGCGTGGTGCTCTAAAGGACAGTCAATAAAAAACCGACTGAAGTAAGGAAAGCTTATCCTTGTTTCAGTCGGTTTTTGTCGCAGCTCGGCGCAAGCAGG
>CACYWW010000034.1 GCA_902778145.1 uncultured Ruminococcus sp.
TCCTTTGTTGCTTGGATTATTACTTGAATTGAACCGCCGTATGCCGAACGGCACGTACGGTGGTGTGAGAGGTACTACTTGTTAGCGCCTACTCGATTTGTATCAGTCGAGGTATTTTCTGCTGCGCTCCACGTATTCCGCGAAAAACGGCTCGTTCCTTGCAGGATTGAACCATTCCCAGCCGTGCGGGGCTGTCATTCCGCTGTACATGATATCGCCTTTGTTGCCTTTGAAGATACCGTATGCGGAACAGACGGCTTTTTCTCCGGTCTGAAGTATCAGAATATCCGTGCCCTTTTTGACCTTCATGCTTGCGGCCATTTCGGCAACACCTGCGTCGAGCAGCTCGCCGTCCGGTATCGCGTTCCATTTATCGAAGTATTCAAACGCTGTCTCCATAAGCTCTTTTGCGCGGTCGAACGCTCCGAAGCTGAACGTTGCGCATGCGGCCCTGAAAGCCGCCTCCGCATAATAGCCGTACCATGCCGGCAGCACTTCGCCGCCGCAGAACGCCTCAATGGCTTTCATCCTGAACGTATGCCATTTTGAAAACAGTCTGCCGTCGCCCTGATTGTACGGTCTGTGCGTGAGCTGATGGAGCAGTATTTCAAGATTGTTTTTGCCCCAGAGCGTATAGTATTCGAGATATTCTTTATTTTCCCAAAGGCTGTCCTCTTTCCGCTCATCTGCGGTCATATAATCATCCGGCAGCTCCGTCTTTTTTCTTGATCCGCGCTTGTCGCAGAAAATCACCGTTCTGCCGTAGTTGTCTTTTACATACGTGTAATCTGTATAACCGACGTAATTTCTTACCGGATTTATCAGATCGTAATGACGGTGCAAGCCGTCGTCGAGCGGGAAATATCCCTCGCCCGTTCCCTCGTATTCCGTCAGCTCATACACGGCGCAAAGCGTGTTTTCCGCATAGCTGTTTTCGGATCTTATAATGCCTATGCCGGGAGCGAAAATATAAGACTTTTTGCCGCCGAAATACTCGTGGTATTCCAAATTGCCGACAGTATCGATGGTCACGCGCAGACAGTTATCAAACTCACCGCAGGCGACCTTGACTTTCCCCGCGTCTTCGCATATCAGTTCCGTCTTTATAAGCTCATCGTTATAATCGTAAAGCTCCTTTACGGTGCGGAAGCCCGGTACCCATTGATCCGAATAGACGCAGCCGAAATTGTCAAACAGAAAGTCATAGACGTAGTTGAAAAGCACCTGATAATCATATACCGAGCCGCAGGTGGTCTTCCATTCGAAAGCGAAATCGCGGTTTTCCTGATGTACCGTGTTTCCGTCTCTGACACTTAAAGCGTGATACTCAAAGAAATTCCAGCAGTTTTCATATTTGTCATTTCCGGTTATGCCGTTTTCGTCCATCAGTCTGTTCATAACGGATGACGCGGCGTTTGCGTGCGCCTTCTGCAGTTTTGTTTCAGCATTGGCACAGAGCTTATTGACGTAATCTCGTACGTCTGTGATCTTATCCTCGTGATCGAAATATTCAGAACGCACCGCGTACGCCATATCGGCAAAGCTACGCTCGTCGTAATACAGCCGCTCAGTCTCGGATAAGACCGCAAGCGTCGCCTTTTCGTCGGATCTGAACACGACTTTTACCTTTATATTGCGGTAAACGGACGGATATTCCGACTGCCGCGTATATTCCCACGTATTGTCCGGATCAAGCGGCAGCAGACTGTCGCTTTTTTTGACGCTGTAAGAGGATAATACGACCGTTTCGACCTCGTCGTTTATGATCTCGCAGAATTTCACCATACCGACGCCGCGCTTGTAGCACGCGCGGTATACCTCGGACGCATAATCAGCGGCAGGTATTATTTCCCACAGCTCGCAGCCTTCAAATACGCCGGCGGGCGTATTCACCGTTTCCGTTTTGCTAAGCAGCGTAAGCGTTGTTCCGTCTGAGCCGGTCATAACGTATCCGGGCTCTGCGTTTTCTGCAAAAAACGATCCGTCACACCAGGACGACGTCGGAAAAATACGGAACCAGGCGTTGACCGTCGGGACCCATTCGTTTTTATAAGAAAAATTCTTATCGTTTGTCCGCACCGGGCAGCCGTTTTTTAAAGATATCTCACATCCGGACGAAAATACTCTGAATTTGTATTTGTCCTTATCTTTGTATTTTGTGTCGCGCAGCTCGACAACGTCTTCCGCGTAAACCAAGCTCGCGTATTGCACGCTGTCCTTCGGCAGTATTTCTTTCGCCTTTTTCAGCGCTGCCAATCCCTCTTCGCGTTTGTCGGCTTCAAGGTACGCGTTTGCGAGTGCGAGCCATTCCGAGCCGAGCGAAACGGGCAGGTCTTTGCCGATAAGCCGCGGTATCTGCTTGTCGCGTATGAATTCGATCTTCCCCTCGCCCGAAAGCTTTGCGTCCTCCTTTGAGCAGATGAACGCCGTCGCCTCGTCGTTGTGTCCTTTTTCCGCGGCGTCGGCGATACGCGCCGCAAGCTCGTCGTTCTTTTTGCCGGGCAGCCACCAAAAGCCGCGCAGGAGCACGTCCGCCATCGCGTGGTATTTCTTCTCCGACTCCGGCAGGTCTGTAACGTCCGACAGAACGTCTTTGTAGACGGCCTCAAACCCGGTCTTGTCCGATTTGGACGACCACAGCTTCAACTCCTCGACCTTCTTCATCACACGCTCGGTAAGCGTGTCGTTGTAATCTTCGTTTGTTGCCATAAGTTCCCCTCTCAATCTCTTTCTTCCATCGGACAGATGCCATTTGACCGTGCCGGCGGATATCCTCATCCTGTCCGCGATCTCCGCGACGGAAAGCCCCTCGAAATAGTGCAGAGTAATGACCGTCCGCACCTTTTCCGGTAAAGACTTTATCGCGGCGTGCAGCTCTTCTTTTTCGCTTGCGTCTATAAGCGACGCCTCCGGTGAAAAGCTTTCGTCTGACTCCGTGTTTTCGTACGCGGAGATATCCATCCACCCGCTGTAACGGGCGCGGATATTAAGCGCACGGTTTTTTGCCGCTTTGCAGACCCAGGCGCCGAATTTCGCCGGGTCGGCGAGCGTGTCGAGCTTCATCCACGCGGCGACGAGCGCGTCCTGGACCGCGTCCTCGGACAAATATACCGAGTGCAGAACGGAATTTGCCGCGGACAGCGCCGCGCCCTGCCAGCGCAGAACGAGCTCGCCGTACGCGTCACGGTCGCCCGAAAGCGTCATGTAGACGAGCGTTTCATCGTCGTATGATCTGTAAATGGTGATCACTCCTTTTCATGTTTTTCGAGTACTCTGCCGTATAGACAGCCGGAGAGGAGAAAAGGTTGGGGGGAAATGTGAGAAAATTTCAAAAAAAGGAAAAAGCGCGTCGTCCTTTTCGGATAACGCGCCTTACGTTTATTTCATATTGCTGTCGGAATACGGCGTATTGATGTACGCGACGCGCCTGAAATCAGCCATGTTGTGACGTATTATGTAGTCGATGTACGACATCACCACCTGCGCCGTGAAGATATATCCGCAGGGATTGAGATGGCCGTGCAGATAGAAGTTCTCGTGATATTCCGGATCCTGCGCGGGCATGTATTTGTTCAGATCTATGACGTAGCAGTTATCGAAATGCTCCGCGATCTTATACATGAGCTCCGTCTGCGCGGACAGGAGCTTTTCGTGCTCGGACTCGGGGTCGCCGCCGTCTGACGGCATGGTGAGCAGGAAGAATTTCGCGTCCGGCGCTATTTTCTTGTATCTCTGTATTACCTCGCAGTAGCGGCCGGCGTAGTTGTCGGTGTTTTTGGTGTAATCCTCATCGCATACGTCGGACAGGTCGCCGACGGGCTGGCGGAGACCGAACAGGTCGTTCGCGCCGAGCGCGATAATATACGCCTGCGCGGCTTTCGCGGTGTTCCACATGCTCTGCGCCGCGGCAAAGCTCTCGCAGTATTCCTTCGCCGTCATGCCTCCGCGGCTGAAGTTATAGACCTTGCAGCCGGCAGCGCGGGCTATGTACTGGCCCCACGAGTAGTCGAACATATCCATATAAAGCGTTTTATCGGGGAGCTTGCACTCGAATTCGCCGGAGGACAGACTGTCGCCCACCACAGCTATCGTGCGGAATATTCCCACGAAACCGCCGTCGGTGACCATCCTGTCAAGCGGCTTTTCGTTTTCGTCACAGAGATATTTACGTATGTCCATCGTTTGTGCCCCCTTATGAGATGCTTTCGTATTTTTCAAGTATCTTGTTCAGCGCTTTGAGACCGGATTTCGTTCCGCTCTTGAGCATTGAAGCGACCTTCGGGTTCTTCGTTGAAGCTAGCGTGTTGAACAGCGTGGAGATCGAACCGAGGCTGTTGAACAGACCGAAGTCATAAACACGGCTGTTCCTGATCAGGTCGAGCATCTCGTAGTCGCCGGGATCACGCGTCTGTTTGCCGCTGAGCACGTCGATGTAATACGCGGGACGGATGAGGTTGTAGGATTCGCAGCAGAGCGCCTCGAAGAGTATGCCGGTGCGCTCAAGCTGATCCGTCTTGTAGCTGTAAGCGGGAACGGAGAAGACCATTATGCACGGGTCGTTCGTCGTGTAGTATCTGTCCTGCGTCGAGTCGAGCTTCGGATACGGGACGACGCCGAAGTTGTCGTTCATCTCACGGAAGCGTCCGAGATATCCGGTAATCTCGGCGAGGAACAGCGCGCGTCCTTCCTCGAACGCCTCGACTATCTTTGTGTTCATGAGAGTTTTGTTGTCGTTGTAAAGCAGGTCGGAGACCTTGTCCGCGACGAGCGTGAGACGCTCGCTGTTGTCGCCGAGGGAAAGCACCGGCGTGTCGGTGTTTTCGTCCTTCGTGCAGATCGTGAGTCCCGCGGCGTAGTAAAGGTTCCTCGCGGAGCCGGTGTGCGCGGCGAAGCCGTACGTGTCAAGCTCGTTCCACTTGCCGTCGCCGTTCTCGACCGAGACGTCCTTCAGCATTGAGTTGAATTTGTCGAGCGTCCAGTTGTTGCTCTTGACGAGATCGTACGGACTTTCAAGGTCGTGACGCTCGATCATGTTCTTGTTGTACATCATGATCCAGGTGACGAACATATCCATCGTCGTTATATCCGTGACGACGGAGAAGATCTTGCCGGCATACGACATATCGTGGATGTAGTTCTGATCGTAATAGGGTCTGCTGAGATCGAGATGAGGTACCTCGGTGAGGTTTACGAGCAGTTTGTTGATAGCGGCGCTCGAAGTATTGGCCGTGTCCATGTTGATGAGGTCGAAGCTGAAGTCGTTCGAGAGCACGCCGCCCTGTACCGTCGCCATTATGGTGTCCGACAGGGTGGTTTCGATTTTGACGTGATATCTTTCCTCAATGTTCATGTAACGCTTGAGCTTTGCGTCGTTCAGTCCGTCCTCGTTAAAGCTTTCGGGACGGAGGATGTCGGAAGCCGTCCAGCCGGCGCCGCCCTGACCGAGCATGCGGAAGGTGTATCCGCCGAAATCGGAATCCGGCACGTCTGGCGTGAGCGAAGTATCCTCGGGCGTGGCGGACGTTTCGGTGACGCTGCCTTCGGCTTTTGTTGTCTGATCGCCTTTTCCGCCTTTATCGGAACATCCGCAGAGCATCAGAGACAGAGCCATGCAGAAGACGAGAACAGACGCGATTATCTTTTTGTTCATGTTTTCCTCCGTGATGTGAGTTATTCTGTTTGTTATAATTATACAATAAAGACGGCGTTTTGTCAATGTTTTTTTTCAAAATGAAGAAAAATGGCGGGTAAAAGAAAAGACCCGCGCGGAAATGCCCGACCGTCATGCCGACTGTTCTTAAGGACAGTCGGCAACGAAATCCACCCTTTCAGGGTGGGTGAAATCGCCTGCGGCGGTGAAATTGCCCTGCGGGCAGTGAAATCCCGGGCAGTGAAATCCGCCTCGACGGCGGGTGGGTGGATTTCATTTCACCGAACGCGTCAGCGTTCGATTTCGCCTGAGGGCGAAGCCCGAAGATTTCACCTTTTGCCGCAAGGCAAAAGATTGCCCCAAGGCAAAAGATTGCCGCAAGGCAAAAGATTGCCGCAAGGCAAAAGATTGCTGCAAGGCAAAAGATTTCACTGTTTTGACGTTTGGCACACAAACGTCCTGCTTACGCCGAGCTGCGGCAAAAACCGACTGAAACAAGGATAAGCTTTCCTTACTTCAGTCAGTTTTTTATTGACTGTCCTTTAGAGCACCACGCACATAAGGAAGTTTTTCACCTCACGTTCGAGTGGCGAGTAAGTGCGCACTTCAGAAAAGCAGACTGAGAACAAAATCAGTCTGCTTTTTCGTGTTCAACCGGTATAATGAAGACGTTCGCTTGAAGAAAACCGTTGAATTCGATTTTCTTCATTAGCGAAGCGTCTTCATTTCTTCATTAGCCCGCTTGCGGGCGTCTTCATTTTCGGCGCGGCAAAATAATTTCTTTCGTCTCTCGGTCTGATCGGGCTGGTGTATCCTTTTTCGTCGCTGTAAATCGCGGGGAAAAACAGAGAACCGTTTTCCTCGTAACCGTGGTTATCCGCACTCTTGCCTTCTTCATCCTTGTAGTGGATGTCGTTTCTTATATCATAAGAATCGAGGTTTTCGTATTTATTGCCTTTTTCAATGTCGTAGTCGGTGTGATATTCGCCCCAGTAGTTGTTTACGCAGTAGAACGGGTCGGCAAAGTATCTGGAGTCCTCGGGTACCTTGTATCTCGGGTTGCTGGCATAGGAAGCGGAGAAGTTGAGCTGAGTGTTTTTCACCGTGTTGTTCTCGATCGAGTAGGTGCCTTCATTGGAGCAGCCTATGATACCGGCGACGTTATGGAAGCCGTAGAGCTGCGTGTTGTCGACCGTGCAGTCGTGGATGTCGACCTGTCCGCCCTCGATGTTGGCGCCTACGAGACCGCCTATACGGATGCTTATGGTGGAGATGTCGTTTTCAACGCCTATACCGCCGTTGAGAACGAGACCGGAGACCGTTACGTGGTCAAGTTCAAGATAGCTGCTATTGGTCTCGACGGAAGCTACGACGCCGCCGCAGTGCTTCGTGCTCGATGCGGTCATCTGACCGTTTGTGAAGTTGACGTTCTTGATGGTGAACGGAACGTTGAGTATGCCGATGAAGCCGGTGCCGTACACGGTGCCGTTGCTTCCCGTTACCTCAAGGTCCTCGGGTTCGATCGTGCAGCCGTTGATCGTGTGGCCCTGACCGTCAAAAACGGCGTCCATGAGCAGCGTGCTCACAAGCATGGGCGTCCAGTTTTTGCCGCCGTCAAGCTTGGGGTCGAGGTCGATGTCGGCGGTCAGCTTGATCGTGAAATCCGAGAAGTCGTACGCGTCGTCCTCGTCGATCATGTGGCGCGCGAACGCAAAGAGCTCTTCGCGGGTGCCTATCTCGACCGTGGTGCCTCTGACCTTAAGGTCGGTGATATCGGGATTGAGCTCGCCTTCCTCGGTGGTCGCCTCTTCGGTCGTTTCATCCTCGGTGGTGTCGGGCTCGGTTCCGGCGTCTGTGGAATCCGGCTCGGTGGCGGGCTCCTCCGTCGTCGTGCTTCCGCTTGTCGTCGGCTCGGACGGCTTGGAAGCGGTCGTCGTATCGTCGGACTTGCCGGCGCACGCCGCGAACGCGGCAGCTGCAAGACATACGACGAGCAGAACGCTGATCGTTCTTAAGAATTTTTTCATCTGTTTTTCCTTTCTTTTACTCAGGCTTATGCCATGATATCGTTTCAAGATACGGTACGAAGTTGTCGCGCTCACGCTTTGTGGAGCGCTCCTCCGCGCCGGATACGGGGTCGTAGAAATACTGATAGCAGAAGTAGGCGACGCCTTTGCATTTCGGCAGAGTTTCGGTGAACTGCAGACATCTTTGCAGTATATCCTTATGCTCCGCCCATTCGTTTTTGCCGGATCCCGCGTAGTTGTCGACGCCGGATTTCGCTTTTCCGAGCGTCATGCCTATTATCAGATCCACGTTATCGTTTTTGATTATGCTCTGCCACTTTTCGCACGTCTTGTCGAACGGCACCGTCGCGTGCTCGAAGCCGAAGTAGACCTGCGGACAGATATAATCGATATATCCGTCGTCTGAGCACCACGTTCTTACGTCGGCGTAATGGCTGTTGATGACGGTCTGCATGTTGCCCGCGGGGCTTATGCCGAAGATCCTGCCCTCGCCCGATTCCTTCACCGCCTCATAGAGGCTGTGAACGAGCTCCGACAGCACCGTCTTGCGGTATCTGGCTATATCGCCCCTGCCGCCGTTTGCGGCGTACTCGTCGTATGAGATCCTGTCGAATGACGGGTCGGTCGTGGGGTAGAAATAGTCGTCCATGTGGAGCCCGTCGACGTCGTAGCGGGCGAGAAGCTCCTTCGCGCCGTCAACGATCAGCTCCCGTACCGCCGGCTCGCCGATGTTGAGATAGACTCTGTCCGACACGACGGGGAGGTATCTTGCGCGGAGCTCCGTGTCGTTATACCACTGTCTTATACGGTATTTGTCCGATACGTATCTGATCTCTTTTACGAGCATCGCTCGCATCGGGTTGATCCACGCCTGCACGGAGAAGCCTCTCTCATGCGCTTCGCTCACGAGGATCTCAAACGGATCGTATTCGTGCTCGTTCGCGTACGTGCCGGTCACCATGCTGCACGGAGGGCAGACGTCCGACGGGTACATGCTGTCCGCGTACGGACGGACCTGATATATTATTGTATTATAATGATTCGCGGCGGCGTTGTCAAGTATTCTTTGGAGCAATTTTGTAAACTCCTCTTTATCGCGCTGACGGGCTCCGCTCGCGTAGACGGACGCCATGTCGAACTGTGAGATCCAGAGCGCCTTCATATCGGGGTAGTTCACGTATTTGTCCTCCTGTACGGGCGCCTCGGGCTCCGTCTCGCTCACTGGCTCCGTTCCGGTCACGGTGTCCGTCGCGGTCTGAGCAGCCTCAGTGACGGTACCTGGCCCGGTCACCGTATCCGCCGACGTTTGTTTTGAGACGCAGGAGCAGAGAAGAAGCGACGATAAGGCGCAGATGACTGCTGTGATCCTGTTATGTATTTTCATTTTTCTTTTTCAGAAGCTTGAGGATGACCGCCGTGACGCCGCCGGCGACCGCCGCGGACGCGACAGCTATGATCACCGCCGTGAGCGCCGTGTTTCTGCCGCCCTTTCCGACGGTATCCGTAGTTTCGCCGTCCGTGCTTTCGGGATCTTGTGTCCGCGCGGTATCCGTGCCGGAACCGCTTATCGGCTCTGCCGTACCGTCGCTTAGCTCGCTCCCGACAGGGATCAGATCGGAGGTGTCGGACACCGTGCCCGGATCCGTCGCGGATTCAGTCGCGGACTCCGTATCGGGCTCCGTCGCGGGATCGGTAACGGGGTATGTGGTGGAGTCGGGTTCGGTCTCCGTATATTCCGTGGTTATCCACTCATGCGAGGTCACGGGATCGGTCTCTTCTGTATCGGTCGGCTGGTAGGGAACGGTCTCGCCTTCGCTTACCGCCGGCTCTGTGGTCACCGGCGCTGTCGTGGTCGGCGCTGTTGTCACAGGTTCAGTTGTGACCGGCTCGGCCGTGACCGGCTCGGTCGTGACCGGCGCGGTCGTCTCCTCGGGCTCGCCGTTCAGCTCCGCGACGATCTTCTTCGCCGCCGCCGTCGCCTCATCCTTCGTCTTATGGAGCATGATGTTGTGTACGAGCATCTTGTCGCCGTTCGCCATAGCGCCAAAGAAGAAGTCTATGCGCAGACCGGAGATCGTGCCCTTCCATTTGCTGAGGGAGCCTGCGTTGAATACGGTGTATTCGTATTTGCCGGTGCGTTTCGTCGAGCCGCTCACGCTCTGTCCGCCCTCCGCGCCTCTGCCTTCACACTGGCAGAAAAGCTCGGTCATATACTGCTTCTGGGAGTTCGATTCGGGCAGCTTGTAAACGAGGGTTATGAATTTATATTCGTTCGCGCTTACTTTTTTGTCTATGTTCTGATAGCTGAAGGGGATGTACGGGTCAGCCATGCCGGGCGCCGTATTCATATCGTTGACCGTAAGGGCGAGGTTCCCGTCCTCCCAACCGAACAGCGCCTGGTTGCCGGCGCCTACGACCGCCTTGACGTGCTTTTCCGTCGGGAAGGTGACGTTCAGCGGATCCTCGACCTTGATCGGTAACTCTATCTCGAATTTGCCCTGTTCGCCTCTTTCGGGACCGTGGGCTAAAACGACGGCGTTGTTTACCGTTCTGTACGCCGTGCCCTTGCTGTCGACCGCGTGGCTGACGGGCTTGTAGCTTGCGCCGTCGCTCACGACCATCGTCATGGAGCCGCCGCCGTCGAGCAGGAGGAGATCGTAGAGGTTGAGATCCTTGCAGAGCTGCGCGAGCCTTGCGCCGTTGGCGCCGGCGCCGCCGTAGCCTCTGCCGTCCATCGTTATCATGTTGATCTTTTTGTTGAAATCATATCCTATGAGCGTCGCGGGATAACCGGATTCAATGCCGTTGCCGGTGAGGACGCCGTCCTGCACGTATACGATATTGCCGCCGATGGAGTTCTTCACACGGCGCCAGCCCTCGGCGTTGCCGCAGGCGTCGCCTACCGACAGCGTTATATTTATGCTGTCGCCGACGGCGAATTCGGAAAGAGAAGACACTTTGCTGCCGCGTGACGTGAGGATCATCTGCTTTTCGTTTATGTAATCCGGGTTGACCCCGTTTTCCTTCGAGTAGATCGCTTTGACCGTACCGGTCACGTCCATGCCGTGAGCGGGCGTGTAATCCTCTTCGAATTCTATGAGGATCTCATACGCGTCGTCGAGCGCGAAGCCTTTGTATGTGCTCATGACTCTGTCGGTGTACATGACGATCGCGTTGTTCGCCGGCAGACGGTTGATGCCGTCTATCTTCAGCGAGGAGCCGTTCGTCTCGTCCTTCGCCGTTATGCTGACGGTCGGCTGACCGAGCAGGGGAACGTAATCGTCGGTGATGCCGAACGCCCAGGAGATACCGGCGTACGGCGTCTCCTGCGGGATGGTGCCGGACGTGAATATCTCGCCGTCAACGATGTTGTAGGAACGGGATACGGTCAGCTCCTTCTTGACCACGGCGTCGGAATATCCGCCGAAGCTCGTGCCCTTGCCCTCGATCCTCGCGTGGGCGTAGGAGACCATCCACATATCGCCGTTTATCGCGGCTATCGCCTTTCTGTCGCTGTGGGTCTGGTTGTACTGCGCTATATCGCTCGTTACGAGCGCGAGCTTTCTCGCGTCGTTGTTGTAGTAAAAAGTGTCGAGATACAGATCGCGCTGAGCCAGATCGAACTGCACCACGTTTATGCTCTGATTGGAGTATACCGAGTTTGACGGCGTTTTGATCTGTGTGTGTACGACGCCCGGATATATCTCCTTCACCGTACGCGACGATTCGCCGCTGAGCGCGGGAGCACCCTCCGCCGCGATCACAGCCGGTATCAGAAGGACCGCCGCGAGAACGGCGCACAGAACCGCCTTAAAGGCCTTGAATTTTTTCAATGATAGCACCTGCCTTTTTTAAGTATGTCATTATTTTACCAGAAACAGACGTATTTGTCAATATGTGCGCAAATAAAAAGGTGAGGATGACCTCACCTTATACGGACGGAAAACTCTTATTTTTCCTCTTCCATCTTGATCTCGGCTTCGGGAGCGTTCTTCTTGACGGATTCGATGCCGTTCTTGCAGGACGCGAGAGCCTTGTAGCCTTCGGAGGTGGCTATGATCTCACCGTTGGTGGCTTTCAGTCTGAAGCGGAATTCACCGGCCTTGTCGGTGTAGATCTCGAACTTCGGATGCTTTACCTTCTCGAAGCCTTCAACTGTCTGATCTTCGATCCCGGCTTTGACGGAGTTCTTTCTGACGGACTCTATGCCGTTCTTGCAGGATGCGAGGGCGTTGTAGATCTCGGACGTGGCGACTGTCTCACCGTTGCCGGCTTTAAGGTCGAACTTGTAACCGCCGTTTTTGGTGGCTTTGATGACGAATTTTCCCATGATATTTTATCCTTTCTTTAAAATGAGGCTTTGCCGTTTTTCTTTATTATAACGGCAAAAAAGCGAAATGTCAAGCATTTTCCGCAAAAATATGCGCCTTGATGCACGGTTTTTATGTGTTTTTACACTATCTGTCGTTCGTTATGTCGCCGTTTTCGGATATCGGCAGAGGATCTCCGAGGTACGCGGGCGGCACGTTGAACAAAACCGACCCCGTGTCCTTGACGCGGGCGAGACATTCGCGCGCGTCCCTCATCAGCTGACCGCCGTATTCACGCGCGGAGGCGGATGATCCCGCGCACCTCAGTCCGATCCCTTCGGCTATGTAAAGCGCGCGGTACAGATGGTACGTCTGCGTCACTATCATCACGCTGTCACATCCGAAGACCTTCTTCGCGCGGACGACGCTGTCATACGTGCAGAAGCCGGCGTGATCCATGAAAACGTCCCCGGACGGCACTCCGCGTCCGATGCAGTAGTCCTTCATCGCGTTCACCTCGTCGTAGTCCTCGCGCCCGTGGTCGCCGCTCACGAGTATCTTTGAGGATACGCCGGAAAAGTACAGCTCGATCCCGCGATCAAGCCTGTCGCGCAGCATCGCGCTCGGCTCGCCGTCGTCCGATACGAGCGCGCCGAGGATCAGTATGCAGTCGTATTTTTCGCCGTCCTCCCATAAGTCGATGAGTTTTTTTCCGCGTTCTATCATTACTGCGTTGACGACGGCGGTGAAGAGAACGGTGAGAAGCGCCGCGGCAAGTATGACGGATATAATGATTATCATTGTCTTTTTACGTCCGGTTTTCATAAAATCCCCCTCAATTTCATCCGATCATACAAAAAGTTTTCAAATTGGTATTTAAATAAACGCGTATATATGTTACAATAGTTCTGTATACGATTATACTCGCGGGACCGGAGCTTTTCAACAGTTAAAAGTAAACAATCCCCGCGAAAAGAATAAAATGTCCGGTGGGGCGGCAGCCCTTTCCGGGAAAGGACCGATATGCCCGAAAAAAGACCACGCCTGCTCCTGCCCGCCGGCTCGCCCGACTGCTTTGAGGCGGCTCTTTCCGCCGGAGCGGATGAGATATACGCGGGAGGAAAAAGATTCAACGCGAGGATAGGCGCAGACAATTTCACGGACGAGGAGCTTTCAGAGGCTATTAAAAAAGCCCATTTTTTCGGCGTCAGCGTTTTCGTTACGCTGAACACCCTCCTGCTCGACCGGGAGATGCCGGACGCGCTCAGATTCACCGAGTTCTTATATAATAACGACGTTGACGGGCTTATCGTCGCCGATCCGGGCTTTGCCGCCGCGGTGAGGAGGAGATTTCCGGGACTCCGTCTGCATGCGAGCACTCAGTGCTCAGCTCACAATCCGGCAGGAGCAAAGCTGCTCGCGTCGCGCGGGTTCAGCCGCGTCGTCCTCGCGAGAGAATGCAGCGGTGAGGATATAAAGAAAATAACAGAGGCTTTTCCGGACGTCGAGTATGAGATGTTCGTACACGGTGCGCTCTGCGTATGCACGTCCGGCATGTGCGAGATGTCCGCCTATATGGGCGGGAGAAGCGGCAACAGAGGCGACTGCGCCCAGCCCTGCCGCCTGCCAGACGCCGACGGCGTCTGCCGTCTGTCTCTGAAGGACAACTGTCTTGCCGGTCATATCACGGAGATCATCGGCTCGGGTGTGAGCAGCCTCAAGGTCGAAGGCAGGATGAAATCGCCGGAATACGTTTACGGCGTGGGAAGTATTTACAGAAGACTGCTCGACGAGGGCAGGAACGCGACGGATGAAGAGGTCCGCGAGCTTTCGCGCATATTCAGCCGCAGCGGCTTCACCGACGCGTATTTCGAAGGAAAGCCCGGACGCGATATGCTCGGAGTCAGAACAGACGCGGACAAGCGGGCGACAGAGGAGGCTGAGGCGGAGATAAAAGCCGAGCTCAACCGGAAGAAGCGTCGTATACCCGTGTCCGTCAGAGCGGCGTTCCGCGCCGGCACACCGGCGGAGCTTACGTTCTCGACGGCGGGCGAATCCGTCACGGTCTACGGAGAAATACCGGCGACCGCGAAAACGAGTCCGCTCACGCAGGAGGACGTCGTAAAGAACATATGCAAGCTCGGGAACACACCGTTTTCGGTCGATCCGTCGTCCTTCTCGCTGACGCTTGACGACGATCTTTCACTGCCGGTCTCGGCGGTGAATTCGCTCAGACGCACGGCGGCGGAGAGACTCAAGGAAAAGATAACGAAGCCGAGATATCCGGGAAGGGCGGCTGTATCCGACCCGGAGCCTTCGGCGCAGCCGGCGGCAGACCGCGACGGATGCTTCTACATAGTCCATTTCGTCAGGAGCAAGGGGATACCGAAAAGGCAGTTCCTCGGAAGGTTCTCACACGTTTATCTTCCGATCGACGAATATCTTAACGCGCCGATGGCGGTGCGAGATATGACAGACGGCGTCGAGCTGCCGCCGGTCGTCATGATGAACGAGTTCACGATGCTCGAGGAGATGCTGATACGCGTCAAGCTGTGCGGTGTGAAGAACGTGATGGTGTCGAACGTCGGCACGCTGAAGCTCGCGCTGAAATACGGCTTCGCCGTACACGGAGGACTCTACATGAACGTGTACAACGGCAGGACCGCCGGAGTCCTTGCGGGAGAGGGCTTCTCTTCGGTGCTGCTCTGCCCGGAGCTGAACATTGCGCAGATGAAGGCGATAGCCTCGGTATCGCCGGTGAGGACCGGCGCCGCGGTCTACGGCAAGCTGCCGGAGGCGGTGCTTGAAAAGTGCATGATCCGCGATATGACCGGCACCGTCGATCCTCTTAAAAAATGTGAGGCGTGCGGTGACGGACAGTTCCGCTATTTCACCGACAGATCCGGAGAAAAGGTGCCGGTCTGCCGCGAGTTCGTCCACAGGAACGTGATATACAACCCCGTCCCGATATACATGGCTGACAAGCAGGATGCGATAACGGGCGGCGCCGTCGGTGATCTTCATTTCTTCTTCACCGACGAGACGCCCGAGGAGGCGGCGGAGATAATAGAGGCGTACCGCAGCAGAACGCCTCACACCGGAAGGATTAAGAGAATGTGATGAAAATAAAGGTAAAAAAGCTGAAGGAAAACGCGCGTCTGCCCGAATACAAGACGCCGCTGTCCGCCGCGGCGGATCTCTGCGCCTGCATTGACGCGCCGCTCACCGTATACCCGGGACAGCGGGCGAAGATACCGACGGGCATAGCGATCGAATACGAAGACCGGAACGTCGCGGCGCTCATCTGCGCGAGGAGCGGTCTTTCCGCGAAGCACGGCATATCGCTCACCAACGGAGTGGGACTTATCGATCCCGACTACCGCGGAGAGCTGCTCGTGTCCGTCGTCAATCTGTCGGACGTCCCGTATACCTTCACGGACGGAGAGAGGATAGCGCAGCTGCTCCTCGTTCCGATCGTGCGGGGAGAGTTTTCGGAGGCGGACGAGCTTTCGGAGACCGAGCGCGGCGAGGGCGGCTTCGGCTCGACCGGGAAGGTGTGACATGGAAAAGATAATACTTGCGTCAAAGTCTCCGAGAAGGAGCGAGATACTGAGGGCGGCAGGGATCCCCTTTGAGGTGATAACCGCCGACACCGACGAGACCGGCGTGAAAAGCGTTACCGCCGCGGAGCTCACGATGGGTCTCGCGTCCCGCAAGCTCCGCGCCGTGCGCGATCTGTCGGGCGAAGAAAGGCTCATACTCGCGGCTGATACCGTCGTATGCCGCAACGGCGAGGTCTTCGGCAAGCCGAAGGATAAGGAGGACGCGGAGCGTATGCTCACGCTTTTGTCGGACGGCTGGCACGAGGTCTACACGGGCATAGCGCTCTGCAAAAACGGAAAGCTCGTGATCGACTACGACGTGACGCACGTCAGGATGAGAAAAATGGGCAGATCCGAGATAAAGGCGTATATCGATACGGGCGAACCTATGGACAAGGCCGGCGCCTACGCCGTGCAGGAGCTCGGGAGCGTGTTCGTCGAAAGGCTGGACGGGAGCTTCCACAACGTGGTGGGACTTCCGATATGCCTTGTCTGCACGCATCTTTACGACGATTTCGGCATCAGCGTTCTGGGGTGATATCATGGACAGAAAAACCGGTATAGATCTCGGCACCTCACGTCTGCGCGTATGCGTAAAAGGGCGCGGGATCGTATATGATGAACCGTCCGCCGCCGCCTTCGGAGCGGACGGGGAGCTTTTCGCGCACGGAGACGCCGCGGCAAGGATGATCGGAAGGACGCCTCCGGATCTCAGCGCCGTAAGACCGCTTTCCGGCGGTGTGATCTCGAATTTCGAGAACTGCGTGTCTCTTCTCACGGCGGTATTCTCAAAGCTCGGACTGCGCGGCGTGATTTCACGGCCGAAGATAGCCGTGTCGGTACCGAACGGCATAACCGAGGTCGAGTGCAACGCGTTCGAAAACGTATGCGTCGCCTCCTCCGGCGGGCGCGACGTGATGATGCTGATCAAACAGCCTATGGCTGCCGCGGTCGGCTGCGGAGTCGACGTGCTCGGCACGCGCGGCAGACTGATCTGCGACATCGGCGGCGGCAACACGCAGACCTCCGTGATACTTTATAAAGGGATAGTCGCGTCCGGAATGGTCAGGATAGGCGGAGACCAGCTTGACGACGCGATCGTCCGCTATATGAAGGATTCTTACAATATAGCGATCGGCAGACAGACGGCGGAGAAGATCAAGCTCGCGGCAGGCTCCGCGCACACGGTGACCGAGCGCGGCGAATACGACGTGAGCGGCAGGAACATCTTCACCGGACAGGTCGTGAGAACAGTCATACGCTCCGCGGAGACGCGGGAGGCAATGTCCGAGGTGCTCGAACGCATCGTCGAGCACATAAAGAGCGTGCTCGAAAAAATACCGCCGGAGCTTTCCGCCGACGTTTACGAGGGCGGGCTGACGCTTTGCGGCGGTACGGCGCTGCTCCCCGGCATTGATATGCTCCTGCGCGAGCGGCTCGGCATGGAGGTCAACGTCACAAAAGATCCCGCGCGCGCCGTCATACGCGGCACCGAAACGATACTCGGCTCCGCCGGAGAGCTTCTTGAAGTTGTATCCGCGGGCGACGAATTCATTTGAGACCATGAAAATTCTTAAAAGTAAATTTTTTATAATAACTCTGACGGTCGCCGCGTCCGTCGCCGTCGTCTTTACGGCGATGAGCCTGCTCGGTTATTCGTCGTATCTGAAGTCGGCGCTGAATTTCCTTCTGACGCCGTTTCAGAAGCTTTCGGACGTCGTCGGGCGCTCCGTCGACGGATACGCCGATTACTTTACCGAGGCGGACCGTCTGAAAAAAGAAAACGAAGAGCTTAAGAAGCAGATAGACGAAATGCTCGACGAGGTGCAGTCGGCGAAGGCCGTGAGAGCGGAGAACGACGAGCTGCGCCGCATGCTCGAGGTCAAGGCGGAGCATCTCGACTACAAGTTCGAGCTTGCCGACGTCATAGGCCGCGAGGACGGCAACTATATGACCGTTTTCACACTCGGAAAGGGCAAAAACAGCGGTATTGACCGCGATATGCCGATAATCTCGGCGAACTCCGGTCTGATCGGCAGGATCACTGACGCGGGAAGCACCTGGTCGAAGGCGTGCTCCGTCATTGAAATGGATTCGTCCGTCGGCGCTTTCGTCGAACGCAGCCGCGCCGCGGGCATCGTCGTCGGGGATTACGAGCTCGGGCTCAAGGGGCTGTGCAAGCTCGCGTATCTGCAGAGCGACGCCGACGTCGAGGTCGGCGACAGGGTAATGACGTCCGGTGTCGGATCTATCTATCCGAGAGGACTGATCATCGGAACGGTGACGGAGGTACGCGTCGATGAGAGCCTCAGGACCGTCTACGCCATCGTCAGACCGTATGCCGACGTCTCCGATCTTTCGACCGTGACCGTCGTCAAATCATACGAAAAATACGCGGGGGACTGAGATAAATGAACAGAACGGGTGCGGTATCCGTCGTAAGGAAAATACTGACGGCGGTATATACTCTTGCTGCGGTGCTTTTGCAGTGCAGCGTTTTTCCGCGCCTCCGTTTGCTCGGGGCGATACCGGAGATAACGCTCTGTGTGATCGTCTGCGTCTCCTGCTTTGAGGACGCGGGATACTGCTCCGTACTCGCCGTCTGCGCGGGCTTCGTGCTTGATACGCTCGGTTCGGACAAATTCACGCTCTCACCGCTCCTTTTCCTTCTTGCCGCCGCGTTTTCGATATTCATAAGAGAACGGTTGTGGCTTCACAGGTCTGTGCTTTGCCTGATCTCGGCGTCCGCCGCGTTCGCCTTGGGCGGGCTGAAGACGTTCATATTGCTCATAACGCGCGGCGCGCCGGCGGGTCCGGTGCTTTTGCATTCGGTCTTGCCGCAGATACTGTACGGTTTTATCGTGTTTTTCCCGGTGTTCCTTTTGACATGGCTCCATCACCGAGTGTTCCGCGGCAGATCCGAGCAGGAATACCGATCCGCCTGATACGGGAGGCGTAAATGCAGAAAAAAAGAAAATTCAATCTGAGGACGGTGCCGCTGTACGTGATATTCGCCGCGGCTGTCGTGTTCTTCGTGATAAAGCTCGTGAATATACAGATCACGGGCACGGACAGATATGTCAAGACGATGTCGCTCACGCACGAGCGGGAGGTGACGGTACAGTCCCTGCGCGGCGAGATATACGACAGGAACGGAGTCTGCCTCGTAAAAAACGAATATTCCGAGTCGCTGATGCTCGACCACGCCTCGCTTCCCGCCGCCGTTGATGAGAAGAATGAGGTGCTTGCCCGTCTTATCGGCGTTCTCCGTGACTGCGGACAGGAGATAACGACGCTCATGCCGGTCAGGGGGACGTACCCGCATATCGAGTACGACGAGGAGGCGCTGAAGAACGTCACGGCGAAGAACAGGCTCGCGCGGTTCCTCCTCTATCATAACATAAGATCGGACGTCGGCTGCCTCGAGTTGTACGAGCAGCTGCTTGAAGACTTCGCCCTCACGGACGACAGGGGAGAGCACATATACGACACGGAGACGGAGGATCAGCTCATCCGGCTGAGATACACGCTCGACGCCACGGATTTCGCGGATGACAATCCGTACCGCCTGTTATCCGATATAGATCTCATTACCGAAACGGCTGTGCTTGAAAACGGCTGCAAGGGAGTGTACGTAAAAAAGGAATACAAAAGAGTGATATGCGTACCGGGCGTCGGCTCGAATATCATAGGCAGGACCGGCAAGATCCCGGCTGACCGCGTGGATGAATTCCTCTCGCGAGGGTATCCGTATGACGCGGTCGTGGGGCTTGACGGCGCAGAGGCCGCGTTTGAGGATATTCTGAGAGGAGAGGACGGCATAACCGTCTTCGTCGAGGACAGCTACGGCAACGTGGTCGACAGCTACGTAAAAAAGGAGCCGGTGCCCGGCAAGAACGTGTATCTGACGATCGACATCGGGCTTCAGGCGGAGGCGGAGCGTCTGCTCGGCGAGCAGGTGAAAAAGATCGCGGCGCAGGGAAGAGCGTCAGGCATCCCGGACAACGGCGAAAAAGCTGACAGCGGAGCGCTGACGGTCATGTCGTCGAAGACCGGCCAGGTGCTCGCGCTCGCGTCGTACCCGACGTACGATCTCAGCACGTTCTCCGAGGACTACCCCGATCTCGCGTCGGATCCGGCAAAGCCTCTGTTCGACAGATGCCTCTCCGGTACGTATCAGCCCGGCTCGACCTTCAAGCTCGCGACGGCGGTCGCCGCGCTGATGAGCCGCAAGATCACCCCGGATACGGAGATATACGACTCCTGGAGATATGAATATTATAAGGACTATCAGCCGACGTGCTGGAGATCCGGCGGCCACGGCCTGCTCAACCTCACTGATGCGATAGGCGCCTCGTGCAACTATTATTTCTACGAGATCGGGAGGCTTACCGGTATCGAGACGATGAACAAATACTGCACCATGCTCGGGCTCGGAGAGTATACCGGGATCGAGCTGCCGGAGAACAAGGGCATCCTCGCGGGGCCTGAATACAAGCAGTCGATAAACAAGGTCTGGGTCCCCGGCGACACGCTTCAGGCGGCGATAGGACAGTCCGACAACAGCTTCAACCCGCTGCAGCTCAGCAGCTACATATCAACGATAGTGAACGGCGGGAACAGATACAAGGCGACGGTACTTTACAAGGTCTGCAACTATTCCGGAAGCGAAGAGGAGATCAACGGTCCGCAGATCCTGAATACGGCGGAGCTCAATGAGATGACGATAGACGCGGTCAAGCGCGGTATGCGCCGCTCGAAGGAGCTCACCTCCACGACGAAATATTACAATTATCCGATAGGCACGAAGACGGGTACCGCGCAGACGAGCAAGACGAACAACAACGCCGTGCTCGTGGCGTTCGCCCCGTATAACGACCCGGAAATAACGCTCTCCTGCGTGATAGAAAACGGCGCGTCCGGCGTGAACGCCGCGGCGCCTGTGCTGAAGACCATATCGTATTATTTCGGACTTGACGAAAACGGGAACCCGCTTCCCGCACAAAATGAGGAAAACTGAAAAAACGGTTGGGTTAGCCGACTGTTCTGAAGGACAGTCGGCAGTTATGAGTTCCGCTTACGCGGAACGTTATGAGCGCTGACGCGCGTTATGATTGCTTCGCAAGTTATGAGTGACTCATAACTTGCACGCATCGTGTGCAATCATAACTGTAAACTGTTTCTTTGACGTTTGGCACACAAACGTCCTGCTTGCAGAGGTATGCGACAAAAAACCGGATGGAATAAGGATCAACTATCCTTACCTCAGCCGGTTTTTATTTACTGTCCTTTAGAGCACCTTGCATTACCACCCGACCGTTTTATAACGGAGAGGCGGCGGTCTGTGTGACCGCCGCCTGATGCTTATTTTACTCTGAGCGACCCGATTATCTCCTCGTAATCCTGAGCGTACGTTTCCGACATCCTTGCAAACGACATCATTACGTCGCCCGCGCTCGCGCTGATTATCAGCACGGTCGCGTACGTTTCGACACCGCTGACCCTGAGCGTGAAGTCGCCTCTGTTGACGTTTTTGCCGTCCACCTGATATGACGTCCATCCGGTGCACGTCGCGTCGAAGCCCTGATTTTTATAGATTGCGAGAAAGTTGTCCTTTGTGAATCCTGAGAGGGCGCCGACCGCCGCCATCGCGAAGTTGAACGTGTCCGTTACGGAGCTCATGTGCTTGCCCGTCGGTATGCCGTTCACCGGCTCGATCGAATAATCGGGCGGCAGCTCGATCGTGACGCCGTTGAATTCGTATGTCTCGCGCGTTTCCGGCTCGTCCGGGATCTCAGGCTCGGGAACACCGTAGAAGAGCTCAACGTCCTGACCTGATACATATTTGAAGAGGTGCGTGACGTCCTTGTTGTTTACCTTGCCGTCGCCGTTGCAGTCGCAGGCTATGAGGTCCACGTCGACCGAAGTGTCGCCGCTCATGTATTTGAACAGCGCGCTGACGTCCTTGTTGTTGACTTTTTCGTCACGGTTGACGTCGCCGGGCTTGCCCTTCGGGATGTCGAGCTTTTCGCCCGCTATGAGGTTGCCCGTCGCGATCCTGATCTGCGTGAAGAGATCTACGTCTGATTTGAAGTTTCCGAGAGACGTCGTTACCTGCTTGATCAGAAGGTCAGAGGTGCCCTCGCCGTATTTTTCATCGAGCAGCGTGAAGTAATCGTAGTCCTCGATACCGTCTCTGATCTGTTCGAGTCTGATCGATTCAACGGCTTCGTGAAGCCTTCCGACTTTGCCGCCGTGATACAGAAGCACGCCGTTGCCGTATACCGTGTATGGAGTGTAGCTGTCGGTGCTGACCTCTTTCTTTGCGTTCCAGCCCCAGTCATGCTGGTATGAGCCGCCGCCGTACCAGTCGTTCACGCTGTAGTATAAGAAACCGTCAACGTTGTAAAGCTTCTGCTGCCAGAAGAGTATGCGATGGTCTACCGCCGGGTCACTGATGGAAAGCGTTATTTCCGGATAATGCGGATAACGCGTTACGTACCACCATACCTCCTCGCCCTTCTGCTGAGCCTTCGCCATCCTTTCGGGGAAGGTGCCGAGGTTCTCCTCGACCTTTTTCGCGCTGCGGTAGGTGAGCAGCGGATTGGCTTTCTTGTCGGCGTACGTGTTGAAGAAGAACGTGTGCGGGCACCAGACGTTCGTGTAGCCGTTGACGTATTCGAACGCGTCTACCTTGTATTCTCTGTCATAGATATTGTTGAGGTGCATCGGGGTGATGAGCTTGTATCCGTCGCCGAATACGGACTTTATCATCTGAGCGTGAGACCTTACGCGGTCGAGCGCGGTTTTGTCCATCGGCTCGTCAACGGTATAGAAATACGCCTTTTCGAGCCATTCTTCCTTCTGCGAGAGCCAGTTGTACGCCCTTGTGATATTCTCGGCAGTCGGAGCCTTGCTGTAACCGATCGGGTTGAACGCCTGCACTCTCGGGTCGTCAAGATACGCGGTTATCACAGCCCTGTTGTTGAATTCGGCTTCGCCGACGTACGGCATGTTGTACGCGTTAATCTTGTTTTCAAGAAGCAGATCGTAGTAGTTTTTATATCCTATACCGTCGTCGCCGACGTAAAGATCCGGATGAGCGGCGTAAATGCTCCACCAGCCGAGGTCGGCAAGCGTCTTGACGTTCGACGCGTCGGGAAGAGCGAAATCCCAGACGTACGCGTAAACATTTGCGCGCTTGATCTCTTTACCGTCCTTGTCCTTTACGGACAGTGTCGCCTGATACTGACCGGCGGGAGTGTCCTTTTCCGTCTTCAGCTTTATCAGAAAGAGCTGGCTCTTGTTCGCCGTGAGGCTGATCGGATCGGTGAGCGCCGGTATCGGGTCGACGATTGACTTGCCTTCAACGTCGTCGAAGTAATAACCGTAATAGAGTCTCGGGGTCAGACGCGCGTCACCGTTGACGAAATCGGAGACCTCGACCGTCAGATCGGAGTAAGCCTTCGACGAAGCGAGCACCATCTGCGCGCATTCGATCTCGTTTTTCGCCATCCTCATCTGATAGGTGTTCTTTCCGTTCGACGTTACGGTCTCGCCGGGGGTCTTGTAGTAGGAATGATCGAACCACATGACAAGGTCTTTGTCCTCGTATTCAGCCGTCAGCGGCTCGTTCGATACCTCGGGCGCGGGATCCGTCGCGTTTGCGAGCAGAAAATCCGCCTGAGCCTGCTGATACTGCGCGAGCGCGTGCAGGTCGACGCCGCTTCCGTCCTCGGGCTTTACTATCGTCTGCAGCTCTTCATAGCTCTTCACGAGCATGAACTGATCTATATAGATAGCCTCGCCCGCGCTTGACGCGTTGAGCTGCCAGTCTATACGGAAGGAATTTATGTCGCCCTTCCAGCCCTGTCTTCCGTCCGTGCCGAATACCACGTACTGCCAGTCGTCGGTGCCGATCTCATAGTTCGTGGTGACGCTGTAACCGCCGGTCGGAACGGATACGCCGCCCGAGGTGCAGTAGAATAACTCGAACATGCTGTTCGCACAGTACTGCTGCCTGATCTTCAGGACTATGTATTTGATATCGTCGGCCTTCGGCGCGGTGAGCTTTAAAGCATTCACGTACGTTTTATAGCTGAATATTACGTACGGGTCCGTGAGCGTTCCCGACGATTCGAGCTTGACCGAATAGCCGGAATCCGTATCATCGGTCACGACCGATACCTTCGTATTGTTGGCTCCGATGAAATACTTTGCGGAGTCGGCGTTGAAGGTGAGCCTTGACGCGTCTGTGGGCGTGCTTCCCGCCGCGGTCGCAACGGACACGGCGCAAACCAGCGCCATGGACGCTATCAGGAGCATAGCTATGATCTTTTTCATTTTGCTGTCCTTTCCGGATCGATTTTATTTTCATCTGCATTATATCAAAATGCGCCCTCTTTGTCAACACTTTTTTTATTCATATTCACCAACACGCATACTTGACTTTTTTAAAATGTGATAGTATAATTGAAAAAGACACACTGAAAGGCGGTATAAAATGAAAAAAATAAAGGAATATCTGAAGAGATTGTTCATAGACGGTCTGTCCGGTATGGCGACGGGGCTTTTCGCAACGCTGATAATCGGAACGATAATAGCGCAGATAGGCGCGTATATCCCCGGAAAGGTCGGGGAGCTCATCGTGCTCGTCGGAAAGACCGCTCAGTTCGTCATGGGCGCAGGTATCGGCGCGGGCGTCGCGCTGAAGTACAAGCAGTCCCCGCTCGTCACGATCTCGGCGGCTGTATGCGGTATGGTCGGCGCCTACGCCTCACAGATAATCAAAGGCACGGTCGTCGTTGAAGGAATGATCAATCTGAGAGCACCGGGCGAGCCGCTCGGCGCGTTCATCGCCGCCTACGTCGGGATAGAGATAGGAAGGCTCGTTTCCGGAAAAACAAAGGTGGATATTATCGTCACGCCGCTCGTATCGATCGCGTCCGGCTCCGCGATAGGGCTTCTCGTCGGGCCGCCCGTGTCCGCTTTCATGAGCTGGCTCGGCGGAATCATCAACTGGGCGACGGATCAGCAGCCGTTCATCATGGGTATCGTAATAGCGGTGCTCATGGGCATGTTCCTCACGCTGCCGATAAGCTCGGCGGCGATAGGCGTCTCTCTCGGACTCACCGGGCTTGCCGCCGGCGCAGCGACAGTCGGCTGCTGCGCGAACATGATCGGCTTCGCCGTGATCAGCTTCCGTGAAAACAGGGTCGGCGGGCTCATCTCGCAGGGCATAGGCACGAGCATGCTGCAGATGCCGAATATTATAAAACGTCCCGTGATCTGGCTGCCGGCGATAATATCGTCCGCGATCTTAGGCCCGATCTCGACGATGCTCGTCAGAATGACCGGCAACCCGGTCGGCTCCGGCATGGGCACGTCCGGTCTCGTCGGACCGATACAAAGCTTCATGACCATGACCGCCGGCACCGATAACGTACCCGCGGAGGCGCCGTGGGTCGTCGTGATCAAGATCGTAGTCATGTATTTCGTGCTTCCGGCTCTTATTTCGCTCGCGTGCTCGGAGCCCATGAGAAAGCTCAACTGGATCAGACAGGGCGATCTCAGCCTCAACGTATGAGCGAGCTTATCATAACGAGGACCGCGGTAAAATGCGGCAGGCTGAAACGCGGTTTCAGATTTCTTCACATCACGGACGTCCATCTCTGCCTGACTGACGGAACTGAGACTCCGGCGCGAATCGAGTATAACGCGCCGAGGATAAACCTCTTCAGCCGGGACGGCGTACGCTCGGATGAGTATTTCCCGCGTTTTTTCGAATACGCCCGGGATAACGGCTGTGACGCCGTGATAATGACGGGCGATATAACCGACACGCCGACGGAACCGAACATTAAGGCGCTTGAGAGGACGGTGAAAAGCTCGCCCGTGCCGGTGATCTACGTCGTCGGCAACCACGACTGGAGCTTTTTCGACGATTACAGAACGAAGAACGCGGAGGCGCTTTATCTCCACCGTTTCGCGGAGGTGAGCGGCGGGGACACGGAGCTTTGCGTCCGCCGGCTCGACGGGCTCAACATACTAACGCTTGACAACGGCGACAACGGTTTTACCGAAAGACAGCTCGATACGACAAAGCGGCTGATACTCGAGGGCACGCCGCTTCTGATCTGCTTCCACGTCCCGCTTGCGGCGCCCGCGCTCTCGGAGAAAACGTCGAAGGTGTGGGGCAGGGACATTTGCATACAAAACAGCAAAATGGCAAAAATGATCGCCGCGGCGGACAACGTGGCGGCCGTCCTTACGGGGCACGTCCATTTTTTCCACGAGGAATACATAGGCAATACCCTCCAGATCGTGACGGGTCTCGGCGCGGAGGGCATGGGCAGGCTCATAGAGCTTGGAAGATGATATGGAAAAGCAGGATATCGTAAAACAGACAAAAGAACTGATATCGTCCCCGCCCGGCGGGCTGTATTTCCTGTACGGCGGAGAGGAATTCCTGAAACGGCGCTTTCTGTCCGATCTGAAGGCGGCGGTCATCCCCGCCGATACGGCGGATCTGAATTACACGTCCGTTACGGGTCCGGATCAGGCGGACCGCGTGCTTGAGACGGCGTACATGCTGCCGCAGTTTTCCGACGCCCGGATGATCGTATGGTACGGCTCCGGCTACCCGATGTGCCAGCAGAGATTCAAAAAGAAGACCGACGAGGTGATAGAAACGGCGTGTAAATTTCCGCATCTCCACCTTGTGATATATACGACGCCGGACGAATTCGAGGGCGGCTCGCGCGAGGAGCGGGCGGCGCTTTCAAAAATACCCGGAACGGTACTGTTTTTTGACCGGCTGACAAAGGCTCGCGTGCTCAGATGGGTGATCCGCCACGTTGAAGCCGAGGGCAGGACGCTGTCTGAGGCGGACGCGGGCTATCTGATCGACCGCGCGGGCACCGATATGACCGAGCTTTACACTTCCGTCGCGAAGCTCTGCGCGTACGCCGCGGAGAAGAACAGCGCGGCGGTGACGCGCCATGATATAGACGAGCTCGTCCCCGAGCGGACGGAATTCTCCGCCTTCTTCATATCGGACAATATAAGGCGGCGCGACCCGTCGGCTCTGCTTTCATACGTTTCGGACGCGAGAAGCCGGGCGGAAAAGCCGCAGCTCATCTTAGCGACGATAATTTCCGAGGCGGAGAAGCTCTGCCGGATCAAGCTCGCGCAGAAGAACGGGCTTACGTATCCCGCCGCCGCGAAACAGCTCGGACTGAACGAATACGTGGTAAAGCTCGCGTATCAGTCCGTCTCGGATGTTACGGAAAAACGCGTTTTCAGATTTCTCGACGCCTGTTATGAGGCGGACAAAAAGCTGAAGACAACGTCGTCGGACGCCTGGGGAACGCTTACCCAGCTCGTATGCAGCATATGAAGCTCAGAATATCTCTGCCTGTTATTGTAGAGGGCAAATACGATAAGATAAAGCTGTCGTCTTTGCTTGACGCGCAGATCGTGACGACGGACGGCTTCCGCGTGTTCAATGACCGTGAAAAACGCGCGTACCTGAAAAGGCTGTGCGAAAACGGCGTTATTATCGCGACGGACAGCGACAAAGCGGGCGAGCTCATACGCGGGCATCTCAAGGGGATCCTGCCCGGCGTCAGGATAATAAACGTGTATATCCCGCAGGTCGCGGGCAAGGAAAAACGCAAAAGCGCCCCGTCCGCGGAGGGATTCCTCGGCGTGGAGGGGACGGATACGGAAACTCTTCTTAAGCTTTTCTCGCCGTATGAGGGAGGGACCGTGCGGGGCGCCGGGATCGACCGTGCCCGGCTTTACGAGCTCGGACTTTGCGGACGTGAAAACAGCGCGGAAAAACGCGCCGCGCTCTGCCGCCTCGCGGGACTCCCGCCGACGCTTTCGTCAAAGGCGCTCTGCGCGGCGCTCGGATCGCTATATACCCCGGAGGAGCTTGAGGCTCTTCTCACTCAGCTTGGAACGGACAAGGAATGAAAGAACTTTTGAACGACACGATCTTCGGTGTGAAGATCGGCACATGGCTCATTATCGGCGCGGCGTGCCTGCTTGTGTGCGGCGTGCTTTATCTCGTTTTCCGCAAAAAATGCAGTGCCTTCATAAAGGCGCATAAAGAAGCGGTGCTCTATATCGTATTCGGCGCTCTGACGACGCTCGTGAATTACATAGTGTTCTATCCGCTCGTCAATCTGCCGGGAATGGCGGACAAGATCGGATGGTGGACGCTCGTCGTGAACGTCATCTCATGGGTCGCCGCCGTTGCGTTCGCGTACGTGACGAACAAATTCTTTGTGTTCGGATCGCGCGATAAAAGCAAAAACACCGTTTTCCGCGAGATCGTGCTTTTCGTCGGCGCGAGGGTCGCCTCGCTTCTGATCGAATCGGCTATACTCGCCGTGTTCGTCACCGCGCTCGGGTGGAACAAGAACGCGGTCAAGCTCGCGGCGTCCGTCGTCACCGTCATTCTGAACTATTTCTTCAGTAAGCTCCTGATCTTCCGGAAAAAAGAGCCTAAAGAAGAATAAACAGAAGCGCGAGGAGCGTGAGCATGTTCCCGTCTTTTTCGCCCGACATCACGATCATTATGACTGCCGCGATCAACAGCTCGTCTGACCTCGCGCCGGGCGGCTGACGCTCCGGTAAAGGCACGGGATCCGGCTCGGGCGGACGCGCCGCGTCATCCGCCGGCTCTTCCTTCGGCGGCTTCATCGCCGTTCCGCCGTAATCCTTCGGCGGCTGTCTGTATTGCTGTGCGTACATTCTTCTCACCATATATCCCGCATACCGGACATGAGCTCGGCAAGCGTCAGAAGACGTATTGCCCTGTCCGCCCTCGCGCGCCTCTCGGGCGAAAGGAACGGTCTGAGCGCCCGGATCAGCTCCGCAGAGTCGGAGCGTTTTTCGGGTAATTTCAATTTCGGAGCCTCATCGCGCCGCTCTCCGCCGAGCATCGATGATACGGCGCTTACCGCGGCGGAAAGCTTCTCCGGATCGGAGAAAAGCTCCGATAAAACGTCAGCGCTTTCCATCGCCCGGACCTGGTATGATATTCTTTATCCTGTCCTCGCCCAGAGCCGTCACGAGAGCTTTTATCTGTGCGTCGGACAGTGACCCGAGCTTTTTTCTGACCGTATCCATATTGGGAAGACGTTTTGCGGCGAGTTTGCCGTCAATACCGGCCGCCTCCGCCGCCGCCCTGAGCCTTTCACGCAGCTCGTCGTCGGAAAGCGACGTGAGCGCGCGTATCCGGTCTTTGTTTATTTCCATGATATCCCCCCCTTTTCACTACTATTCTATGCATGAACCGGCGGATTGATACCAACTCAAAAGGAGACACCGATGGATAAACTGATAGTTGTTTTTTCAGATTCACACCGCAGCTCGTTCAATATGAGCGAGGTCATGAAGCGTTATCCCGGCGCGGAATGCGTCATACACCTGGGCGACGGCGAGGACGATACGTCATATCTTTCGCTCGGACCCGAAACGGGACTTCTGACCGTCCGCGGCAACTGCGATATCATGTCGGACGCGCCGGAGATATACCGCGTCAACCTGTGCGGGATCGATATGATAATGTGCCACGGTCACGCTTTCGGCGTCAAGTATGACGTGTCCCGGTATGAGGCTTACGCCGCGTCACAAAATTGCGATATAGCGCTCTTCGGACACACGCATACGCCGTATAAAAACGTTGTCAGAAACGGCGAAAAAACCGTCACGGTCTTCAATCCCGGCAGCATTTCGCGCCCGACGACCGGAAAGCCTACATACGGCCTTATCAAAATCGGCGACGGTGGATTCGAAATAACTTGTTTGACTGTTTGAAATGAGTTTAATTGTGAGTAATTGGTGAAAATTTAATTAAATTTTTCCATAGTTATTGACTTTTTTAATCTTTTGATGTACAATGTGATCAAACAATGATGGGGGTAAAAATCATGAAAAGAAACAACGGAGCATACGCAGCCGAGCTGACCAATGAAATAGCTCGCATGTACAAACTCAGAGTACGCATCGAGGCTGAAAACCTCGGCGTCAAGAATGCTTACAGAGCGCTTCTTTCCACGCTGTACGTCAAGGACGGCGGCACGCAGCTTTCTCTCGCGGAAAAGACCGGGATGAAGGCTCCCACGATAAGCATCACCCTCCGCAAGATGGAGAAGGAAGGGCTTGTCAGAAGAGTCGTCGATGAAAACGACCTCAGAAAGACCCACGTTTATCTTTCCGACAAGGGCAGAGAGACCACCGAAAGACTCAATGAAGGCATCAACGGCATCAACAATATCTTCGTCGAAGGTATGAGCGATGAAGAGGCTGATTTCTTCATCAGATCGCTTGAAAGAATAAAGGCTTCCATGAGATAAAAGCCACAAAGCAAAAATCGCCCGCGGAACCGCGGGCGATTTTTGCGTGTGACAAAGAAAATCGTTCCGCGGCGGAGTTTTTCTGTTGAGTGTAATTAAAGAATATGTAAATTTTCATGGCAATATATTATAAAACTCGCTTTTATGTATTGATTTGATCACAAAAAAATGGTATCATTACACCGTATGCACAAAGAGTGTGTAAATACAAAAGAAGAAAGGATTCAAAAAATGGCACACAAGTACATTTACCTTTTCACCGAAGGCAACGCCAATATGCGTGAGCTCCTCGGCGGAAAAGGCGCCAACCTTGCTGAAATGACGAATATCGGTCTTCCGGTTCCGCAGGGCTTCACCATCTCGACGGAGGCCTGCACGCAGTATTATGAGGACGGCAGACAGATAAACCCCGAGATCCAGGCTCAGATCATGGAATATATCGAGAAGATGGAAAATATCACCGGCAAAAAGTTCGGCGATAAGGAAAACCCCCTGCTCGTTTCCGTCCGTTCCGGCGCGAGAGCTTCCATGCCCGGTATGATGGACACCATTCTCAACCTCGGTCTTAACGAAGAAGTCGTTAAAGTCCTTGCCGAAAAATCCGGCAACGCAAGATGGGCGTACGACTGCTACAGAAGATTCATCCAGATGTATTCCGACGTCGTTATGGAAGTCGGCAAGAAATACTTCGAACAGCTCATCGATAAGATGAAGGAAGAAAAGGGCGTAAAGAACGATATCGATCTCGACGCCGACGACCTGAAGAAGCTCGCGGAGCAGTTCAAGGCCGAGTACAAGTCCAAGATCGGCGTCGATTTCCCGACCGATCCGAAGGAACAGCTGATGGGCGCCATCAAAGCCGTTTTCCGTTCCTGGGACAACCCGAGAGCCAACGTCTACAGACGTGACAACGATATACCGTATTCATGGGGCACTGCCGTCAACGTACAGATGATGGCGTTCGGCAACATGGGTGACGACTGCGGCACCGGCGTCGCGTTCACGCGTGACCCCGCTACCGGCGCAAAGGGTCTGTTCGGCGAATTCCTTACCAACGCACAGGGTGAGGACGTTGTTGCCGGCGTACGTACGCCCATGCACATCACCGAAATGAAAGAGAAATTCCCGGAAGCCTTCAAGCAGTTCGTAGACGTCTGCAAGACGCTTGAGGATCACTACAAGGATATGCAGGACATGGAGTTCACCGTAGAGCACGGCAAGCTCTTCATGCTCCAGACCAGAAACGGCAAGCGTACCGCTCAGGCGGCTCTGAAGATCGCGTGCGACCTCGTTGACGAGGGCATGAGAACTCCGGAGGAAGCCGTTCTCATGATAGATCCGAGAAACCTTGACACACTGCTCCATCCGCAGTTCGACGCGAAGGCTCTCAAAGCCGCAACGCCTCTCGGAAAGGGTCTCGGCGCTTCTCCCGGCGCAGCCTGCGGTCAGATCGTATTCTCCGCGGAGGATGCGGAAGCCTGGAAGAAGAAGGGCAAGAAGGTCGTTCTCGTCCGTCTTGAAACCTCTCCCGAGGATATCACCGGTATGAAGGCTTCTCAGGGCATACTCACCGTTCGCGGCGGTATGACCTCTCACGCGGCCGTCGTCGCCCGCGGCATGGGCACCTGCTGCGTATCCGGATGCGGCGCGATCGTCATGGATGAAGAGAACAAGCAGTTCACTCTCGCCGGAAGGACCTTCCACGAGGGCGACGTCATCTCCATAGACGGCTCCACCGGCAACATCTACGGCGAAGCCATCCCGACCGTCGACGCAAAGGTCGAAGGCGAGTTCGGCAGGATCATGGGCTGGGCTGACCAGTTCAGAAAGCTCCAGGTCAGAACGAACGCCGATACTCCGCGCGACGCGAAGAAGGCACGTGAGCTCGGCGCCGAGGGTATAGGCCTCTGCCGTACCGAGCATATGTTCTTCGAACCCGACAGAATAGCCGCTTTCCGTGAAATGATCTGCTCCGACACAAAGGAAGAGAGAGAAGTAGCTCTCGCCAAGATCATGCCGATGCAGCAGGCTGACTTTGAGGCGCTTTATGAAGCTCTCGAAGGCTGCCCCGTAACGATCAGATTCCTCGATCCGCCTCTGCACGAATTCGTTCCGACAGAAGAGAACGAGATCGAAGCTCTCGCAAAGGCTCAGAACAAGTCCGTTGAGACTATAAAGGGCATAATCCAGGGCCTGCACGAAGCCAACCCGATGATGGGTCACAGAGGCTGCCGTCTGACCGTAACTTATCCCGAGATCGCCGTTATGCAGACAAAGGCTGTCATCAGAGCGGCTATCAACGTTCAGAAGAAGCATCCCGACTGGAAGGTCTGCCCCGAGATCATGATCCCGCTGGTAGGCGAAGCCAAAGAGCTCAAATACGTCAAGAACGTGGTCGTTGAGACCGCCGACGCCGAGATCAAGGCGGCGGGCGTCGAGCTCAAGTACGAAGTCGGTACGATGATAGAGATACCGCGCGCGGCTCTCACCGCCGACGATATCGCAAAAGAGGCTGAGTTCTTCTGCTTCGGCACGAACGACCTCACTCAGATGACGTTCGGCTTCAGCCGTGACGACGCCGGCAAGTTCTTACCCGCGTACTACGATACCAAGATCTACGAGAACGACCCGTTCGCAAAGCTCGACCAGGTCGGCGTAGGCAAGCTCATGAAGATGGCGGTCCAGCTCGGCAAATCCGTACGTCCCGAAATGCACATCGGTATCTGCGGCGAGCACGGCGGCGATCCCACGTCCGTTGAATTCTGCCATAAGATCGGCCTCACCTACGTATCCTGCTCACCGTTCAGAGTACCGATAGCCCGCCTCGCGGCAGCTCAGGCTGCTATTAAGGAACAGGGGAAATAAGACCTCCAAACCCTTAAAAATCGCCGAACTGACCGTCGATGAAGCGTACGCCCGCGAGTTTATAAAAACAGCCCCGAGCGTCCACCACTTCAAGACAAGTCAGTGGAAAGATATCCGAATCGATATCTTGATCTAAGCAATATTACGAGAAAATCCCTCTACCGGTGATCCGGCAGAGGGATTTTTGTTTACTGCCCTTGATAACAAGTATCATAAAGAAAGGAATTAGATATGAAAGCAAGAAAACAAGGAATGGCAGTTATCTTCTTAGAAACAGATTTGGAGAATTCAACACCTTTTGATGAAAATACACTATCCAACCTCCAAACGCAAGTTCTTTTTAAACTATCCGAACAAGAACAAGAAAAAATCAGAGCAGGATATGCTACAAGGATTATTGATCTTGATAGTGGGAACTGCGTTTGCGAATTTAATACAGAAGGATACAGACCACCCAAGAGTGCTATGGAGTCATTTGCCAGGGCGATTACTCCAATAATACAAAAGTTTTATGCTGATCCGAAAAACAGAGAGGCATTTGAAGAATGGAAAAAAGAGCAGAATAAATAACTAACAATATCAAGGGCAGTAAACAAAAAACGCACATTTTTCAAAACCCCTCCTTTGCGGTACAATGAGATCGCAAAGGAGGTATTGCACTATGAAAGACAACTTAAAAGGCGTTGGAATCTGGGGACAAAGGCATTATCAGTATCTGAAAGAAACCAAACCGAGCGTGATCGGCGTAATGCGGATGAATGGGAATCTTATCCCCTATCTGAAAAGTATTGATGAACAGGCAGATGAAATGGTTTTTCAGATGGTAAAACAATTTGCCAAGCAGGAAGGCATCACCGAAGAATTGAAACGCCGGGACCAAATGGCGTGGGTCGGTGCTATGAACAACATCCGCGACCGGGTCAACGAGATCGTCCTGAACGAGGTGATTTTCGTATGACAGTGCTGGAAGAACTCTGGTACGGCAACATCGACCCGCATGAGGCAATCCTGCAGAATGACAAGCAGTTCAAAAATCTGCTCTCCCTCATGGGCAAAACCCAGGACAAGTTGAGCGACACACTCACCGAACGGCAAAAGGAGACTCTCGAAAAGTACGACGCCGCCGTCAACGAAATGCACTCCCTCGCCGAGCTATCCGCTTTCCGATACGGCTTCTCCCTGGGTGTTCAACTAATGACGGAAAGCAGATCGATCCAACTCACAAATGAAAACTCAACCAAGTAGCGGAGCCCCGGCTCCGCTACTTTCTTCATACAAGTTTATAAATCTTTACGAAGAAAGATTATTCTCCAACTTAAGATACTGCGCCCACCTTTTTAAGAACTCTTGATTTTAAATACTGCTCCCACCTTCCGGAAATATCATTTCCGACTTTATAATAACTGCCCCCACTTTTCATTCACTTGCAAACGCTGTGCCCTTTTTCTTCAATTAGTTCACAAATACCACTTGATTATTTGTCACAAATGTGGTATAATTGAGGTGACGATTAGAAAGAGGTGCCACATGAGACAATTAGGCTGCACAGATGCGATCCGAAACCGAATAGAAGCCGCCAAGACCGGGAGCGTTTTTATACTCTCGGACTTTTCCGATCTCGCCGATCCCGAAGCGGTACGCAAGGCGATCACGCGCCTCGAAAACGACGGTACACTGACCCGTGTTATGCGCGGCGTTTATTATAAGCCAAAGCATAGCGAACTGCTCGGCGAAACCGTTGCCCCCTCCCCGGATGACGTCGCCCATGCGCTTGCGAGAAATTACGGATGGACGATCGTTCCCTGCGGCGATACGGCGCTGAATCTTTTGGGGCTGTCCGAACAGGTTCCTTCTCAGTGGGTTTATGTAAGCGACGGCGCGTATCGTGAATATTCCTATGGAAACGCGACACTGTATTTCAAGCGAACGGCGAAAAAAGAACTCTCGAATATGTCTCCGAAATCCGCGCTTATCGTTCAGGCGTTGAAAACCTGTGGCAAAGACGGCGTTACGCCAAAAATTATTGAAAAATTGCGAAGCGTGACCACCGATGACGAACGCAAAGCGCTTCTCTCTGAAACGCAGTACGTCACGTCATGGATTTACGAAACGATAAAAGAAATCTGCCAATAGTCCGTTTTATGGGACAAGGTATTTGATAGAATCAAAAAGGAATCATAAAAGGAGATCAGACATATGATTACGCAATCAAATTTCAAGGAACTTCTTATAAAACTCGGATTTTCCGGCAGTGGAAATGTGCTTGAAAAACAGTTTGCAACATTTGGAGTATTTTTAAGTGTCGATTTTGCCGGCAAAAAACTGTATTATCCCACGCAAATAAAGGGGCGGGATAGAAACGATGGTTTTGACGCGCCAGAGAATTTCGTTGTGTTTGAGTGTGTAACCCGTCTCCTTGAAAAAGGATATCGCCCCGAGCATATAGAACTTGAAAAAGAATGGCATCTCGGACACGATGCAAAAAGTGGCCGTGCAGATATTTGCGTAACCGATGAAAAAGGCTCGATGCTCTTTATAGTTGAGTGTAAAACCTGGGGTAGAGAGTTTGATAAAGCGCTGAGTGATACAAAAAACGATGGAGCGCAGTTGTTTTCTTACTGGCAGCAGGAACAGTCATGCAAATGGCTCGTTCTCTATGCTTCTGATTACAAGGACGGAAGCATCGAGTATAAGTCTCCAACAATAGATTGCTCAGATGATGCCAATATTATCCTTTTATCAAAAAAGGACAAATCCATAAAACTGTATCGCGACGCTCATACCGCTCCCGGAAGATACGAGGTCTGGAAAGAAACATATGCAAATCAGATTCATGATGATCTGATTTTCTCGGCAGATTCGGTTGCTTATAAAATCGGTGTAAAACCTCTGTTGAAGAAAAACCTTCGCGACTTTACTCCTGACGATAAAATCGTCAATAAGTTCGAGGAAATACTTCGCCATAACAACGTAAGCGACAAAGAAAATGCATTTAACCGCCTTATTGCACTATTCATTTGCAAGCTTGTTGATGAAAGCACAAAAGGCGAGGAGGACGAAGTAGAATTCCAATATAAGCAAGGCACCGATACATACGAAACGTTACAGGACAGATTACAGCGCCTTCATAGAGACGGCATGGAGAAATTCATGCGCGAAGAAATTCTTTATGTTTCCGCCGACTATCCCGAATGGCTGTTTTCTACATACACGGGATCAAAGCGCAAAAAAGCGATTGAAGATCTGCAAAACACGATTCGTATTCTGAAATTCTACTCTAACAACGATTTCGCCTTCAAAGACGTTCACAACGAGGAATTATTTTATCAAAATGGTAAAATACTCGTTGAAATGGTGCAGTTGTTTGAAAAATACAGAATTGTGTACCCCTCAAAGCATCAATTTCTCGGAGATTTGTTCGAGCAACTTTTGAACAAGGGCTTTAAGCAAAACGAAGGACAGTTCTTTACCCCGATGCCGATCACTCGGTTTATTTGGGATAGTCTGCCTGTTGATCGTATGGTAAAATCCGACAGAGGAACGGTCTATCCTAAGGTTATCGACTACGCCTGTGGTGCGGGGCATTTCTTGACAGAGGCAATAGAAGCAATAAACTATTTTATAAAGCCTGATGAAAACAAGAGCAACGCATGGGCAAGAGATCACATTTTCGGTATTGAAAAAGACTACCGTCTTGCCCGTGTTGCAAAAATATCTCTGTTTATGAATGGCGCCGGCGAAGGAAATATCATTTTCGGCGACGGACTCGAAAATGCGCCGGATAAAGGCATTGAAAACGGTACGTTTGATATTCTGGTTGCCAATCCGCCGTATTCAGTAAAAGACTTCAAACAGCATCTTCAGCTGAAGAATAACAGTTTCACCCTTCTTGACCGTATTGGTCTTAACGGCGGAGAGATAGAAACGCTGTTTGTAGAGCGAATCGGACAGCTTCTTAAACCGCAAGGTATTGCGGCGGTGATACTTCCGAGTTCTATTCTATCAAATGACAGCGCAAGTTACACCGGTGCACGCGAGCAGCTTTTGCAAAATTTCTATATTCGCGGCATTGCGGCGTTTGGTTCTAAAACGTTCGGTGCAACCGGGACAAACACGGTTGTTATGTTCCTTGAAAAGTTTAACGAACCGCCGAAGCAGATAGATTTGTCGGCGGATTCAGTTGATGCAATTTTCAGCGGTGCTGAACTAACAGATTGGAAAGACAAGGAAATACTTGAAGCGTATATTGCTCAAATCGAACTTGATGAAGAAACATATACAAATTTCCTTAAAAAAGCATATTCGCTTGATGAACTGAACGATATTGAGTATTTCAAAATGTATGTTGTTGCTTTTTCAGATTCCGCGGATGCCAAAAATCTGCTAAAAACCAAAGCGTATAAAAACAAAAGTGCCGATGAGCAAGCCGCCTTGTATCTGGATAAGTTCTATTCTTTTGCCAATGGAATTGAGCAGGAGAAACTGTTCTATTTCTCCCTTGTATATCGTCAGACTACTGTGATTATAACTGCTCCGGCTGACAATAAAGAACAGAAAGAATTTCTTGGATACGATTGGTCAAATCGTAAAGGCAATGAGGGTATTCAGATCATTACTCCGGGCGGGAAAATGTATAACGATTCTGATCGTGCGGCGGAGGGTACACTTGCAAACGCAATTAAAAACTCGTTTAAAGGTTTGTCATCATCTTTTGGTACTGAGCAAAAGGCATATGGATCAGTAGTGAGCACAAAGTATATGCTTGATTTTTCTCGCGCGAGTTTTAATAAAGCAATACAGCCGAATGTCAATGCGGTTATTAAAAACACTTCAAAATTCCCTGCATTAAGATTGTCCAGTTGTGTAAGCGTGACAAGCGGATTATGGACAGGAGAAAAAGCCCCGCTAAAAGTTGTTAAAGTCATAAGGAACACTAATTTTACTATGGATGGACATTTAAATTTGTCGGATGTTGCTGAGATAAGTGTTGAGGTGTCCGCACTTAAAGATAGAATACTTCAGAAGGGTGATATAATTCTTGAAAAATCTGGAGGTAGCCAAACGCAAGCGGTTGGTCGAGTAGTGTATTTTGATGTTGAAGAAGGAGAATACTCATTTTCAAATTTTACATCTCGTTTGAGGATAAACAATGATGGTATTTTATCGAAATATCTATTCTATGTGTTAAACGAGTACTACCAACAAGATAAAACATTTGGATATCAAAATGGTATGGGTGGGCTAAAGAATTTAGATATGGGAAGATATATGGATATTCCGATCCCTATCCCTCCTATTGATGTCCAACAAATAATAATTGAAGAATGCGAAAAGATAGACGCAGAATATAAAGAAACTCGAATGACTATTGATGCGTATAAAAAGAAAATTGAAGACCTATTTTCCGAGTTAGATATAGCTAACCGGGGGGGGGACAGACTGAGTCTGTCTGATGCGGAAAAATTCAGTGTATCCATCGGTAAGCGCGTACTGGATAAAGAACTTGTTTCTGACGGCACAATCCCTGTATTCAGCGCAAACGTCAATGAACCGTTTGGCTACATAGATAAACTCTTGATCACTGATTTCTCCATGCCGTCTGTTTTGTGGGGCATCGACGGTGATTGGATGACAAGTTATATGCCGGAAAGCAAGGAATTCTACCCGACAGATCATTGCGGCGTTTTGCGTTGTAAAACGGAAGAAGTTAACCCGCGATATCTGGTGCATATACTTGAGGTCGAAGGTCGTAAGATGGGATTCTCTCGTTCTTATCGTGCGTCAATCGACAGAGTTCAAGGGATTACCTTTACTGTTCCAGAGAGAGACAAACAGGATTCGATAATAAATGAGATTGTTGAGATTGAAAAGAAGATTTCCAACGCCGAATCAAAACTCAAAGAATTTGAAGTTAAACAAGCGGAGATTCTGCGGCGTTATTTGCAATCAGACGCCAGCAATCTGTAAACACTGAACGTAATCGAGAGAGCCTAATAGAATGTTGTAATCGAGTTGAAAGAAAGGTATGAATAGATGAAATGCAATTTTGACAATTCGGCAAAAGAGCACTTAGGAATCAATTATCTCGAGACTGAATTGTTAAAAACCGGAATAGTGCAATCAAACATTCCGAGGGGTGATAAAGCAACTTCTTGGGATGGCAGTATCACCGTGTATTCAGGAGTTCCGTTTTCTAAGAAAGCACTTATTGACGAAATACCTGTTCAAGTTAAGTGCCGGACAGTAAAATCATACACAAACAGAATCTCTATCGACGTTGACGATATAAAAAACTATCTCAAAAAGAAGAAGATTCTCTATTTTGTAGTTGAACTTATTGGCGATAATTATAAGATTTATTACAAGCCGCTTCTCTTATGGGATATAAATAAGTTCCTGATTGAAAGCGCTGGTCAAGCGTCAATGACTACGGATTTCTATGAGCTTCCGCTCAATGATGTTTCCTCGGTAAAACAAATAATCAATCGGTTTATAAATGAAGCATCTCAGCAAGAGCAGATGATTCCGGATGTTTTTAGCATGGAAGATTTGGTGAAGAAGATTCCTGCAGGGACGATCCGCTTTCATCTTGATGTTGAAAACCCGTTTAGTGGTCAAGATATAATCAAAGCCATCAAAAAAGAACGCCCCTACCTTTACTATCACTCCGATGATCTTGGATTAAACTTTGTGGTTGATAGAGTCAGCGGAGATAATCATTTTGCTTTGGGAAGAAGTGTCTGTCTTCCTGTAAAAGTAGATGATAATGTCTTGTTTGACGAGTATGAAATAATAGAAGATGAGTTCGGCTTTACATGTAAAATAGGCAAGTATATCACAGGACGCTTTTCAGGTAAAAACACTACGTTCAACTACAACGTTAAAGGATCGCTTGACGAGAGAATCAACACGCTATTGTTTGCAAAAGGATTATTTGGCGGTGGGAAAGTTGAAATTGGAGGGTTTGTTCTTCCCGTTGACAATTCAATCGACAGAAGCGAAGAAAGAGAAAAAATCGAAGCATCGTTAAACTATTATGCTGATTTGAAAAAACTATTCAACAACATCGGCATAATAAAAAATTTTGACTTTGACAGTCTGAATGAGACCCAATGGAGAAATCTGTACGATTTTTCGCGAAGTGAGTTATATGGAGAAGAAGTCGCATTAGGAATTGGGACAACAGGGATGGCATATTTACGACTTGGTGATGTAAACATTCTATGCTATTGTAAAGCTCTTGAAAACGGCAAAAACTATGTATTCAGCGTTTTTCATCCCAAATTGTTATTATTAAAAGCCGATTTTGCGGATAAAAAAGGCAAAGATGTTAGCGTGTATTCTATTCTGGTCCAAAACAACATAAACGGTTTTGAACTGATTGATAATGTCAATTACGATGAAATGATCGACGATTTGATGAGTCATTTGGATGATGAGTATGACGTAGAAGTCACAGTTCAGATTTTGCTCAAACTTATAGAGTATTACGATAAATACAAACACTCCGAATCATTGTTAGCAAGCATTACCCTTTCTGAGAAGATTTACAATCATAATCCAAGTGATATTCATTTTATAAACTATTGTCAATCACTTAAGCGTTCACGAGACTTAACCAAGGATGAGAAGAATAAGCTTTCCGAAATAAAAGATGGTACAGATGATTTATGCGTGAAATGCGGGTGCAGTATCTTATTGAACGCTCACGAAGAAGCAAAAGTGTATTATGACAAAATGAATGATGAAACAAAAGCTGCTTTTTCAAGTTTTCCAATCGCTTCATTAACAAGTGCATTGTAACTATGGAGAGATCATTATGCAAAAAACATCTATACGATTTTTTGAAGATATACCGGTGCGAGCCGTTTGGGATGATGAAAGTTCCAAATGGTGGTTTTGCGCTGCGGATATTGCAGAAGCACTGACAAAAAGCAAGAATCCACGTTCGTATTGGAATAAAATCAAAAGTCGTAAAAATGAGTTGTCGACGATTTGTCGACAACTGAAATTAAAAGCGCGGGACGGCAAGTTTTACAACACCGACGTTGTGGATGAGACCGGGCTGAATACTGTCATCGCACTGATACCGAGCAAAAAATCCGAATTTTTCGCTCGCTGGATGAAAAATATGGAGACTTCGCTTGACGAAAAAAGCAAGCAAAAAGCTTACGAGCTTTTTGAAAGCGGCTTTATCGATAACATCGAAGTCGGAACGTCGAAAGGGCTGCAACAGATCCACGGCTACATTTTCGGCGGACTCTATGATTTCGCCGGGCAGATACGGACGGTCAATATCGCAAAGGGCGGCTTTGCCTTTGCGCCCGCGCTGTACCTGGACGGAGCACTTGCGTATATCGAAAAAATGCCGGAAAGTACGCTTGAAGAAATCGTCAAAAAATATGTGGAAATGAATGTTGCGCATCCGTTTATGGAGGGTAACGGCAGAAGCACTCGCATCTGGCTCGATCTGATTTTGAAGAAGAATCTGAAAAAATGCGTTGACTGGAGCCTGATCGACAAAAAGGATTATCTCTCGGCTATGCGCGAAAGTGTCTCCGATCCGGCGAAAATTTACGAACTGATTAAGAACGCGTTGACCGATGATATTCACAACCGCGAGATCATTATGAAAGGCATTGACTATTCGTACTACTACGAGACCGAGGAATAAGAGATAAAAACTCTCTCAGTGCGAAATGTGGATTATGTCCGCTATTAAGGAGAAAACAAACAATGGTAGATTTATTCAAACTATTTAGAGTGGAAACGAAAGAGGATATATACACATACTGCCTCCTTGAAATGATAAAAGGCGGGACCAACGAGTTTAGGAGACGCGTTGGTCTGCAATTTGGATTTTGCGACAATCCTTTTGAAGTTGTAAGAAGATCATTTACAAACATTGAAAGCAGTATTAGAAAACAGATTACACCTGATTTTATTCTCTATAATGAAAACCAAGTGTCAATCGTAGAATCAAAAATGTTTTCATCAGAAGGAGATGATCAAACATCTGATTATGAGAAAAATAAAGAAATGATTAAAAGAGAACTTGGCGTTGAAAATGCAAATGTTAAGTTGTTCTTTTTAACTCTTTCGGGAATTTCCTCGCGAAGCGAGTTCTTTAAGCCAATAAAGTGGACAGATTTTTATGAATCAATTTTTCTTGATGTGAGATTCCAAGATGAATGTTTGGAAGTAATTAGAAAAACGATCCTTAATCAGGTGGATAATTATCGAAGATTTGAGGCTGATATAAAAGTCCAAAAATATTCAGACCTTTTTCAAGATGATACTTATTGGATAACGCCGTTGACACTATTTGCTTCGGGTACATACGATAATGTTTGGCAAGCAGTTGCAGGCAAAGAAAGGTTCAATGTGAGCAATTTCCCTGTAACAGGTCATGGGCATTCTGAGTTCTCGACTGATTTGTATAAGGATTCGTGGAGAAAACAAGGGACAGGGCCTCAAGACAATGTTCATCTGTTTATTCGTATTGAATGGTATTATGGAGGGCCAATTGTGTGGCTTGGGTGGGAATATTATGAACGAAGCACAAAAGAGTATATTCCCGTCAGCAATATAAAAGATCCAATTTTTAAGCGAAAGGCTATCGATTACTTACTTCAGTTCAAGATGATTTGGGAAAACGAGAATAATCATCCGCTGAATATTAAAACCACAAAAAAAGCTGAAAACTCCATAAAAGCGCTGAAATGTGAATTAAGAGGAGACTGTAACGTTGACGAAACAATTAACCAGATTAAAAGTGTTGTTTCATACTATTCTATGATTATAAATAAAGTAATGGATGCATTTATCACCAAAGAGGACTATCTATACTTTTCAGAAAAAAAGTATAGGGAATCAGAGAGGACAGTATAAATGCCGCTTGACACAACCTTACTTGACCTTGACCGTGCGCCGACGATACTGGAAATGCGGGCGTTTTTCAAAAAACACGACTGGTCAACGGCGAAAATTTCCGAACCGAAATCTCGCTCTACCGAGGATCACGAGGCGATCAGCCGCATCGGTCGCATTATGGACGCCGCGTTTGAGCAAGAAGCTCGCAAGAGAGGGCTGGCGGCGTGGTCAGGATATTTCGATCATACGATCAGATTGAACGGTGAAAAAATGCAAGACAATCCGCTGATCGCTCTGCGGGACAGCGTGGAGGATTTGGTATCGGATGGTGTGCGGCTGCTGCTCACCGGTCCGGATGAAATCGTTGAGTCTATATTCAGCCAGTTTGACCTTGACGACCCCGACCTTGATAAAAAATCTGACGATTTTATGCACACTGCCATTGGCACAATGCTCGACGTGATGCAGTACGATCAACTTGCCGGAATTGTTCAGAATCTCTCCGCCGCCGAAGATTTCAATCCATACGTCAAGCCAAATTTCCGCGCGCAGGATCACAATAAATCCTGGTATCACACCGACGCCGAGACAAAAGTTGAGTATTGTCCCGATCCGGAAGCGAAGCTCCGTCCCGATCAGGCGATGGTCGATCCCGAA